>NZ_JBWZCM010000006.1:0-194173 GCF_059383655.1 Pseudarthrobacter sp. Hb11
ATCAACGAATCCAGGGACTCAACCCACTCGGCGGTCTCTTCCGGATCACGATCAGGCAGCTGGTTAGTCAACCCGCTGAGGATATGGGAGGTATCTTCTCCTGCAGCCACGGGAGCCTCTTTTCATCGTTGAATGGCCCATGTTTTCGTATTGTGAGAAAACATTCTTGCCTTATGAGATTAGGCAAGCAGGCAGGAGGTGGTCAATATGAAGCGGTCCGCTGGGTTGCCGGGGCGCGGTACGGCTACCTGCCAACCGATTGTGACCGACGGTCATCCATCCGCTCCTTGACCGGAGGTGACGTGGGTCATAGGCTTATTTCACTATTCAATATCTCGATTCCGCAATGTGGAATAACAGAAACGGCCTTCCGAGCCGGCCTCACCACGGCGGAATCCTCCCAGAATTGAGACACCTATGCAGACCCCTCCACCGGTCGGTGTTGACGCGGCAACAGATCTGACAGCGCCGTCAGTTACCGCCGCCCACCCGTCCCTGAGCGTTGACGCCCTGTGCGAATCGGCCAGCGCAGCATCCGGCCAGGCCATCAGCCCCACCCTTTATAACGTAGATCTCGCACCCACCAAGCGGGCCGGGCGCAGCTGGTCCGGCTACAGCATCTTCACCCTGTGGGCCAACGACGTGCACAGCCTGGGCAATTACGCCTTTGCCATCGGCCTCTTTGCCTTGGGCCTGGGTGGATGGCAGATCCTGATGGCACTCGGAATCGGTGCAGCGTTGCTGTTTGGCCTCCTCAATCTTTCCGGCTTCATGGGCGTGAAGACCGGCGTTCCCTTCCCGGTGATGAGCCGGATCAGCTTCGGAATCAGGGGCGCGCAAATCGCCGCCCTCCTGCGCGGAGCGGTGGCCGTCGCCTGGTTCGGCATCCAGACCTATCTCGCGTCCGTCGTCTTCCGCGTCATGATCGTGGCCATGTTTCCGTCCCTTGCTGCCATGGACAAGGACTCCATCCTCGGGTTGTCCACGCTGGGCTGGATCGCCTTCCTCATCCTCTGGGTCGTACAGCTGGTGATTGTCAGCTTCGGCATGGAAATGATCCGCAAATACGAGGCGTTTGCCGGGCCGGTCATCCTGGCCACCATGGCTGCCATCGCCATCTGGATCTTCATTGAGGCCGGCGGCGCCATCGCCTGGTCCTCCAACAACGCCCTGGAAGGGCCCGAAATGTGGCTCACCATCTTCGCGGGCGGCTCGCTCTGGGTCTCCATTTACGGCACTTTCGTCCTGAACTTCTGCGACTTCACCCGCTCAGCGGTATCCAAAAAGGCAGTGGTCCGGGGCAACTTCTGGGGCATCCCCATCAACATGCTGGTCTTCGGCGCCATCGTCGTCGTGATGGCCGGAGGGCAGTTCAAGATCAACGGCACCATCATCGAAAGCCCCTCGGACATTGTCCAGACCATTCCCAATACAGTTTTCCTGGTGCTGGCCTGCCTCGCCCTGCTGATCCTCACCATCGCGGTCAACCTCATGGCCAACTTCGTGGCGCCCGTCTATGCCCTGACCAACCTGTTTCCCCGGAAACTGAACTTCCGTAAAGCGGCCATTGTCAGCGCCGTCATCGGCCTGGTCATCCTGCCCTGGAACCTCTATAACAACCCCGTGGTCATTGTGTACTTCCTGGGTGGCCTCGGCGCGCTGCTCGGCCCGCTGTTCGGCGTCGTCATGGCAGACTACTGGCTGATCCGGCGTGGCAAGGTCAACGTTGCCGAGCTGTACACCGCCTCCCCGGCCGGAGCCTACTTCTACAGGAACGGCGTCAACCCCCGGGCGATCGTCGCCATGGTGCCGGCCGCCGTCGTCGCTCTCCTCATTGCCTTCGTCCCGGGGCTGGCAGCAGCGGCACCCTTCGCATGGTTCTTCGCGGCAGGGATCGCCGCCGTGGTGTATTTCTTCATCGCGGACCGCTCGCAGCGGCTGGAAGACCGCGACGGCGAGGCCATCGCCGTCGCCAGCACCCACTGAGGGAGGAAACCCCAATGCGCATACTCGTAGCGAACGTCAACACCACCGCGTCCATGACGGACTCCATCGCCGCCCAGGCCCGCAGCATCGCTGCTCCCGGTACGGAAATCGTCGGGATAACGCCGCGGTTCGGTGCCGACTCCTGTGAAGGAAACTTTGAAAGCTACCTGGCGGCCATCGCCGTGATGGACGCCGTGACCCGTTATCCGGAACCGTACGACGCCGTGGTCCAGGCAGGATACGGCGAGCACGGACGCGAGGGGCTGCAGGAGTTGCTGGACGTTCCGGTGGTGGACATCACCGAGGCAGCGGCCAGCACCGCCATGTTCCTGGGCCACAAGTACTCGGTGGTCACCACCCTGGACCGGACCGTCCCGCTCATCGAGGACCGGCTCAAACTTGCCGGCCTGGATGCCCGCTGCGCATCGGTCCGGGCCAGCGGCATGGCCGTCCTGGAACTTGAAGAAGAACCCGGGCGGGCGGTCGAAGCGATCATCAACCAGGCGATGCTGGCCGTAACCCAGGACAAGGCTGAGGTGATTGTGCTTGGCTGTGGCGGCATGGCCGGCCTTGATGAGCAGATCCGGCAGCGTTCGGGCGTCCCGGTGGTGGACGGTGTTGCGTCTGCCGTGGCCATCGCCGAATCCCTGGTCCGCATGCGGCTGTCCACCTCCAAAGTCCGGACCTACGCTGCGCCGCGGCCCAAGACCGTCATAGGCTGGCCGCTGAACAACACAGGGGTGCCGGCTTCGCTGTAGCCGGCAACCCTCCCGGCAGGGCAAAGTACCGTGCAGCCCTCGGCAACAGGAGAAGAGTTTGAATCAACCCCAGCATCCGGGGCGGCGCGTCGCCGTGGTAACCGGTGCCGGCTCCGGCATTGGCCGGGCGGTGGCCCGCCTCCTCCTGGCCGATGGCTACGCCGTTGCCCTCGCCGGGCGGCGCGAGCCGCAGCTGGTGGAGACGGCAGGCGGTCATGAGCACGCGCTTCCGGTGGTTTGCGACGTCACCCGGCCCGACGACGTGGAGCATCTTTTCGAGGCGGTTCGCCAGCGCTGGGGCCGGGTGGACCTCCTGTTCAACAACGCCGGGGTGTTCGGGCCGGCGGCGGGTGTGGATGAGATCTCGCTGGCAGACTGGGACGCCGTTGTTGCGGTCAACCTGACCGGATCCATGCTGTGTGCTGCGGCCGCCGTCCGGGCGATGAAGGCGCAGGATCCGCAGGGCGGGCGGATCATCAACAACGGCTCCATCTCAGCGCACTCACCCCGGCCCCGGACGGTGGCCTACGCCGTCACCAAGCACGCCATGACCGGCCTGACCAAAAGCATCGAACTGGACGGGCGTGGCTTCGGGGTCACGTGCGGGCAGATCGACATAGGCAACACGGCCACGGAGATCATGGACACCATCGGCGTCGGGGCGGGCGCGCTCCAGGCTGACGGAAGCCGCCGGGTGGAACCCACTTTTCCTGTGGAGGATGCTGCCCGCGCGGTGCTGATGATGGCCAACATGCCACCGACGGCCAGTGTCGGATCAGTAGTTGTGACCGCTGCCGGCATGCCGTTCATCGGCCGCGGCTGACCATCGGGTCAGAGCGGCAGCAAGGCCGAAAGGTCGGCGCGCAAGCCTGAAGCGGCCACCTTGCCGGCGGCCACTGCGTCCGCCCAGCCCAACTGGCCGGTCACCATGGCAAGCCAGGTGGCGGCGTCGCACTCAATCACGTTAGGCGGCGTACCGCGCGTGTGGCGCGGCCCCTCCACGCACTGCGTCACGCCGAAGGGCGGGACGCGCACCTCTACCGAATTTCCCGGTGCCCGCGCGGTGACTTCCTCAAGGGTGTACCTCACCGCGGTGGCCAGAAGGGGCCGGGGGACAGGAACGTCCGACGACGGCCCGGCGGCTTTCCGCCACGCCGCCAGCGCCGCGGCGCCTTCTTCAACGTCGATACGACGGCGGGCTACAGGCATGTTTCCGGCTTCCTTCGGGTGGGGACGCAGTGGCAAAGGCAATCAGGGTACCGCGAACAGCCATCGGGACGGAATCGCGGCAGCCCGCGGGTACCATCGGTAGCACCATCGTCAGAACAGAACGGAGCTACCCGTGCAGCTCGGCGCTTTCTCGGTCAGCCTCAACGTCAAGGACATTGGGGCCTCAACTGCTTTCTACGAAAAACTCGGTTTCAGCCGGTTGGCCGGCGATATGTCGCAAAACTGGCTGATCCTGAAGAACGGCCAGGCCGTCGTCGGGCTCTTCGAGGGAGTGCTGGAGCGGAACGCCCTGACCTTCAACCCGGGCTGGGACCAGGACGCGCAGCCGGTGGGCTCCTTCACCGACGTGCGGGAGCTTCAGCAGGAACTCCAGGGCCATGGCATCCAGTTCCTCGCGGAAGCAGATGAAGGAACAACCGGGCCGGCGAGCTTCATTGTGGTGGATCCGGACGGCAATCCGGTGATCGTGGACCAGCACGTCTGAGAATCCGTTGCTGCCGCGAGCCCTAATCCAGGAGCGCTGAAACGGCCGGGCCCAGCCGGATCTGTCCCACCGGGCGGCCGCCGCCCAGCACGGGCTCCACGACTTTCTCCAGGACACTCGCAACCCCCGGAATTTCCACCGCGCCGGCCGCAGCGAGAAGGGTCAGCGCCACCAGCGAGGTGGCCCGGACATTCCCGTCCAATATCTTGACGGCCACGGAAACACCCTGCTGCGTTGCCATGGCGAGCACGCCTTCGGCGCCAACCTTGGCGATGACCTCCAGCTCGTCCATCACCAGGGTGTTGGCTTCGCCGCGGCCCTGGACCGCCCAGGGGTAGTCAAGCATTGACGTTGCGATGGTGGCGGCACGGGCGCTGAAACTCTGGTCGCCGGGTGCCTTGGCCAGCTGGGAGAAGCCCCGCGCGAGGCCCTTGAGGGAAACCGCCGCCACAGGCGCGCCGCAGCCGTCAATTCCCAGATGCGCGATCTTTTCGCCCGCGTACTCCTCGATGACCGTGCGGACCCGCTGCTGCAGCGGGTGGTTGGGCTCCAAATAACTGTGGGTATCCCAGCCGTTTTCCGTGCATGCCCACAGGAAGGCAGCGTGCTTGCCGGAACAGTTGAACGCGAGCCTGGACTTGCCGCGCTCCGAGCGCACCAGCCAGTTTCGGGCCGTTTCATCCTGCGGCCAGGCCTCCGGGCACTGCAGCTGGTCCTCGCGGACGCCGGCCGCCTTGAGCATGCCTGACACCACGTCCATATGGTCCAGCGAGCCCACGTGGCTTGCACAGGCCAGGGCCACCTGTGCGCCCCGGAGCGGTACTCCGGACTGCATCGACGCCAGTGCTTGGAACGGCTTCAGGGCTGACCTGGCGAAAATGGGGGTGTTGATGTCGCCAAGCTCTGTGACCACTGTCCCGTCCGCTGCGAGCAGCACGGCCGAGCCGATGTGCCGCGACTCCACAAAGCCGCTGCGCTCGATCACGGCCAGTTCGACGGCGGAGTCCACGGTGAAAGTGGCGTGCGGATTATGCGGCATGCTGCCAGTCTAGGGGCCCGCATGCCGGATGCCCGGCTACTCCACGGTGACCATGACCGACTGCCAGCCGGAGGCGCCGTCGGGAACGGGATCCGCCCGCTGGTCAGTCTGCACCTCACCTGAGCCGTCGGTGGCACGGACTTTGATGTAGTGCGGCCCGGGTGCGGCGTCCCATTCATAGGACCACTGGCGCCATGTCACCACGGACGCCTCGGTGGACAGGTCCGCCTCCACCCAGCCGGCGTTGTCGATCTGGATCTCCACCTTGGTGATGCCGCGGGTCTGGGCCCAGGCGGTACCGCCCACGGCAACCTTCCCGGCGGGGACTTTAGCAAAGGATTTGGGGACGTCCACCCGTGCCATGGTCTTGATGGGCCCGCGTTCGGACCATCCACGCTGGGTCCAGTAGGCCTTGCTGTCGGCGAACCGGGTCACTTCGAGGTCCACCACCCATTTGGTGGCGGAAACGAACCCGTACAGTCCCGGAACCACCATCCGCACCGGGTAGCCGTGTTCGAGAGGGAGCGGCTCGTCGTTCATGCCAATGGCCAGGATGGCGTCACGGCCGTCCTGCAGGACCTCGAGCGGTGTGGACGCGCTGAAGCCGTCGACGGAGGTTGAGAGCACCATGTCCGCCCCGTCCTTCGGCTTCGCCCGCTTCAACACCTCGCGGATGGGCAGGCCCAGCCATTTGGCGTTGCCGGTGAGGTTGCCGCCGACCGGATTGGAGACGCAGGTGAGCGTCACGTGCGATTCGATCAGGTCGGCGTCGAGCAGGTCCTGGAACGTGAGCCGGACCTCCTCCTCCACCAGCCCATGGACCCGCAGCTCCCACTCGTCCACGTTAACTTCCGGGACGCTGAGGGCCGTGTCAATGCGGTAGAACTCACCATTGGGCGTGACCCACGGCGCGACCCCCGGCACCGGCGACTGGACGCCGGCTGGAACGGCAGCAGCAGCCTTCACAGGCACGGGAAGCTGCACGGCATCCCGCGCCTGGGCGATATTGCTGCGGGCAGTGCTCAGGAGGCGGCCGCCCGTGGCGGCGATGCCGGCAGCGGCTGCGGTGATCCCGGCTGCGGTGAAGAAGCGGCGGCGGCTGCCGCCCGGAGTGTCCGCTGCGGCGTCGGCGGGTGCAACATTCGTGTCCCACAGCGGGGCAATCAGGAACCGCAGGGCGGCCAGGCCCGCGAGCGTGCCCACCAACGACGGTATGGCATCCGCCGGCCCTACGCCTGCCCGGGTCACCACGCTGGCCACGATCACCGCACCCATGAACAGGACGCCCAAAACTCCCAGCGCCCAGCGCCGGTACGCCACCACGCCCAGTACGCAGGCCAGGATGAAGATGGTCAGTCCCATGCCCACAAAGAGGGCGGCTTTGTCATTGGTTCCGAACGTGGCAATCGCAAAATCCTTCAGCCAGGACGGCGTGAAGTCGATGAACGTGGATCCCAGCGCGATGACGGGTGTGGCGCGGGCGGTGAAAAAGGCTCCAACCAGCTCAGCCACGGCCAGGACGACGGCGGCAGCCACCACGCCTGCCAGCGCAGCCATGGCGGTGGGACCCTTGAGCCAATTCCGAAGCTTTTTCATGACATGGGTTCGGAGCGAAGCGGGCCGGGGATTGTTCTGCAGGGCTGACACAGCTTAGGAGCGGGCGGGTGCACAAAGTACCCTTGGTGACTGTGAAGGTACTCGTCATCGGCCCCGGAGGCCGCGAACACGCCATTGTCCGCTCCCTGCTCGCCGACCCCAACGTGTCCGAGGTCCATGCCGCTCCCGGCAATGCCGGCATCAGCAAGCTGGTCCCCACCCACACAATCAACGGCAATGATCCCGACGCCGTCGCCGCCCTGGCTACGAAGCTCGCCGTGGACCTCGTGGTAGTGGGACCCGAGGCGCCGCTGGCGGCAGGTGTCTCCGACGCCGTCCGCGATGCCGGGATCCCGGTGTTCGGCCCCAGCAAGGCCGCCGCGCAGCTCGAAGCCTCCAAGGCATTCGCCAAGGAAATCATGGCCGAGGCCGGCGTGCCCACGGCCATGGCAATGGTCGCCACCAACGCCGACGAAGCCGCTTCGGCCCTGGACACGTTCGGCGCGCCGTACGTGGTGAAGGACGACGGCCTCGCTGCCGGCAAGGGTGTGGTGGTCACCAGGAACCGCGACGAGGCCCTGGCACACGCACAGTCCTGCTTCGATGCCGGCGGCTCCGTGGTGATCGAGGAGTTCCTGGACGGGCCCGAAGTTTCCCTCTTTGTCCTCTGCGACGGGCACAACACCGTGGCGCTGTCACCGGCCCAGGACTTCAAGCGGATCTTCGACAACGACGAAGGACCTAACACCGGCGGAATGGGTGCCTACACGCCCTTGGAATGGGCACCGGAAGGGCTGGTCCAGGAGGTCCTGGACCGCGTAGCCCAGCCCACGGTCAACGAGATGGCCAGCCGCGGCACCCCGTTCGTGGGCGTGCTGTTTGTGGGGCTCGCGCTGACCTCGCGCGGCACCCGCGTGATCGAATTCAACGTCCGTTTTGGCGACCCGGAAACCCAGGCCGTGCTGGCGCGGCTCAAGACGCCGCTCGGTGCCCTGCTGCTCGCAGCCGCCAAGGGCGAACTGGACAAGGCAGAGGAGCTGCGCTGGGCGAAGGACACTGCGGTCGCCGTCGTCGTCGCTTCCGAAAACTACCCTGACAGCCCCCGTACCGGTGACAGGATCCGCGGGCTGAAAAAGGTCGAAGCGCTGGACGGCGTGCACGTGATCCACGCCGGCACCTCCTTTGACGAGGACGGCAAGGTTGTCTCCGCCGGCGGGCGTGTACTTGCGGTCGTGGCGTTGGGCAGCGACCTGGTGGAGGCGCGGGAAAGAGCGTACGACGGCGTGGAGCTGGTCCAGCTTGAAGGCTCGCAGTTCCGCACGGACATCGGCGGCAAAGCCGCGCGTGGCGAGATTCGGGTATCGTCAGCCGCTACCGGATCGCTGCCCATAACGAAGGGGAAGGCCTAGCATGAGCGCAAATTCCGCAGCACGCGGTTTCAGTACCACCACCCTGGACCTGCCGGGTTGGACGCACGTCTACTCGGGCAAGGTCCGTGACCTTTACGAACCGGCCGACGATTCCGTCCGGCAGCGGGTGGGCCGGGACTGCGTACTGGTGGTGGCCAGTGACCGCATCAGTGCCTTCGACCACGTCCTCACCAGCGAAATTCCGGACAAGGGGCGAATTCTCACCCAGCTCAGCCTTTGGTGGTTCGACCAGCTGGGCGTGGAGCATCACGTCCTGGCCTCCACAGTGGAGGACGGTGTGCCGGCGGCCGTCGAAGGCCGGGCCATGATCTGCAAGAAGCTGGACATGTTCCCGGTGGAGTGCATCGCCCGCGGCTATCTCACGGGCTCAGGCCTGCTGGAGTACAAGGCCGCGGGGACTGTGTGCAGTATCCCGCTGCCGGAAGGCCTGATGGACGGTTCACGGCTGGAGCAGGCCATCTTCACGCCGTCGGCCAAGGCGGCAGTGGGTGAGCATGACGAGAACATCACGTATGACGCCGTGGTGGCAATGGTCGGCGATGATATCGCCGGCCGGCTGAGCCAGCTCACACTGGAGATCTACACCAAGGCCGAGGGAATCGCTCGCGAACGCGGCATCATCCTTGCCGACACCAAGGTGGAGTTTGGCTACGACGCCGTTTCCGGTTCCATTACGTTGGGCGACGAGGTCCTGACGCCGGATTCGTCACGGTTCTGGGACGCTGCCACCTACCAGCCGGGACAGGCGCAGCCCTCCTACGACAAGCAGTACGTCCGGGACTGGTTGACCTCGGCCGAGTCCGGCTGGGACAGGGCAACGGACACGCCTCCGCCCGCCCTGCCCGCCGAAGTTGTAGAGCGGACCCGCGGCCGCTACGTGGAGGCCTACGAGAAGCTGACCGGGCGGGCCTTCGCGTAAACCGGTGTGCAGGTTCGGACCCGGCCCGTCCCTCGCCTACGCCGGCTGGCCCTAGTCAGCTGGCCTTTGCGTCTTTAGTCGCGGCGTCTGTCCGTTGTTGGGCGAGCCGGATCTCCAGCATCGCGTCCAATGCCTGCTGGATGAGATCCTGGGCCCCGGCGGAGCTGAAGGCCTTCTGTGCTTCCTGAAGGAATATCAGGGCTTCATCGGCTTCGCCTGCGGCCTTGAGCGATTTGCCGAGTAGCAATGAAACCTCGCCGGCCGTGTGCTTGGCGAGTGCGTCACGCTGTGCGTGGACCTCCCGGAGCTTCTGGATTGCGGCCACAATGTCACCGGTCAGGTACAGCCAGCGGGCGCGGATGAAAGCGACTTCCAGCTCGTCGCTTTTCATTTCGTAAACAATCGAAAACGCGAGTTCGGCCCGCTCGATCGAGGCGAGCGTCTCGGGCTCCACAATGCCGGCCTGTAGCCGCACGGCCGCAGAAGCTTTGTTGAACCGTGCCCACATCTCGATGTCATTGGCCGGGGAAAGCAGCTTTGCCGCACGTTCGTGTTCCTTGACTCCCTCTGCGTAGTCATGCCGCATAAAGGCGACATTTCCCACGACCCATGCCACTTCACCGGCAAGCTGGGGCATTGAATCTTCGTCCACTTGCGTGATGAGCACCCGGCAGTGGGTCCATGCCTCGTCCAGTCGGCCGCTTTCCGCCAGAGCCCCGATGAGGACCCGCAAAGCGCCCGTTATGATGGTGGAACTTGGCGGCAGCTGCTCCGCCAGCCTCATCGCTTCCATTGCTTGATCCACAGCGGCAGACAGCTGTCCCTGCCGTTGCAAAACAGCCGCAAGCATTTGACGGGCGCGCACACCCAGTCCCACGGACTCCCTCGCCATCGGGTGTTCCAGCAGGCGTTCGGTAATCTGCTGGCATTCCACTAAATCACCATGGCGCAACAAGCATTCCGCCTGCATGTAAGTCATATTCCACCACGCGCTGGTGTTCTTCCCCTCGAGAGCGATTTTGGCGGCAGTTGCAGCATGGCTGGCTGCCAGGGGGTAATCCCGCAAATCCCACGCTTGCCGGGCGTACAGACCTGCCAGCACGTATTCCGCGTCGCTGAGAGAGATTGGCTGGCTCCAGGCTTCCAGGGCTTTGGGCGCCAATTCGAGCCTTCTGGCCAGCTCCTCAATCACTTCAGCCGTGGGCTCCCGTCGGCCGGTTTCGAGCAGTGAGATATAGCTTGGCGAATACAGGTCCTTCCCCAGTTCGGCCTGCGTCATCCCACGTTCGAGCCGCTCTGCCCGGAGCTTCTCCCCGAATCCGTTGCCCACGGGATCTCCTTTCATTCGGACGGCCTGAAACCGGTGCTTGACAGTCCCTGTGCAAAACATTTTACAATGAGTGTCAACAAGGACAGTGCTGGCTTTGTGAGGAATCCGACTCGTATAGAGGAACTAATATGTTGAAGAAGATTGCAGCGGCCGCAGTACTTGCGGGTGCCCTGGCGTTTTCCGCCGCGGCCCCGGCCGTACTGGCGGCCGGTTCCCCTGCGGATAACGCCGGCATCTCTGCCCGTAGCGGCAACTGGCCGAATCCCATGGCAGAGAAAGAGAACGGGAAGAAGGTCAACAGCACGGACGCTACGTACGACACGTACAGCGGCAACTGGCCTAACCCGATGTAGTAGCTTCCTCAACAAGGAGGCGAGGGAGGCCCCGGAGCATCTGCTCCGGGGCCTTTCCCTTTCCCGGAAGCCGCAGGTCCGGGGGAGCCGGGAACGCCAAAAAAGAGGGCCTCCGTATGGAGACCCTCTCTTGTTTGGTCGGGATGACAGGATTTGAACCTGCGACCTCTTCGTCCCGAACGAAGCGCGCTACCAAGCTGCGCTACATCCCGATCCGCTGCAAAAGCAACTTTACAAGAATAGCCGATGCGGGCCCTCGATGCGAAATCCGCAGCCTCCGCGGCCGGTCAGACCAAAGAGTCCTTCCAGGCGCCGTGCAGGTCCGCGAAGCGTCCGCCGCCCCCGATAAGTTCTGCGGGCGATCCATCCTCAACAATGCGGCCGTTGTGAACCACCAGCACGCGGTCCGCCGTCTCCACCGTGGACAGCCTGTGGGCGATGATCAGCGCAGTCCTGCTGGCAGCGTCGGTGCCCGCGAGGAGCCGGGCCAGTCCGGCCTGCACCAGCCTCTCTGAAGGAATATCAAGCGAGGACGTTGCCTCGTCCAGGATCAGCACGGCCGGGCGGGCAAGGAACGCCCTTGCGAAACTGATGAGCTGGCGCTGGCCGGAGGACACCCGGCCGCCGCGCTTATTGACATCTGTGTCATAGCCGTCCGGCAGTTCAAGAATGAATTCATGTGCCCCTACGACCTTCGCTGCTTCCTCGATTTCGGCCCGGGAAGCCTCGGGCCGGCCCAGGGCGATGTTGTCAGCGACGGAACCGCTGAACAGGAAGGCCTCCTGTGTCACCATCACGATGTTCCGCCGCAGGTCCGTTGTGCTCAGGTTCCGGAGGTCCACCCCATCAAGGGTGAGGGAGCCTGAGGAGACATCGTAGAAGCGGGCAATCAGCTTGGCCAGGGTGGACTTTCCCGCTCCCGTCTGGCCTACCAGTGCAACGGTCTGGCCAGCCGGAATGTGCAGGTTAAGCGTGGGGACGATCACCGGCCCGTCGCCGTAGCGGAATTCCACGTCCTTGAAGTCGATCGCCCCCTTGGCGTTTTTCAGTGCGACAGCATTTTTGGGCGGCCGCACCGTCGGTACTTCTTCCAACAGTCCTGACACCTTCTCCAGCGCTGCCTGCGCACTCTGGAAGGAGTTGTAGAACATTGCCATCTGGTCCACCGGCTGGAAAAACCTTTTCGTGGAGAGGATGAGCGCCAACAGCACTCCCACTGCAAGATCGCCGGTGAGGACGCGGAAACCGCCGAAGAGCAGGACCACGGCCACGCAGACGTTGCCGATCAGCACCAGTCCTGGCTGGAAAATGCCGTTGAGGTTAATGGAGCGGACGGTGACCAACCGGTAGTCCTCCGCAAGTTTTCCGTACCGTTCGGAATTTTCCCGTTCCTTGCGGAATGCTTTCACGGCCCGGATGCCGGTCATGGTCTCCACGAAGTGCACGATCAGCCGGGCAGACACCACCCGGGATTCGCGGAAGGCGATCTGTGAATGCTTTTGGTACCAGCGGGCCAGGAAATACATCGGCACGCCGGCGGCCAGCACCAGCAGGCCGCTGCGCCAGTCCAGGGCGAACACGGTAATAGCGGTGAAGATCATGAACAGCATTCCGGACGCCAGCGAGCTGACCCCGGAATCCAGGAGTTCGCGAAGAGCCTCCAAGTCCGAAGTCTGCCGTGCAATGATCCGGCCGGACGTGTACTTCTCGTGGAACTCGAGGCTTAGCCGCTGAGTGTGCCGGAAAACCTTGACGCGCAAGTCCAGCAGCATGGCCTGGCTCAACCTCGCCGTGGACGTGACGTACAGGGCGGTGAGTCCCGCCGTCGCAATCGCCGCGAGCAGATAGGCGACGCCGGTGAGCACCAGGGGCAGGTTATCTCCGGCCTGAAGCGCGGGCAGGGCATGGTCGATGCCAAAGGCGATGAGCGCCGGGCCGGCCACCCGCGCCGCCTGCGAGAGGACCACTGTGGCTATCGTCAGCCAGAACCGCAGCCGCACGGGCCGGATGAGGGAGCGCAGCAGTGCCAGCGACCGCCGTCGTACAGCCCTGCTGTCACTCCTGCTCAGGTGGGCGTTGTCTTCGTTGGCGGTGCCGAAGGTGGCCGTGCTCATCGGGTGACTTCCTCTGCCTGGATACCGGCTTCTTTGAGCTCCGACAGCTCGGAGTCCAGGTCCCGTGGTTCCTGGTCGAGGCTGGCGATGACGTAGCGGTAGTGGTCGTTGCCGGCCAGCAGCTCGGTGTGGGTCCCGACGGCGGTGATGCGCCCGTCCTCCAGCAGCGCCACCCGGTCCGCCAGCGCAACTGTGGACGGCCGGTGGGCCACGATCAGAGTGGTGGTGTCCTTCAGCACGGCCCGGAGCCGGGTCTCCACGAGTTCCTCGGTGTGGACGTCCAGGGCGGACAGCGGATCGTCGAGCACCAGCACGAGCGGGCGTGCGGCGATGGCACGGGCCAGGGCAATGCGCTGCCGCTGCCCGCCGGACAGGCTCAGGCCTTCCTCGCCGATGAGGGTCTCCAGGCCTTCGGGCAGGGAGTAGGCGAAGTGCGCCTGGGCCACGTCCAGCGCCTCCTCGAGAACCGCATCGTTGCGGACCGGGGCGCCGAGGAGGATGTTGTCACGGACGGAAGTGGAGAACAGGGTGGTGTCCTCGAAGGCCACTCCCACGATGCGGCGGAGTTCCTCCACGTCGAAGTCCCGCAGGTCCACGCCGTCGATGGTGATGGAGCCATCGGTGACGTCGTACAGGCGGGGCACGAGCTGGATCATGGCGCTTTTGCCGCTTCCGGTGATGCCCACCAGGGCCATCGTTTCGCCGGGCCGGAGATCGAGGTTGATCTCCTTCAGGATGGGCTTGTCCGGAGCGTCCTCGAAGGCGAAAGTGGCGTTGTTGAAGCGGAGGGCGCCGACGAGCCGGCTGGGCAGCCGGGGCTCAGGGGGACTGGTGATGCTGTTGGCTGTGTCCATTACCTCGAAGTGACGGTCGACGGCGGTCTTGGCGGTGAGTGCCATGGCCAGCAGCATGCCGGAGAACTCAACGGGGGAGGCGATGACGGCGGCAGTGGCAAAAAAGGCTACCAGCGCGCCGATGCTCAGCTGCCCGCCGGCGCACAGCATGACACCCACCACGAGTCCCGCGCCAAGGGCTAGTTCCGGCAACAAGGTGACCACCATCGTGAAGGTGGCCTGCTGGCGCGCCTTATCGATCTCCGTCTGGCGCAGTTCCTCGGCTTGTTCCTCGAAGTTTTCGAGGGCTTCCCGGCTGCGGCCAAAGGCTTTGAGCACGCGGATGCCGTGGACCGACTCCTCAACGGTGGTGGCAAGGTCGCCGGCCTGGTCCTGGCTGCGGCGCGCCACCCTGCTGAAGCGGGTCCGGAACCGGAAACTGTAGGCCATGATGGGCACGGCAGCGGCCAGGAAGATGAGGGCCAGTTGCCAGCTCATCGCGAACATGACCCCGATACCGATGATGACCGTCAGGGTGGTGACCACCAGCATGATGGCGCCGAAGGCCATCCAGCGGCGCAAAAAGTTCAGGTCCGTCATGGCGCGGGAGAGAAGTTGGCCGGAACCCCAACGGTCGTGGAACGAGACCGTCAGGTCCTGCAGGTGGCCATACAAGGAAACCCGCATCCGGGTCTCAACGGAGGTGGCGGGATTGATGACGAACTGCCGGCGAAGGGCCACCAGCCCGGCCTCCGCCACACCCAGTGCCAGGATGACGCCGGCCGGGATCCAGACGGCTTCGGTGGTGCCGCCCGGCTGGAGCGATTCGTTGATCAGTACCCGGAGAACCTGCGGGATGGCCAAGGCAACAACACTGGCCAGAAGTGCGCACAGAAGTCCCATGAGAAGCCGGGGGATGATTGGCCTGACATGGGGATAGAGACGGCTGATGGATCGAAAAAAAGATGTCTGCTTGGCCATGCCCGCTTCTCAAGCTCTAAAACGAATGTAGTTTCCCGTAGCAACTACCCTATGCCATGGAGTGAGCCGATTCACAGGCAACTATGCTGCGTTCAGAGGTTGGCCAGTTATTGGGATGCGCAATGACTCCCGTGTCCGCGTACCTGCAAGGCGGTTAGCTGGGTGAGGTGAGGGTAAGCAGGACGGCTTCCGGCCTGCAGGCGATGCGGACCGGGGCGAAGCGGGAAGTGCCGATGCCGCCGGAGACGTTGACTGGCGTCGTACTTCCGTTGCTTTGCCAGTCGTTAAGCCCCTTGGCCCGCCATGTGGGGAGATCACAGTTTGACACCAGCGCGCCGTAACCGGGGAGGCACAACTGACCGCCGTGCGTATGGCCGGCGAGCAGGAGGTCCGCGCCGTCCTCCGTGAAGTGGTCCAGCACGCGCTGGTAGGGGGCGTGGATGACGGCGACCTTGAGGTGCGGAGTGGCATTTTGGTTGACGGTGCCCCGGGGCCAGCCCGCGTAGCTTTCCCGGTTCAGGTGCGGATCGTCCACGCCGGAGAAGTCGAAACGGATGCCTTTCAGGACCACGGACTGGTGCCGGTTGGTCAGGTCCACCCAGCCACCCATGCCGAAGCCGGAACGCAGCCGCGGCCAGTCCAGCACAGTGGGTTTCGGTTTGGCCCTGGATGGTCCCCGCAGGTACGAAGCCGGGTTTTTCAGGGTGGGGGCGAAGTAGTCATTGGAGCCGGGGACGAAGACGCCGGGGAACTCCAGGAGGGGGCGGAGGGCCTGCAGAAGCGGGTCCACCGCCTTGGCGTGGCTGAGGTTGTCGCCCGTGTTGACCACCAGGTCGGGTTCAAGACCGGCAAGTGATTCCAGCCAGGCAGCCTTCTTTTGCTGCCCGGGGACAAAGTGGATGTCGCTCAGATGGAGGACGCGGAACGGCGACTGCCCGGGAGGGAGGATGTTTAGCGTCTCTTCGCGGAGCTCAAACTGGTTCTTCTCCCACAGGCCATAACCAAAGGCGGCGATTCCGGCCGCGGCCCCGGCTCCTGCGGTGACGGCAAAGCCGCGCCCGATGGTTCGGGCGCGGCCGGCCAATGCACCGATTGGGATCATCGGGCTAATCGTCATTGTTCCCGTTTCCATTGCCGTTCCCGTTGTTGCTCGGCTCGGGGGCGGGCTCAGGGGCTGCCGGGGCGGAGTTAGCGGGCCCCTGCTCCTGGGGCGCTTCGGGTGCGGTGGGATTGTTGTCGGGGTTGAATCCGCCGCCGCCGAACAGCATCTCGCTTGGCGGCGCGGGGAAGGGCTCAGTCCCGAACGACGGCGCGACCCGCGACATGAAGTTGGAGAACATGGGTCCGGCGATCATGTAGCCGTCGATGCCCTGATAAAACGTTCCGTTGACGGTGATGTTCTGGCCGGAACGGCCCTGGGCGCCCAGCGGGTCACCGAACCAGGCAGCTGTGGCCAGTCCGGTGGTGTGGCCAACAACCCAGGTGGATCCGTTGTTGTTGGACGTACCGGTCTTTGCGCCGATCGGGAAGCTGGTCCGGGTGGAAATACGGGGCTGGATCAACGAACCCGATCCCTGGTTGAGGACTTCCTGCAGGGCGTAGTTCACGCCGCGGGCGACCTCCGGCGTCACGGCGTCCCGGCAGCTGGTGGACTGTGCCGGCAACTGGGCGCCGGTCTGGTCCGTGACGGACGAGATGGCAATGGGCTCGCAGTACTTTCCGTCATTGGCGAACGTAGCGAAGGCACTGGCCATGGTCAGCGGAGCCGTCTGGGTGGAACCCAGCAGGTTGGCCAGCGTGGACATGTTGATTTTCGGGTTCGGTTCGCCGTCAGCCGGAAGCCCGCCGTGGAGTCCGGTTGCGTCCACAATCTTCTGGATGCCGCAGAAGTCCAGCTGCGCTGCTGAGGCGAACGTGACGGTGTTGATGGAGTTGTACAGGCCTTCAAGGACGGACAGGGGGCGGTACCACTGGGGTTCGGCGTTCTGCAGGTCGTCTGCCGTGCCCAGGTTCTGGTTCTTCTGTTCGGTGCTGTACCCGCCGGTCACCTGGCCGCAGGAGTTGCGCCAGGGGAAGCCCAGCGGGTAGACGCGCTGGGCTGCGTCAACCACGGTGTTCATGGACTTGCCCTCATTGAGCCACTGCGCGAACGTAAATGGCTTCATGGTGGACCCGGGCTGTGCGCCACCCAAGCCATTAAGGTCGTTGCCGTCCTTATCCAGCTTGTCCACGTTGAAGTTCACCTGCGAGTCGAAGGACCCCTTGGCCGGCAGGAACTTCGTGTTCTGGGCCATTGAGACGATTTTGCCGCTGTTGGGCTGCACGGAGACCATGGCTGCGCCCCACTTGTCCGGGTTGGCGCCGGCCGAAGCGTTGACCTGCTCCTGAGCCACGGCCTGCGCGTTCGGATCCAATGTGGTTTTGATGGTCAGGCCGCCGCCGTAGATAAGGCGTTGCCGCTCTGCAAGTTCGGCGCCGTAGGCCGGGTTGTTCTCCAACAGATGGAGAACATAGTCACAGAAGTACGGGGCGGTGGAAGCGTAAGCGCAGCCCTGCTTCGGCTGGGTCACCTTGGTTTTCACCGGAGTGGCAACAGCGGCGTCGTGCTCAGCCTTGGTGATTTTGCCCTGGCTGAGCATCAGGCTCAGCACCAGGTCGCGGCGCTGCTTGGCGTTCTCCGGATTGCTGATGGGGTCGAACGCGGACGGACTGTTGACCAGGCCGGCGAGCAGAGCAGCCTGGGGAAGGCTCAGGTTCTTGGCTGTGGTGCTGAAGAAGAAACGGGAGGCGGCTTCGATGCCGTACGCGTCGCGGTTGAAGAAGACGATGTTCAGGTAGCCCTCAAGGATCTGCTCCTTGCTGAACTCTTTCTCCAGGGCGATGGCCAGCTTCATTTCGCGGAGCTTGTCGCCCACACCCTTGTTCACACCATTGAGCTTGATGTCCTCGTCCCTGCCCTCGGCGGCGAGATTGGAGTTGAGGACATTGTTCACGTACTGCTGGGTGATGGTGGAGGCGCCCTGCCTGTTTCCGCGTGCGGTGCTGACAACTGCGCGCAGGATGCCTGTGGTGTCCACACCGCCGTGCTCATAAAAACGGCTGTCCTCGACGGCGATGACAGCTTCCTTCACGAAAGGCGAAATCTGGTTGAGGGCAACCTTGGTGCGGTTTTCCTTGTAGACGCTGGCGATCTCGCTGCCGTCCGCTGCCAGGATCCGGGTGGTCTGGTTGGGCGGATCCACCTTCAGCTCCGCCGGAAGGGTGTCGAAGAACTCGATCGAACCGCTGGCTGCGCTGCCTGAAACGGCCGCCGCGGGGACCAGCAGGCCTGCTACCAGGACACCGCAAATGGCACTCACGCCAAGGAAGACCAGGATCTTTCCAAGGGTGGTGGCAGTGTCGAATAATGGGTTCTTACGAGGAGCCATGTTTTCCACTTTACCGGCAAGGACTAGTCTTTCTCTCATGACCAAATGGGAGTACGCCACGATTCCGCTCATTATTCACGCCACAAAGCAGATTCTGGACCAGTGGGGAGATGACGGCTGGGAGCTCGTCCAGGTAGTCCCCGGACCGGACGGAAACGGTCTGGTTGCCTACCTGAAGAGGGAGAAGCCGTAGCATGAGCGCTTCTGCAGAAGCCCACTCCGGCACGTCCGCTGCGCCGATCTCGGCCGTTGAGCAGCGGCTCGCCGAGCTGGGAATCACACTTCCTGAGGTTGCCGCGCCGGTAGCCGCCTACGTTCCGGCAGTAATCTCCGGCAACCACGTGTACACCTCCGGCCAGTTGCCCTTCGTCAACGGCAAGCTCGAGGCCACCGGCAAGGTTTCCGCCGGAACCGGAGGCTTCGCAGACGAGCCCACCGTTTCGCCGGAGGACGCACAGCGGTTCGCCGCAGTCTGCGCAGTCAACGCCCTGGCCGCCGTTAAGAGCGTCATTGGGGATCTGGACCGCATCACCCGCATTGTCAAGGTTGTGGGATTCGTCTCGTCCGACCCCTCCTTTACGGGACAGCCCGGCGTCATCAACGGTGCGTCGGAGCTGCTGGGCCGCGTCCTCGGTGACGCAGGCCAGCACGCACGTTCCGCCGTCGGCGTTTCCGTGCTGCCTCTCGACTCTCCCGTAGAGGTCGAACTGATCGCCGAATTCAGCTAGGACCGGTCGCTTCCTTTGCCTCAGCTCGCCCGACGCCTGTTTGCGCTCCCTCAGGATCTTGAAGGGGCAGCGCAGAGCTGGCTCGAACACGGCGAACGGACCCCGCGGGCCGCGCGCCTTGCTTCATCCGTTGTCCTGCTGCGTGATTCCCCCACCGGCCTGGAAACGTGGCTGGGTTACCGGCCCGGCTCCTCGCCGCTGGGGGTCCTCGCGTTCCCCGGCGGTTCCCTGGACGCTGCCGACGACGACCCTGTCGGCTGGCTGGGCCCCTCACCACAGCATTGGGCTGAGCAGATGGGGACGGACGACGTCGGGCTGGCGCGGCGGCACGTGTTGGGCGCCATCCGCGAACTCTTCGAGGAAACCGGAGTACTGCTTGCCGGTGCCGATATGGCAAGCACAGTCGAGGCCACGTCCACGCCGGAGTACATGCGGGCCCGCCTTGCCGTGGCCGAGCAGGAAAGAACCTTTCCGGAGGTCCTGGCCAAGCGTGGGCTGTCCGTCCGGACCGACCTGCTGAAGTCCCTGGTGAACTGGCGCAGCCCGGACTTCGCGCACCGCAGGTTCGACACCCGCTACTTCGCCGCAACGGTGCCCCTGAACCAGCAGCCCACCCTGCTGGACGGCAAAGGGGTGTGGGGCCGGTGGGTGAATGCGGCCAATGTCATCGCCGGTCGTGACACCACTGACCTCGGCGACGAGGTGGGCCAGGAAAACACCGTGGGGCGCACCCTCGGCGGCCTCCTGGTGCCCGGCTCCGAAATCATGCTCGAAAAAATGGCGGCTGCCAACGGGTGCATCGCCTACCTCAGCTACAAACGCAAGGCCCACGTGTACCAGCCGCAGCTCGTGGAAGAAGACGGAAGGCTGCTGCTCGAAGTCGAAGCCGCAAAGACCACCGCGGGGGATCCCCAGCGCGAACGCTAAATGCGGCGGAGCGTCGAATACGGGCGGCTGGGCAGGTTGCCTGCGGTCCATGGCCTCACGGGCGGTTCCAGCGGAATCTGCCCGTGGCCGTCCTTGACCACCAGGACCACCGTGCCGATTATCGCGGCAACTGACGCCAGGCCCAACAGGATCAACACAACAGCCATAGCCACGGACATCGCCATGCACCTCTAGCCCTAATTTTACCGCCGGGCTGCAGTGGACACGCAAAAGGCCACCCCTTGGGGCGGCCTTTGTGCTGAGAGGACTAGCGGGAGCGCTGGCGGAGGCGCTGCATGTCCAGGATGACCACGGCGCGGGCTTCCAGGCGCAGCCAACCGCGCTGGACGAATTCGGCGAGGGCCTTGTTCACGGTCTCGCGGGAGGCGCCCACCAGCTGGGCCAGTTCTTCCTGCGTGAGTTCGTGGGCCACCAGGACACCGTCCGTGGCGGGCCGGCCGAAGCGGTCTGCCAGGTCCAGGAGGGCCTTGGCGACGCGGCCGGGAACGTCGGAGAACACCAGGTCCGACAAGGAGTCGTTGGTGCGGCGCAGCCGGCGGGCCAGGGCCTGCAGGAGCTGCGCGGAAACCTCGGGCCGGGTGCGCAGCAGGTTGTTCAGGCTTTCGTTCTTCAGCCCCGCCAGGCGGGTCTCGGACACCGCAGTGGCGGTGGCAGTGCGCGGGCTCGGATCGAACAGGGCCATTTCGCCGAAAAGTTCGCCCGGGCCGAGGATGGCCAGCAGTGATTCCCGGCCGTCGGGCGAGGTGCGCCCAAGCTTCACCTTGCCGGAGACGATGAAGTAGAGCTGGTCGCCCTGGTCGCCCTCACGGAAAACCGAAGCACCGCGGGAAAGGTCCACCTCGGTGAGCTCGTCCGTCAGCAGACGGAATGCGTCGTCGTCGAGCGTGGCGAAAAGTGGTGCTCGGCGCAGTACCTCGATGTCCATAAAATCTCCTGAATAAAAGTGTCGGCTGTGGCGCTTGTGCCATTGTTTCAGAATTTTCAAGGTTCTGTGACGAACTTGGCAGCCAAAACGCCCAAACGGCGGGCGCCGGGGGCGGCGGGGACCCACAGAAGATTGTCAGCCTACGCCGATAGAATGGGGTTACAACTGCTTATAAGGAGCCTTAGTGGTCGGCTTGACTGTCCTGGACCTGGTCCTGATCCTGGCGCTGCTGTCCTACCTGATCTACGGCCTGCGAAACGGCTTCCTTGTGACAGTGGGCGGCATCGCCGGATTCGCTGCAGGAGCCGTGGCAGCATTCTTCGCGGTCCCCCTCGTCAGCGGCTTTGTCGAGGACTCCGGGTGGCGGCTGACCGCCATCATTGCCGCCGCCGTCGCGCTGGTGGTTCTGGGGCATGGCCTGGGCACCATGATTGGCCGGACAATCCGCGGCGCAGTGCGGATCCGGCCCCTCCGCGCCGTTGACCGGCTGGTGGGCGGCGCCGTCAACGTGGTGGTTTCCGCATTGGTTATGTCCATGCTGGCCTTCAGTGTCAGCTCCCTTGGTGTCCCCTTTGTTTCCCAGCAGCTGGCCGAATCCCGGGTCATCCGTTTCATCGACGGCCTGACGCCGGACCCCGTAAAAGCTACGATGGCGCAGTTGCGCTCGACGGTCATCGGCAACGGGATTCCTACCCTGATTCAGGGACTGGACCATGGCCCTGCAGTGCCAGTGCCAGTGTCGGACGCCAGCACCGACACCCCTGCCCTGAACAGGGCCGCCGAATCCGTCCTGAGAATTGCCGGCACCGCTTACCAGTGCGGCCAGAACCAGACCGGCACCGGCTTCGTTGTTTCCGAGGACCGCGTAGTCACGAATGCGCACGTGGTGGCGGGCGTGTCGCAGCCCGTCGTGGAGATGCCCGACGGCGGCGCGATGCCCGGGCAGGTGGTCTACTTCGACACCCGGCATGACCTGGCGGTGCTGGCGGTTGAGGACCTGCCTGCCCAGCCGCTGGCCCTCAGCGCGGACCTGCCGAACGGCAGCGCGGCCGCGTTCGCAGGCTATCCGCACGGCGGCCCCTTTCAGTCCCGGCCAGCCACTGTCCAGGACATCACCACGGTGCTGGTGCCGGACATCTACGGCACAAACCCCTCGCCGGAAGAGATCTACCGGCTGGCTGGAAACGTCCAGCCCGGGAACTCCGGCGGTCCGCTGCTGACCACCGAAGGGCAGGTGGCGGGAGTGATCTTTGCGAAGGCGACGTCGGATGCAGAGATGGGATTCGCCATCACCATGGACGACCTCAACCCCGTGGCAGCCCAGGCGCCGTCACTGAGTGCGCCGGTTTCCTCGGGACAGTGCATTCAGAAATAGCTGCTTAAAGAACCTCAGCCAGGTAGTCGATGGCCAGCTTGTAGCCGAACACCCCCGCGCCCACAATCACAGCTGAGCAGACCGGCGAGAGGAATGAGTGGTGCCGGAACTCCTCGCGCTGGTGCACGTTGGTGATGTGGACTTCCACCGCCGGCAGCTGCACTGCAGCCAGGGCATCACGCAGGGCAACCGACGTATGCGTGAAGGCACCGGCGTTCAGGACAATTCCGACGGCGGAGCCACGGGCCGCGTGGATGGTATCCAGCAGGACGCCCTCATGGTTTGACTGGACACACTCGGCCGCAAACCCGTGCGCCTCTGCAGTCCGGGCGGCCAGTTCCTCCACGTCGGCCAGGGTGGAGGTGCCGTATTTTTCCGGTTCGCGGGTGCCCAGGAGATTCAGGTTGGGTCCGTTGATTACCAGGATTGTTCCGCGGCTGATTGATGAAGAGGGTTCGGTCATGCCAGCAAATCTAGTGCTTTGAACCGGCTGGCGCGCATTCTTACCGTCCAGTGCTCCGTACGCGCCGTTATGAGGTGTGGAAAGGGCGCGTACGGAGCAATCGATGGATTTTAGAGAGCCGTAAAGCGCACCAGCAGCGCGTGCTCAGGGTTGAGGATCGGCATCGGCACCCCCACCTCGGCCAGGAAGCGGCCGTTGGCCACTGCCCCGTCCGCCAGCCAGACCGGCGGCTGGACCTGCGTGAACGTGTGGGCCTAGTCGGTGTCGCCAGGGGTGGGGGAGATCGCCTCCACCTGCCGAAGTGCCCGAAGAGGGCCGTGATGGCCCGGAAGGACAGATGATGCGTGCGGGCCGTGGTGTGCGACGTGGTGGGCCCGATGTGCCCGCCCACCAGTTCCGGGGGAACCACGAGCCCGGTCCAGCGCTGGGTGGTCTGCCGCTCCAGTGCGTCGTTGCAGTCCGATGCCCAGATGCGGTCCGTCCGCTCCAGGATTCCCAGGTCCACGCGCGCGCCGCCGGAGGAGCAGCTTTCAATTTCGACGCCGGGGTGTGCCTTCTTGAGCGCGTCGAACAGCCGGTCATCATTGAGGCGGTCCGGGAGACCGGCCTGGTGTACATAATGGGGGAGACCAGCTACTACAACCCTGCCCACGCGGTCAGCGTCAGCTGCGTAGGGGTCAGGGATGACCGCATTGATGGCGTCTTCGACAAGGCCGTCAGCATGTTCGGTAACGACTTCTCCAACGCCAGCGCACTCTTTGAACTGAACGACGGCGGCGTGATGCGCACCAACGAGATGCGCCGCGTGGGTTACCCCTCACACATCCGTGAATCCCGGTTCCGGTTCTTCGGCACCGAGGCCAGCTTCGAGCAATTGGCGAAAGTCACTGTCTGGCAGGACAAGATCAACGTCCACGACATCTCCGAGCATCTGGAAACACGGCCCAGCGTGCCCTTGGACGACCCCTCACTGGCCAACGTGGCACCGGAGTTGCGGGACGCTTTTGTTTCCGGTCTGGCCCCGGTCCATAACCCCGAGCGGCTTCCAAAGGAGTTCCGCGGCGCACCCAACGGGCATGAAGGAAGCCACCACTTCCTGGTGGACGACTTCGTGACGGCGGTCAACCATGGCACCCTTCCTCCTGTGAACGCCTGGGTGGCGGCCCGCTTTACCCTCCCGGGAATTGTGGCCCACCAGTCTGCCCTTCAAGACGGCGCGCGGCTTCCGATCCGTGACTTCGGTGATGCTCCGGGTGCAAGTACTTAATATGGACAGCGTGACTACTCCGGCAGTGCAGGTGGCGCGAGGCGGAGCCGTGACCCGTAAGGACGTTGCGCGCTATGCCGGCGTCAGCACCGCCGTCGTCAGTTACGTGGTCAACGGCGGGCTGAAGAAGGTGGCTCCTGCCACCGAAGCCAAGGTCCAGGACGCCATCCGCGTCCTGGGCTACCGCCCCAACGCGGCCGCCCGCGCGCTCAAGCTGGGTTCCAGTGCGACGCTGCTGCTTGTGGTTCCGGATATCTCCAAACCCGTTCTTCTCCCTGTTCTCCCATGCCGTGGAAGATGCCGCCGCTGCCCTGGGGTATGCCCTGGTATTGAGCAACTCGGACGGGAACCTCGCCAAGGAACGGCGGAATATCCGGAACCTCGCTGCCAGGCAGGTGGACGGCGTGCTGCTGGCCAGTGTCCTTTTTGAACCTGACCTGGAGGTCCTGGAAACGGCGGACATCCCTTCGGTCCGCCTACAGCCATTTTCGCCACCTCGGACATGCAGGCGATCGGCCTGCTCCCGGCGGTCCATGAGGCAGGGCTGGCCGTCCCGGGCGAGATCGCGGTGGCCTCCTTTGACGGTTCCGCCGAGTCCGAATACTCCTGGCCGCCGCTGACCACGGTTGAACAGCCTGTTGCCGGCATGGCGGAAGCTGCGGTGGCAGCGCTGGTGGGAGCCAGCCGCGGCGAGAAGCCCCGGCACCGGATCTTCGACACCACCCTGCACGTCCGGCAATCCTGCGGCTGCCCGTAATGCCTTCCGGGCTAGAGCTCCGCGAGCCGCAGCCGGCCCACCCGCTCCTGAAGGATGCGCTGCGCCTCGTTGCCCAGGCCAGGATCACTGATGACCTCGTCCACCTCCTCAAGCGCAGCGATTGAACTGATGCCCAGCAGCCCCCACTTGGTGTGGTCGGCGAGCACCACGGTTTTGCGTGCGGCGGCCACGAACGCCCGGTCCGTCTCGGCTTCCAGCAAGTTGGGAGTAGTGAATCCTGCGGCGGCATCCATCCCGTGAACACCAAGGAACAGCACGTCCAGGTGCAGCTGCTTGAGCGCCCCCGTGGCAATGGGGCCCACCAGCGCGTCCGACGGCGTGCGCTCGCCGCCGATCAGGATCACCGTTGAGGCGAAGCGGGCGGAACCGGCGGAAGCGCCGTGATGGAACAAGTCTGCGATGCGCACCGAGTTGGTGACCACCGTGATACGGGGGCCGTTGGTGAGTTCCTTGGCCAGCGCCCACGTGGTGGTGCCTGCGCTGAGGCCTACCGCCATGCCTTCCTGTACCAGGCCGGCTGCTTCCACCGCGATGGCCCGCTTCTCAGCGGTCAACTGGGTGGATTTGAGGTCGAAGCCGGGCTCGTGGGTACTGGTGTCGCCCGGAATTTTAGCCCCGCCGTGGATGCGCTCAAGGCGGCCGCCCTCCTCCAGCACTTCGATGTCACGGCGGACTGTCATCAGGGATACGCCCAGCTGCTGCGCCAGGTCTGAGACCCGGACAACCCGTTCGCGCTGAAGAGCGTCCAAAATAGCCTGGTGGCGTGCGACGGCAAGCATCTAAGCGATCCTTCAGGGCAGGGGGCAGGGCTGCTCCCAGCATACGACGACGGCGCCGCCCGGCCGTTCGGTGGGCGGCGCCGTCGTCGTACGCCTGCTTTGCCTACTTCCGGAGCGACTCCGCGATCTGTTGCATGATGGTCGGGTCCGAGAGGGTGGTGGCGTCGCCCGGGTCGCGGCCTTCGGCGACGTCCTTGAGGAGGCGCCGCATGATCTTGCCGGAGCGGGTCTTGGGCAGTTCGGGGACCACCAGGATGTTCTTCGGCTTCGCGATGGGGCCGATCTCCTTACCCACGTGGTTGCGGAGTTCCTGGACGGTTTCGTCGCCGTTGTTGGCGGCGTCCCCGCGCAGGATCACGAACGCGACGACGGCCTGCCCGGTTGTCTCGTCGGTGGCGCCCACGACGGCGGCCTCGGCCACGGCGGGGTGGGATACGAGGGCGGATTCGATTTCGGTGGTGGAGAGCCGGTGCCCGGAGATGTTCATGACATCGTCCACCCGGCCCAGGAGCCAGATGTCGCCGTCCTCGTCCTTCTTGGCGCCGTCCCCGGCGAAGTACATGTTCTCGAAGCGGGACCAGTAGGTGTCCTTGAAACGTTCGGGGTCGCCCCAGATGCCGCGGAGCATGGCTGGCCAGGGTTCGCGGATCACCAGGAATCCGCCGTGACCGTCGGGCACGGATTCGCCCATTTCATCCACCACGTCCACGGCGATGCCGGGCAGCGGGACCTGTGCCGAGCCCGGCTTGGTGGCGGTGACGCCGGGCAGTGGGGCGATCATCTGCGCGCCGGTCTCGGTCTGCCACCACGTGTCCACGATGGGGGTCCGGTCCCCGCCGATGACCTTCCGGTACCACATCCAGGCCTCGGGGTTGATGGGTTCGCCCACGGAACCGAGCACCCGGAGGGAGGAGAGGTCGTACTTGTCCGGGACTTCCCGGCCCCACTTCATAAACGTCCGGATAGCCGTGGGGGCGGTGTAGAGGATGGAGACCTTGTACTTCTCCACGATCTCCCACCAGCGGCCCTGGTGCGGGGAATCGGGGGTGCCTTCGTACATCACCTGGGTGGCGCCGTTGATGAGCGGGGCGTAGGCGACGTAGGAGTGGCCGGTGACCCAGCCGACGTCGGCCGTGCACCAGTACACGTCCGTGTCCGGGTGCAGGTCGAACACTACCTTATGGGTGTACGCGGTCTGGGTGAGGTATCCGCCCGTGGTGTGCAGGATGCCCTTGGGCTTCCCGGTGGTGCCGGAGGTGTAGAGGATGAAGAGCGGGTGCTCGGAATCATGGCCCACCGCGGTGTGCTCGGGGGAGGCGGCGTCCACGGTGTCGGCCCACCAGTGGTCCCGGCCCTCGTGCCAGTCCACGTCCTGGCCGTTGCGCTTGACCACCACCACGTTCTGCACCGTATGTCCGGGGCGGGAAAGCGCGTCGTCAACGGCGGACTTCAGGGCGCTGGGCTTGCCCCGCCGGTAGGTGCCGTCCGCGGTGACCACGAGTTTGGCCTCGGCGTCGTCGATCCTGGACCGCAGGGCGTCCGCGGAGAAGCCGCCGAACACCACCGAGTGCACGGCACCGATCCGGGCGCAGGCCAGCAGGGTGATGACTGCTTCGGGAATCATCGGCAGGTAGACGGCCACGCGGTCACCCTTGACCACGCCCAAGGACTCGAAGGCGTTGGCGGCCTTCTTCACCTCTTCGGTGAGCTGGGAGTAAGTGTAGGTGCGGGTGTCGCCGGGTTCGCCCTCGAAGTAGATGGCCACCCGGTCACCGCGTCCGTTCTCCACATGCCGGTCCAGCGCGTTGTAGGCCGCGTTGACTTCCCCGCCCACGAACCATTTCGCGAACGGCGGGTTGGACCAGTCAAGTGCCTGGTCGAAGTCCTTGGACCAGGTCAGCAGCTCACGCGCCTGCTTCGCCCAGAAAGCGGGACGGTCAGCAGCAGCTTCCTCATACTCCCCGGCGGTGATAACGGCGTCAGCAGCGAACTCAGGAGACGGCGGAAACGCCCGGGTCTCGTGAAGCAGGTTTTCAAAGGCATCGCCCTGCTGGCCGCCCTGCCCCGAGCCCGAAGGAGCGGTGGCCGTGGAGCTTGAAGTGTCGTGGGACATGTGAACCTCATCATTCATCGATCTTTGCTGCGCGGAGATCCGCCGCCGGGCTCCGCCGCCTGCACGACGCCGGGCACCTGCTGGTTACGGACTTCCGCAAAGAGCCGTTCCGAAATCAAGACTAATGCTTGCCCGGCAGTGCATGTGTGCGGTGTCACAGACCACCCCGTGAACGGCATTTGTTAAGCGATGAATGGCTGCAGGCCCGGCCTCCGGCAGTCATTCCGCGCCGTGCCCAGCTAGTGATCAGTCAGGCTGTTGACTAGGCTGAGATGGAATTGTGACTTCACTGCGGACCGCCCTTCCCGCCCCGGGCAAGCGCCCGGGACGGGTCGGATCCGCTTTAAGACGGCACGGTTTCGGGGCCTCCAGCCCTGGTGCCGCCACGCTAAGGAGAACAGAATGAACCAGCAGAGCTTTGGCCAGAAAACGGGCCCCGATACGGAGGCAGGCTCCAGCACCACCGGCGCCGGCTCGGCTTCGGGCACCAGCCAACAGGCCACAACCGGATTGAAGGGCGGCGCGAACGCCCACCAGGCGGTGCTCGGTCCATTCACCATCCGCGACCTCGCCGTGTTTGCCGCCACCGTCATCCTGTTCGTCGCTTCCCTGCTCCCCATGTTCGGCGGGCGGTACAACCTGTGGAACCTGAACAACCTCTTCTTCCTGGGGCTGGGCATCGTCCTGCCCCTGGCAGTGAGCGCCCTCTTTGCCGCGCGGAGGCTGGCGCCGGGCACGAAGATTCGCATCGGTTCGCTGTCCATTGACCAGTTCGCTTCCGTGGTGGCGTCTTTCGCCGTCGCCTTTTTCTTCCTGTCCGTGGCCGGAGCCTACGTTCCCAGTCTCCTGGTGGGCCTGATCGGGGCCGTGGTGCTTTTCGCCGTGACGGTCCTCGGCCGGTTCCTTCGGTACATCTCCCCGGACTTCCAGGGCCGGGCCGAAGCCCCGGCGCATGTGGTGGCCCGGGAAGCAGCCGTTCCCGTCCGGAAGCCGCGGGCGCCCAAACCGCCGAAGGCTGAGTCAGGCAAGGCAGACTCCAGCAAGGCTGTGCCCGCTTCCGCGTCCAAGGCAGCAGGCGGAGCGCTGTTCGGCGGTGCCGGAGCCGGTTCCTCCGCCGTCCAGCCGGGCACCTCGCACCACGCACCCGCAACAGCGGCGGTTCCCACTGCGGCGCCCGCCGCCGGGGCCGGGGGCACGGGCGCTGCCCCGGTTTCAACCGCACCCGAGGTCTCCGACTTCACCTCCGCAGGTGACCCGGGGCCTGCAACCCAGGCCGCCGACGTCGTCCGTCCCTCCGCAGCTCCGGCGGCGGAAGAGACGCAGTTGGGAGACATCCCCACGGCCGGTGCTGCTGCCGCCCCGGGTGCCTCGACTGCTGCGGCTCATCAGTCTGCCGGCCAACACGACGGCGGCGCCACGGCGGCGCCTGCGGCCCAGGGGACATGGGAGCCGCCCGCCGCTACGGCGGTGCACCAGCAGGTCCGTGTCGAAGAGCCCATCGGGGCAACGGTGGACCCGTCAAGCCGGCCCGAGGAATCAGAGGAACAGCCCATCCACGAGGCTTTCTGGTTTGCTGTGGCGCAGCACCGTACAGCCTTCGACCCCCGCACCGGGGCCCCCGCTTTCGTCATTGAGCCGGGCGGCTGGGTGCTCGCCCTCGAAGACCGCGGACACGAGTTCCTGGTCCAGCACACCGATGGACGGCTGGGCGTGCTGCGCGACCTCAGCAATATCGAGCGCGGCTAACGCATGGCCTCGCCCCGGGCTTCAAGGGCCGGCGGAGTGGCAGCGCCCGCCGGCCCGGCTCCGGGCATGCCCGTGGTCTCCGCAGAGTCGATGCTTGGCCTGAAGCGGCGGGCGAGGCGTATCAACAGGGCTTTGGCCGAGAAGTACCCCTACGCGCACGCGGAGCTTGATTTCCGCAGCCCGTTTGAACTGCTGGTGGCCACCGTCCTGTCGGCGCAGACCACGGACGTCACCGTCAACCAAGTTACGCCCCTGCTGTTCGCACGTTTCCCGGATCCGAGGTCCATGGCGGAAGCGGATCCGGCCGTGGTGGAAGAAATTATCAAGCCCACGGGGTTCTTCCGGGCCAAAACACGGAACCTGATCGCGTTGTGCACCCGGGTGGTGGACGAATACAACGGCGTGGTGCCGGGGCGGCTGGAGGACCTGGTAACGCTGCCGGGCGTGGGCAGGAAGACTGCCAACGTCGTGCTCGGCAACGCCTTCGGCATCCCCGGCATTACAGTGGACACCCACTTTGGCCGCCTCGCCCGCAGGTTCGGTTGGACGACGTCCGAGGACCCGGTCCAAATCGAGTACGACGTCGCCGAACTTTTCGAGAAACGGGACTGGACCATGCTGTCCCACCGGGTGGTATTCCACGGGCGGCGCGTGTGCCACTCCCGGAGGCCTGCCTGCGGTGCATGCCCCGTGGCGAACTGGTGCCCCAGCTACGGCCTGGGCGAAACGGACTCCGTCAAGGCAGCCAAGCTGCTCAAGTACGAGCTCGCCCCGGGCAACGAAGCCCTGCTGTCTCAACTGTTGGCTGAAACGGACAGGGCCGCCGAAATCAGGATGGAATCCCAGAAGAGGACACCTTGAGCGCGCGTGATGACCTGATGGAATTGGCCCGCAGGGCAAAGGCCGGATCCGCGGCGTCCCCTGATCCCCTGTGGGCCGCCCTCACCGTTGATGCGCAACGGGCGCGCAGGGCTGCCGTCCTGATGCTTTTCGGTGCATTGGACGACGTTCCGGCGGTTTCCGGGAAACCGCTGGCACCGGCGGACCTGGATGTCCTGCTGCTGGAGCGGGCCCACACCCTGGGATCCCACCCCGGCCAGATGGCGTTTCCGGGCGGCGGCATTGATGCCCGGGAAACGCCGGTACAGGCAGCTTTGCGCGAAGCGGAAGAGGAAACGGGCCTGAACTCAGACGGTGTCGAGGTGCTGGGCACCCTGCAGGAGCTTGGCCTTGCCCACAGCAACTTCCTCGTCACCCCAGTGCTCGGGTGGTGGAAGTCGCCGTCGCCCGTCCATGTGGTGGACTATGCCGAATCCGCCCAGGTGTTCCGGGTCCCGGTGCGGGACCTGCTGGACCCGGACAACAGGGTCATGGCCACAGTCCACCGGGCCGGGCGCACTTTCGACAGCCCGGCTTTCACCGTCAACGGCGTGGTGGTGTGGGGGTTCACCGGAATTGTCCTGAATGGCCTATTTGAACAGCTCGGCTGGGCTGTGCCCTGGGACCGGAGCCGGGTCCACCCGATGGGTGTCTGACGTCCGGGTTGCTGGCCCCGGCCGGCTTCTTTCGCCTCGACGGGTGTCAGGCCTGCTGCTGGCGGAGATCCACCACGATTCCCGTGGCCGCGTTCTCCCGCATGGCGTCGATGCCCTCCAGCAATGTGTTGAGGGACTTGAAGTTCGGTGAGACGGCAACGATGTTGCCCTCTCCGTCCGTCAGCCGAAGCCGGTACGACTCGTCGCCTACCCGATGAATTTCAAACCTGCCCGCCATGTGCCGGACCTCCCCTTGGTGTGCGTCGTTGCATCAACCTCTGAACCGATCTGTTTCAGTCACCACACGACTGTATCCCGGGTCACGGGACCCCGGCGAGCTACCGCCGGGTAGGTTACTTTTCTCGACAAATGTCGCCTTGGAGGGCTTCTGGTGCCCGTTCAGGGGAGGTCCTATTTTGCGTGGTCGTAGGAATCAACCACCGCCACACTCACTGGAAACTCCACAGGTATAGGTCCGAACAGCAGGTCCTTGGCCGCGCCCGCGGCATCCTCGATTGCTTTGATACAGGCATCCACCAGGTCCTCAGGCGCGTGGACCATCACTTCGTCGTGGAGGAAGAAAACAAGCTCCGCCCGGGCCGGACCTTCCGCGGCCAAGGCGCGCAGCCGCCGTCGTAATTCCGCAAGCCAGCACGCGGCCCAGTCCGCCGCGGAGCCCTGGACCACGAAGTTCCGTGTAAAACGCCCCCGGGAACGGGCAATCGATTCCGCCCGGCGCTGCTCCTCCGCCGACGACGAGCGCTGGCTCTGGAACCAGCGTTCCGACGGCGGTGGGGAGCTGCGGCCGAGCCTGGTGGTGACCGTTCCGCCGGACTCGCCGGCGCGGGCCGCGCGTTCCACGAAGTCCACGGCCCGGGGATACGTCCTGGCGACCTGCGGCATGAGGCGCCCGGCTTCACCGGAGGTGGCTCCGTACATGGCACCCAGCAGCGCTACTTTCGCTTTCGCGCGGTCGCCGCCGAACCCTTTGGCGGCGATGCCTGCGTAGAGGTCCTGGTTCCTGGCGGCCTCGGCCATGGTCGAGTCCTTTGCCAGCGCCACGAGGACACGGGGTTCGAGCTGTGAGGCGTCCGCCACGATCAGTTTGTAGCCGGGATCGGCGTGCACGGCGCCGCGGATCTGGCGCGGTATCTGCAGGGCACCACCGCCCCTGGACGCCCAGCGGCCCGAAACCACGCCGCCCACAACATACTCAGGGCGGAACCGTCCGCCGGCCACCCACGCATCAAGCCAGGCCCAGCCGTTGGCCGCGTGCAGCCGCGAAAGTTTTTTGTAGGCCAGGAGCGGGGCGATGGCGGGGTGCTTGGATTCCTTCAGCTCCCACTGCCGGGTGCTTTTGACTTCGATCCCGTTCCGGTGGAGGGCCCGCATCAGGTCCTGCGGGGAATCCGGGTTCAGGGTTGGCGCGTTCAACAGGCCGCGCAGTTCAAGGTTCAAGGCCTCAAGTTTCACCGGGCGGTGGCCCATGGGCGGGCGGGGCCCGAGATAATCCGCCAGGATCTCCTCATGCAGGTCCTCCCGCCAAGGGACGCCGGCGTGCTGCATCTCGGCGGCGATCATGGCGCTGGCCGATTCCGCGGCCAGGAGCAGCTGCAGCCGGCTGCGCCGGTTCTCCTCGGGGCTGACGGATGCCAGGGCTATCTGCTGGGCGGCGTATTCCTCCCGGAGGTCCTCCAGCGTGTGCCGGGTTTCGACGCCGGTGCCCGGATCATCGAAAAGGGCGCCCTGTTCGGGTGGCGGTGGAGGCGGTTGGAGGACCCGGGGCGGCTGTTGCGGGTCGTCGAGGGTGACCCGGTCCGCGTTCAGGGCATATTCGGTGTGGGCTGTGAACTGCGAATGGGCCAGGATGTTTCCGCACAAACCCAGGTCATGGCACCTGTCCAGTTCCACCCCGGATGCCAGCAGGGACGGGTACCAGTCCTGCGTCCGTTGCCAGATCCAGCGGGGAGGCCCGCCCTGCCGCCGGCGTTCCAGGCCGCGTACGACGGCGGGCAGTTCACTTACGGGAACAGGCCGGGGTTCCGGGTTGGAGGGGTGGGGGTGGCCGGCCTGTGTGAGTTCCTGCAGGACCGCGCCCTGGGGGTGGGCGGCCAGCAGGAGGTACATGCTCCAATTCTGCCTTGTCTGCGAGGCCCCTCAAGCCGGACGACTCTTCCTGCACAGGGCTGTTGGAAGGGGCGCTATCCACATACGGGCCCGGTCTCCTTATCCAAGCGGGGCAGCGGGTGGACAGTGGCTCCATGAGCAGGCACCAGCTGACCCCCTCCCATTCTGATCCAGGCCGGTCCGCGCCCTCGTCCCGGCGGGTTGCAGATGAGCCCCCGCCTGGCGCGGCCGCTTACGCCGGGAATCCGGTAGGGAGTGGCGAGGCCTGGCTGCCGGAAGGTGCGGAAGAAGTGCTGCTGGTTACCTCATCCCCCTTTCTGCGCGCGGAAGTGGAGCGTATTGTCGCTGCGGCCGGAGCCCGCCTTCGAGTTGTGGTCGATGCGCTTGAGGGCGGCAGATACTGGGACGGGGCAGCGGCAGTTCTGGTGGGAAGTGACATCCGGGAACTGCCGCCCCGACGGCAGGCACCGGCAGTCCTGGTTGGGCTGGATGGGGAAGGGGACAGCCTGTGGCACCTCGCTGCCGCCCTCGGCGCCGAGCGGGTGGCAGTGCTGCCGGATGCCGCCGCGTGGCTCGCCGACCACCTGAGCCGCTCCCGGTCGCCCGGCCCTGGCGGAGTCATCCTCGGGGTGACGGGCGGGTGCGGCGGGGCCGGAGCCACCACGGCCGCCATCTGGATAGCACAGGCGGCCGCCGGGATGGGGGCCAGCGTGTTGCTGGTTGACGGCGACCCATGGGGTGGCGGGCTGGAACTTGCCATTGCCGCGGAAGAGAGCGCCGGCCTGCGCTGGCCTGACCTCTCTGAAGCCCGCGGCAGCATCGATCCCGGCCAGCTTTCTGATTCGCTGCCCGTCTCAGGTGGGTTCTCGTTCCTGTCCTGGCCAGCCAGCCGGGAACAGCCCGTTCCCGTGGCAGCTGCTACCACCGCCGGGGTCCTCGATGCCGCGCGCCGTGGCTATGAGCTCGTTGTCGTCGACATTGGCAGGGGGACAGGGCCGCTGCTGGCCTATGCCTGGGACTGTGACCGCATCATGATGGTGGTTCCCGCGCAGCTGAAGGCGGCCGTTGCGGCGGTACGGCTGCTGCAGGAGTTTCCACCGATTGAGGCTGCACTCCTGGTGCGGGGGAGGCCGGGCGCCGCACTGGACAGCTCACTGATTTCCGAGGCCATCGGGCTTCCCGTGCTGGGACGCGTTCCTGAGCTGCGCGGCGTCAGTGCGGCCATGGAGTCCGGCCGGCTCCTGGACCTGGGCAAGCGTCGAAGTGTCCGGCATTTTGCTGCCTCGGTGCTCGATTCCCTCGGGGACGAGTTGCCGGCTGGGGAGCCCGGATGAAGCAGCAACCTTCCTCTCATGGAGTTGGGCAGGCGGATGGTCTGCGGCGGCGTACCCGGAACCTTGAGGGCCAGCGCCGTGATCCGCGCCGGGATGCCCGCCTGCCGCTGGACTCCGGGCTGCTGGAATCGGTCCGCGAGTCAATGATGGCGGACGCCGGGGTGGTGACTCCCTCCCGGGTGGCAGCCGCGGTGCAGGCCACGGGAAAGTTGTTGGGCACGGCGGGTTCGCTCGCGGCGGTGGAGCGGATCAGCGCCGAATTGAACGGCCTGGGACCTCTGCAGGTGCTCACCCGCGACCCGGCGGTCACGGACATCTTTGTTAATGCACCGGACGCTGTGTGGGTGGACCGTGGCCGGGGCATTGAACGCGTTCCCGTGGTTTTTGGCGACGAGACGAAGCTGCGGGCGCTTGCCTGCAGGCTGGTTGCTGCCGGCGGGCGGCGCCTGGATGACGGCTCGCCCTGCGTGGATGTGCGGTTGCCGGGCGGCTACCGTGTCCATGCCGTGCTGCCGCCGGTGTCCACCGCCGGTACCCTGCTCAGTGTCAGGATCCGCCGCGAGCGTGTATTCACGATGGAGGAACTGCAGGCCGCCGGCCTGTTCGGTCCCCTCGTCAAGGACGTTTTGGCGAGGGTGCTGGAGCATCGGTTGACTTTCTTGATCAGTGGCGCCACCGGTTCCGGCAAGACAACGCTGCTGTCCACCTTGCTGGGGCTCTGCGCACCGGCGGAGCGGCTGGTCCTCATTGAGGATGCTTCTGAACTGAACCCGGTCCATCCGCATGTGGTTTCCCTGGAATCCCGGCACGGAAATCTTGAAGGCGGCGGGGAAGTGGGCTTGGGCGAACTTGTCCGGCAGGCCCTGCGCATGAGGCCTGACCGGCTGGTGGTGGGGGAGTGCCGTGGTGCGGAGGTACGGGAACTGCTCACCGCAATGAACACCGGCCACAGCGGCGGGGGCGGAACCATCCATGCGAACACTGCCACGGCAGTTCCGGCGCGGCTTACCGCACTTGGTGCGTTGGCCGGTTTGAGCCCGGACGGGGTGCGGCTTCAGGCGTCCAGCGCCCTGGACGTGGTGATCCATGTCGAAAGGACCATTCGCGGCAGGGAAGTGACCTGTGTTGGCGTCGTCAATGACGGCCCCGACGGTCTGCGCGTCCTGCCTGCGCTGGAAGCAGCTGCAGGCGTCCCCGTTCCTGGCCCGGGATGGCCGGTCCTCGCCGGCCGGCTTGGATTCGATCCGGGGGAATCTCTGTGACGGCTGTTCTTGCCGGTGCCCTGGTGCTGGCTGCGGTGATGATTCTTCGCCCGCCCCGGGGCGCGCCAGCGAGGTTCCGGCGTGCAACTGGTGGTTCTGACCGTTCAATGGCTGGCAGGATCTGGTTTACTCGGCTCCGACGGTCCAAGCCCGGCGGCAGGAAAGCGGCAGAACCTGGTGCCGCGGTACCCATGACCCTTGTGGTTCAGCAACTGGCTGCACTGCTCAAAGGCGGGCGAACCCCCGCACGGCTGTGGGACGAGCTGTGGTTTGTATACGGCGCTGCCACCCCGCACGGATCCATGGGCCCCTCGGCGTCCGGGCTTGGTCCCGGGATGCAATCGGTATCAACGTCCGACGCGGTAGATGCAGAAGCGGGAAGAATGAGGGCCAGCGGCCTGACCCGAGGATCGGTTGCAATGCTGGCCGCAGCCCGCGCTGCTGCCGGGACCGGAACTCCGGTATCGAACGCCATTCGCCGTTCTTTGCCTGCGGCCTTCCCGAGGCCAGACAGGGAATTCCGGATCTGGTCGGAACTGGCAGCGTGCTTTGACATCGCAGAAACAAGCGGCTGCCCGTTGGCCGACGTGCTCACGAGGTTCGCGGCTCAGCTCGAGGTGGAGGACGACGCCGACGCCGCCCGGCAGACCGCCCTGGCCGGGCCCAAGGCTACGGTCAATCTGTTGACCTGGCTTCCCCTCATGGGGCTGGGCCTGGGAATCGCCCTTGGCGTGGACCCGCTGGCCATACTGCTGGGTACTCCGCTGGGGCTCGCAACGCTGGCAGCCGGGATTTCGCTGACTGTGGCGGGCAGGGTGTGGTCAGCAAAGCTGGTGGCAGCAGCGGCCGGCGTGGGGGCGCCATGACCGATCCCCGTATTTTGGGTTTAGCACTCTTCCTCGCCATGGCTGGCGCCGCCTGTCTCCTGTGTCCGGGCCAAGGCAGTATTCGGAGGCGGCTGCTCCACCTGGCGCCGGGGGAGATCGGGCCTTCGGACACCGTGCCGGACGCGGACGGGCGGCCTCGGAACCGGGCAGGTCCTGAAGGCCTGAAGGACACTGCCATGATGCTCGAACTCGTGGCGGCCATGCTGGACGCCGGGTCCGGCATTGGGCGCTCCCTCGAACTGGTATCAGCCTCTGCCTCCGTGCGGTACAAGGAGGCCCTCCGGCCGGTTGTTTCGGCGCTGGCGATTGGAGCGGACTGGGAAACCGCGTGGCGCAGCTCTGCTGTCCGATTGCCTGAAATTATCGAGCTGCGGGACGCTTTGGGGTTCGCGGCGCTGACGGGTGCCCCGTCCTCGGCAATTCTCTACGCCCAAGCCGCCAGGCTCCGCCGCGAAAGGTTCCGCGCTGCCGAAAAGCGGGCAGCCTCGCTGGGCGTGAAGCTGGTGGTCCCGCTGGGCCTGTGTTCACTTCCGGCCTTCATCTGCCTCGGCGTGGTACCCGTCCTGCTTGCCCTGGTGCCGTCCGGATCGTAGCCGGGACAGGGTTATCAGCCGGATCAAGGCCGCCAGCCGGAGACGTACCGGACTGACACGGCCCCGCTCTTTCCCTCCACAACGAGGAACAGGCCTGACTTTTCCACTTACACAAGCGCGGGCCTTATCGCTCCGGGCGGGGCCCGGAAGAGTCGAAGCAGCCGGCAACCCTGCCGGCCCACAGAAAGGAAACACCCCATGTCCATCAACCAGGACCGCCACTACGCCGCTGGATCAGCAGCGCTCGCAGCAGCCCGATTGAACACAAAGCGACGCATCCCCGGCGGCCCGTCCGCTTACCCGCACCAGGCCGGCACTCCTTCACTGCCAGCCAACGTCGTGGAGCTTTACCCCGGAGTAACTGCTGCCCGCAACCGTTCGGGTGTGCGCCGGCTGTTGGGGTCGGAAACAGGGATGGCCACCGCGGAGTACGCCATCACCACTCTCGCCGCTGTCGGCTTTGCCGGGCTGCTGGTCTTCATCCTCCGCAGCGAGGAAGTACGGGGGTTCCTGCTGAATCTGATCCGCACGGCGCTGGCCTTGCCATGACCTGCGCACCGGACGCGCTCCTTCGCCTGCTTCCGGATGAAAGCAACCAGAAGGGCCCGTGGCTGATGGCGGAAGCGGCCGGTCGTCGCGGGCCAGGGGATCGTTGGCACAGAAGAAGGAGCTGGCGGCTGGTCAAATCCCGTGGTGCCGTCACCGCAGAGTTTGCCGTGACGCTGCCTGCCGTCCTGCTGCTGCTTGCCATGCTCCTCACAGGTGCCGCGGCCGGTGTTACCCAGCTGCGGTTGGAAGAGGGAGCACGCGCCGGCGCCCGGGCCTTGGCCCGCGGTGACGATTCCGCCTCGGTGGAACGGATCGTCAGGACCCTCTCGGGCGCGTCAGCCTCGGCGGTTGTCGCAACTGAGGGCGAGTGGCTCAACGTCACCGTCACTGACCGGGTCGGTGGCCCGCTGGGGGCAGCAATTCCCTGGACGCTGACGGCCCGTGCGTCGACCCGCAGCGAAACAGCAGTCGCACGCTCCCACGCACTGCTGGCTGCCGGGGCGGGGGCCGGGGCAGGCGCCGGATGACGGGCTGGTGCAGCACAACAGGAAGGAGCGCTGTGCAACGAAAGTCCACCGCGCCGGCGAAGCAAGGACCGAACCGCCGGGAACGCGGATCCGGGACGGTCCTGGCCGCGGGACTGGCCCTGGTGGTGATGACGGCCATGGCGCTGTTGCTGCTTCTGGCGCAGTCGGCCGTGATGGCCAGCAGGGCAGCCGCCGCCGCTGATCTTGCTGCGCTCGCCGGGGCGGATGCCCTGCGCGGCGTCACAGACGGGGATCCTTGTACGGTGGCCGCGGAAGTTGCTGCACGGCATGCTGCCGCCGTGCTCAGCTGCTCAGAAGGGGAGGGCCACACCCTTGAAGTCATGACTGAGCTGACGGAAAGGACCATCCTGGGTACAGCCACCGGCCGCGCCCGGGCGGGACCTCCCCCTTAGCTGGCTGGTCCTCCCACGAGAGGGCGCTCCCTTAGCACGCGCGGAGCTCCCCAGGAAGGCGCGATCTCCCGGGAAGCAAGCGGTGGTTCACTGTCAGCGCTGGGCTTCCACACTCACCGCGCTGGCTTCGGTGGCGTCCTTGAGCAGGACATCGAGCAGGGTGACTGCGGCCGCCTTGTCCAGGGGATTGTTTTTGTTCCCGCACTTGGGCGACTGGACGCAGGAGGGACAGCCGGATTCGCACTCGCAGGCCTTGATGGCGTCCCGTGTCGCGGCCAGCCACACCTTGGCCTTGTCGAAACCGCGTTCGGCAAAGCCGGCCCCGCCCGGGTGCCCGTCATACACAAATATGGTGGGCATCCCGGTGTCGGCATGCAGGGCAGTGGATACACCACCGATATCCCACCGGTCACTGGAGGCCACTAGGGGAAGGAGTCCGATGGCTGCGTGCTCCGCCGCGTGCAGGGCGCCCGGGAACTGCGCTTCGATCAGTCCGGCTGCTGCGAGGGACCGGTTGTCCACCACGAACCATACGGCCTTGGTGAACAGGTCCCTGGCGCCAAGATCGAGCGGTTCCTCGCCGAGGATCTCGTTGGAAATCAGGGCCTTGCGTTGAAAGGAGACCACCTGGGTGGTGACCTTCACGTCGCCGAAGTGCAGCGAAACGTCACCCCACGTTGCGCTGCGCTGGGTTTCCAGCACCTCGATCTGGGTCACATCCCGCGCCGTGGTGTAGTAGTCCGGGTTGGCTCGGCGGACCACTACGCAGTGGTCGTCCTCGTTGAGGTCCTCCACCACGTAGCTGTCGCCCTGGTGAATGTAAACGGCACCGGTGTGCGCCTGGTAGTGGGTCTGGGGAGAGTCCATCGTCCCGAGGAGGGAGCCGGTGTCAGCGTCAACAATACTCACCGGCCCGCCCCCGTCGGCCCTCAGGTTCACCATTGCCGCGGCGCTCTGGGAATGCGTCCAAAACCAGCCGGCCGGCCGGCGACGGAGATATCCCTGGGCTACCAGGCGGTCCAGGAGCCCTCCCGCTGTGCTCCCGAACAGCTCAAGCTCGCCGACGCCGAGCGGAAGTTCGGCCGCGGCGGCGCACAGGTGCGGGCCCAGCACGTACGGATTCGACGGGTCGAAGACGGTAGCTTCCACCGAGACATCGAAGATAGCTTCCGGATGGTTCACCAGGAATGTGTCCAGCGGATCGTCGCTGGCAACAAACGCCGCGATGGCGTCCTGCCCGGCACGGCCGGCCCGCCCGATCTGTTGGAAAAGCGAAGCCCTGGTGCCTGGCCAGCCGGCTACCAGGACAGCGTCCAGCCCGGAAATGTCGATGCCCAGCTCCAGGGCGGAGGTGCTCGAAACACCCAGGAGCCTGCCCGAGCGCAGCGCCTTCTCCACCGCCCGGCGTTCCTCCGGAAGATACCCGGAACGGTAGGCAGCCACACGTTGCGGAAGGCTGGGATCCACCTCATCCAGGAGGCGTTTGGTGATGGACGAGATGGTCTCGGCTCCGCGTCGGGACTTGATGAAGGCGATGGTGCGGATCTGGGCTGACACCAGGTTCGCCAGCAGGTCCGCAGTTTCAGCGACGGCGGTGCGCCGCTCGTTGGCACCGTTCTCGCCCTTCAGTTCGGTCAGGGCAGGTTCCCAGAACGCCACCGTGGTGGCACCATGCGGTGAACCATCCTCCGACACCGCCTTGACCGGCGCCCCGATAAGCCGGGCGAAGGAAACGTCAGGCTCGGAAGCGGTCGCTGAAGCCGCGATGAAAACAGGTTCGGGGAAGGCCGAGCCCGCGCCGTAGTACGCGCAGATCCGCCGCAGGCGGCGCATCAGGTTGGCGACGTGCGAGCCGAAAACGCCCCGGTAGCTGTGCGCCTCGTCCACGACCACGTAGCGAAGGCGGCGGAAAAACCCCGCCCACCAGGCGTGGTTGGGAAGGATGCCGAAATGCAGCATGTCCGGGTTGGCCAGGATGAAATTGGCGTGGTCGCGGATCCACCGCCGGGAAGCCGGGTCGGTGTCGCCGTCGTAGGTTTCCGCGCGGACCGTGGGCAGTTTCAACGCCCTGATGGCGTTCAGCTGGTCGGCCGCGAGGGCCTTGGTGGGGGACAAATAAAGGGTGACGGCGCCGTCGTCGTGAATTTTTCCGGGGTCGGCAAGAACCCGCAGTTCCGAACGGTGGATGGCATCCAGCGCCGGTAACTGATAGGCGAGGGACTTTCCGGAGGCGGTCCCGGTGGCAACCACAACATGTTCCCCGCCGTGGGCGGTGTTTGCCGCTTCAACCTGATGGCGGTAAGGCTCCTGGACGCCAAGCAAACCATAAGCAGCCACCAGATCCGGGTGAACCCAGCCCGGCCACTGCTCGTGGACGGCTTCGCGGGCAGGGATGGTGCGGACATGACGGAGCTGTTCCGGGTCCGGGCCGCGGCCCAGCAAGGGAATCAGCGAGTCATGGGGGTTCACCCCAATATTCTTTCACCCCGCAACTGACCAGCAGGCCCGGTTCGCCCTAGGGGTAACCGGGCAAGCCGGGCCGGTGACGCGTGCTCAGCTCAGGGACAGGTCGGCCCCGTCGCGGGATGCCGAAAGCATCAGCACGCGTGAGACGGTGGTCCAGCCCAGGTGGGAATAAAGCTTTTGGCCGTCCAGGGAGGCCAGGAGCAGGCCAGTTTGAACGTCATGTTCAAAGGCCTTCGCCGCCAGTGCCCGCATGATGAAACTGCCCAGTCCACGCCGCTGGAAGGCCGGTTCTGTGATGATTTTGTCGAACACTGCGGTTTCGCCCACCACAAAAACGCGGCCGCTGGCGGCAAGAGTCTCCCCGGAACGGACAACCGCGTAGTGCACACCGTCCTGCACTGATGTAGTCAGGGCCAAGTCGTCATCCGAAAGCCAGGGATCCTCAGCATCCTGGGTCTCCATGTCCACGATCATCATGGCCTGGGAGTCGGAGGTGACGTTCAACCCATGCTGCAGGGCAAGGACGGAAAAGCGGGCGAGGTCGTTGGTCAGAATGGTCAGGCCCCTGGTTTGCACTTCCGCCGTCTTCGCAGCCAAAGCCGCAAATTCCACATCCGTGGGCTCGGAACCAAAGAACTCCCATTCGCCGGTGGTGTCAGCGCGGAGTGCGGCGGGGAATCGGCCTTCCGAGGATGTCCGGTACCCGCGACAGCCTGCCCAGCCGGCCACCCATACTTCGAGAAGGCCAGTGATGTCGTTAACCATGGTTTCCGGACTCATGGGATGAGACTATTCCAGCGCGGTCACAAGCAACAGGGGTAGGCAGGGCAGAAACCCGGTGCTTATGCAATTGTGATGAGCCACGATGACGATCCTCCTAAAGTGCCCAAGAACGGGGCGGGGAGGTTGCCGGAACCCAAGCCGGTACCCTTAAATACGTGGCTTTGAACCGAATTGTGCTCTTTTACGGCTTTACCCCCATCGCGGACCCGGAAGCGGTGCGGCTCTGGCAGCGTGCGCTCTGCGAGAAGCTGGGGCTGACCGGCCGCATCCTCATCTCCACGGACGGCATCAACGCCACGGTGGGCGGCGAAATCGGCGCCGTCAAGCAGTATGTCAAGACCACCCGTGAATACAAGGGGTTCCACGGCATCGACGTCAAATGGTCCGACGGCGGCGCGGAGGATTTTCCGCGGCTCAGCGTCAAAGTGCGCGATGAGATCGTCTCCTTCGGTGCGCCGGGCGAACTCAAGGTTGACACCAACGGCGTGGTGGGCGGCGGCACCCACCTCAAGCCCGAAGAGCTGCACGAACTCGTTGACGCCAAAAAGCAGGGCGGCGAAGAGGTGGTTTTCTTCGACGGCCGGAACGCGTTCGAGGCCCAGATCGGCCGCTTCAAGGACGCGGTGGTGCCGGACGTCGCCACTACCCACGACTTCATCAGGGAGCTCGATTCCGGCAAGTACGACTCCCTCAAAGACAAGCCTGTAGTGACCTACTGCACCGGCGGTATCCGCTGCGAGGTGCTCTCCAGCCTCATGGTCAACCGCGGCTTCAAAGAGGTGTACCAGCTGGACGGCGGCATTGTCCGGTACGGCGAAACCTTCAAGGACCAGGGCCTGTGGGAAGGTTCGCTGTACGTCTTCGACAAGCGTATGCACCTCGAGTTCAGCGAGGACGCGAAAACCATCGGAGAATGCACCCGCTGCGCGGCCCCCACCAGCAAGTTCGAAAACTGCTCCAACCCCAGTTGCCGCACCCTCACCCTGTACTGCGCCGAGTGCGCTTCCAGCCCGGAATCCCTGCGGTGCCCGGAAGGCTGCACCGCCTAGAATCCGTCAAGTGGGGAACGTGCCAGGCTGCCAGGCAAACAGATGTCACAGGCGCCGGAGGCGGTAGGCGTAATTGGCATCCCTCCTGGCCTCCACCGTGATCGTCAAGGCAGTTTCAGCAGAAAGGTAGATGACGTTTTCGCGGTTGACCCCGCACCGGAGCCCCAGGTCCACCAGGGTGAGTGAGTCGCTCTCTACGGTGAACGTCACACGCCGCTGGCTTCGGCAGGTCAGCGCCAGCGCGTAGGTACCGGTTCCCACCACGGCGGTGGTTTCAGTCCGCACCTCGCCCGCGGCCAGCAGCCCGGCTCCCGCATGGACCACCGGATGCCCGGTGTCCGGCAGGGTCCGCGCCACCCAGGCTCCAAGCTCGGCCTCACTGACGGGCTCGCGCCGTGGCGGGTCCCGGGTGAACACCGGCGCCGGGGCGACCGTCTCCCCGGCCTCGGCAGAGTCGCCCCAGGTCCGGCCGTCGTCGTACGTGTATTCACAGCCGCCCAGCGCAAGCCCTGCCGTCAGCACACCGAGGACGACGGCGGCTGCCGGGTTCCGCATCAACGGCACCCCGGCTGTCCGCCCCGGAGAAGGCGCGGAGGACGTCCGCACGCTGGGCATAGTCCGACTTTAAACCCGCGCGCTCCTGCGGGCCATACCTATTCTGCGGGCGTCAGTTGGTAGGCATAAATAAGGGGTGAGTCCACGCTGGAGGTGCTGATTTCCAGTTTGCCGGACCGGGGCAAAGTGATCCTGGTGATTTCCTTACTGCCGTTGCAGGCCGCTCCCGCGTCCACCACAGCCTCCCCTTCCAGCGACACCGCGAAGAAGGCCTTGCCGCCGCCCTCGCAGGTTGCCGTCAGGGTGTACGGGCCGGCGGGGACATCGGCCGCCTCCTGGATAATCCGGTCCCGGTTGAGGATCTTGCCGGCATCTCCGATAACGCTGCCAGGGGCGGCTGGCAGTGCAGTGGCGCGCCACTCCGGTACGTCCGCGTTCTCGATCGAGACCACGGGTGAACACCCCGCCAGGGCCACCGCCGCCACACCCGCAAGTGCCCAGGCCGTAAGCGGGAAGCGCCGGGTGTTGGCAGGCTGCGTCCGGGCGCGCGGAAGGATGGAAAGCGGTGCTGGCATACCTCCACGCTACCCCGTCCAGGGCCTAACCCGATTTCCAGCTCCCGGCGCCGGACTAAACTTGGGCGGTGCCTAAATCCCCATACGAGTTCACCGCCGGCAACACCCCCGACGCTCCCCGCAGCGACCTCCTGGAGCTGCTCTCGGCACTTGCCGAGGACCTGCGCCTGGTTAATTACACGCTCGACGGCGTCGCCCGGCTCCTCGGCGAATCGGCCTACGCCGCGCTGAACCGCGACCAGATCATCCCGGCTCTGCTGGCTGCCGAGCGGGCCGTGCGGCAGGACGAGGGCAATGCGGCACTCGCCGCCGTCGTCCGTTTGTGGCTGCTCGCCGAGCCGCAGCCCAGCGAAACGCTCGACGCCGCGCTGAAGGGCATCCGCGCGGAAGGCCTGCAGCTGCTGGGGCTGGTGGAGCCCGTTCCCGGCGGCACCCTTATGGCTGCCAAGGCTGACCTGCGGCCCTACGGCTGGGAGGGTACCGAAGGTGACAAGACAGACGGCAGCGGCGGTGCCGAGCTGTGGGTTGCCAGCGACTTGGCGGCACACCAGCAGGAGGGCGTTCTCCGGCACGATCACGTCCTGGGCATCGGCCAAGCCTCCACCACCCTCGTGCAGACCACGTTCCGGCGTCACACCGGGCGGGCGCTGGATCTGGGGACGGGCTGCGGCATCCAGGCCTTCCACCTGCTGCACCACTGCGAGCACGTCACGGCCACCGACATCTCCGAAAGGGCGCTGGCTTTTACCCGCTTCAACATCCTGCTTAACGCCGAGGCACTGTCGGTGGATCCGGCCCGGCTCGAGGACAGGGTGAGCCTGCGGGTTGGCTCGCTCCTGGAGCCCGTAGCCGGCGAGGAATTCGGGCTGGTGGTCTCCAACCCGCCCTTCGTCATCACACCGCGGGGCGTCGGGGAGGAGGCGTCCGGGCAGTTTACCTACCGCGACGGCGGCCTTCCGGGCGATGAGATTGTGGCAGCCCTCGTGGCGGGACTGCCCGCTGTACTGGCTCCCGGCGGCACGGCACAGATGCTCGGAAACTGGGAGGTGCCCGCCGGCGCTGCCTGGCAGGAGCGCCCCGAGGGGTGGGTCCCTGACGGCACCGACGCCTGGTTCATCCAGCGCGAAGTGGTGAGCCCGGAGGAATACGCCGAGACGTGGCTGCGCGACGCGTCCGAGAGCCGGGACCGGCAGCATTACAAGGACGCCTACGCGGCCTACCTGGCAGACTTCGAGTCCCGGAGCGTGGAAGGGATCGGGTTCGGGATGGTGCTGCTCCGCCGGCCCCTGTCTCCCGGACAGGAACCGGTCAGCCGGTTCGAGGAAATCACGTATCCAATTGAGCAGCCCATCGGGCCCCACCTGGGCGCGGCTTTGGAGCGCCAGGACTGGCTGTCCGCGAACAGCATCAGTGATGCGCACCTGCTGGTGGCGGACGACGTCACCGAGGAACGCCACCAGCGGCCCGGCGCCGAGCACCCCGGGGTGATCCTGCTCCGCCAGGGCGCAGGTTTGCGCCGGACCAACCTCCTCAGCACGGAACTCGCCGGATTCATTTCAGCCTGCGACGGCGACCTGAGCGCCGGCCAGATTGCCGGTGCCCTGGAGGCTCTGTTGGGCGGCGGTGGAGCGGGCGGGGAAGGGTTCGACGCCGGCTCGTTCCGGACTGGTTTGCTCGCCGAAGTGGCCAACCTGGTCCGCGACGGCTTCCTGATACCGGTCCCTGAATAAGGCGCGGAAGGCCTACCGGATAACCCCCTTGTTTTCCACATGAATGCGCAAAATTGTCCAAAATATGGTGAACTAGGCCAGTATGGGCGCATCTGCCCGAGCAACCTTTTTCTGTAGGAGCACCGTGCCAAGCAAGGCCAAAACCGGCAAGAAACTCGTGATTGTGGAGTCTCCGGCCAAGAGCAAGACCATCGCCAAGTACCTGGGCGAGGGCTTCATCGTAGAGGCCTCCATTGGTCACATCCGCGACCTGCCGCAGCCGTCGGAGCTCCCTGCCGAACTAAAGAAAACTTCGGTAGGCAAGTTCGCCGTCGACATTGAACACGACTTCAAGCCCTACTACGTGGTGTCCGCTGACAAAAAGAAAAAGGTGACTGAGCTCAAGGCTGCGCTCAAGGACGCCGACGAACTTTACCTCGCAACCGATGGGGACCGCGAGGGCGAAGCCATCGCGTGGCACCTGCTCGAAGTGCTCAAGCCCAAGGTCCCGGTGTACCGGATGACGTTCGGCGAAATCACCAAGGAAGCCATCCAGCGCGCCATGGGCAACCTGCGGGACGTCGACACGGCGCTGGTGGACGCGCAGGAAACCCGTCGTGTCCTGGACCGCCTTTACGGCTACGAAATTTCCCCCGTGCTCTGGCGCAAAGTGGCCCGCGGCCTTTCCGCCGGACGCGTGCAGTCAGTGGTCACGCGCATGGTGGTGGACCGGGAACGCGAGCGCATGGCGTTCAAGGCCGCCTCCTACTGGGACCTCACCGGCCAGTTCGGCGCCGACGCCGGTTCCTTCAAGGCGAAGCTCGCCAACGTTGACGGCGCCAAAGTGGCCAGCGGCAGGGACTTCAACGACGACGGCGTCCTCACGTCCAAGAACGTCGCCCACCTTAACGAGGAGCTGGCCACCTCTCTGGCCGCCGGGCTGCAGGACGCGGAGTTCCGTGTCCGTTCCGTCGACACCAAGCCCTACACCCGGCGTCCGGCTGCACCCTTCACCACCTCAACGCTGCAGCAGGAGGCCGGCCGCAAGCTGCGCTTTTCCTCCAAGAGCACCATGCAGGTGGCCCAGCGGCTGTACGAAAACGGCTACATCACCTATATGCGTACTGACTCCTCGGCGTTGAGCGACGAGGCCGTGACGGCTGCCCGGCGGCAGGCCTCCGAGCTCTACGGTCCCGAGTACATCCCGCAGTCACCGCGCGTGTACACCGGCAAGGCAGCCAACGCGCAGGAAGCGCACGAGGCCATCCGCCCCGCCGGCGACTCGTTCCGCACCCCCGCGCAGGTGGCGAAACAGCTCTCCGGCGACGAGTTCCGGCTCTACGAGCTGATCTGGAAGCGGACGGTCGCGTCCCAGATGGCTGACGCCAAGGGTTCGACGGCGACCATCCGGCTGGGTGCCGTGGCTTCGGACGGGCGGGACGCAGAGTTCTCCGCCTCCGGTACTGTCATCACCTTCCCGGGCTTCCTGGCTGCCTACGAGGAGGGCAAGGACGAGACCCGCGGCGACGACGATTCGGATGAGGCGCGCCGCCTGCCGAACGTCGCCAAGGGCGATTCCCTCACCGCCGCCGACATCATCGCCATCGGCCACGAAACGTCCCCTCCGCCGCGCTACACCGAAGCATCACTGACGGCGGAACTGGAAAAGAAGGGCATCGGCCGCCCTTCCACGTACGCCTCCACCATTTCCACCATCCAGGACCGCGGTTACGTCCGGAAGCAGGGTTCAGCTCTGGTTCCCAGCTGGATCGCGTTCTCCGTGATCCGGCTGCTGGAACAGCACTTCAGCGACTACGTGGACTACGAATTCACCGCCGACATGGAAGGCGACCTGGACAAGATCGCCAACGGACAGGCCTTGGGCGCCTCCTGGCTCCGGCACTTCTACTTCGGCGAGGACGCCGATCCGGGCCTGCTGAGCATCGTCAACAACCTGGGCGAGATCGACGCACGGGAAATCAACTCGATTCCCATCACGGACGAGATCACGCTCCGGGTAGGCAAGTTCGGGCCGTACCTTGAAAGCTCCGCTGCCACTGTTGACCCCAAGACGGGGGAGATTGTGGAGTCGGCGCGGGCCAACGTGCCCGAGGACCTCGCACCGGACGAACTGACCGCTGCCAAGGCCATCGAGCTGATGGAGACCGCAGCTCCCGAAGAGCGCGTGCTGGGCACCGATCCCCACACTGGGCACACCGTCGTCGCCAAGAACGGCCGCTACGGTGCGTACGTCACCGAGGTCATTCCCGAGATGACCGAGGAACAAATCGCCAACCAGCCGGTGGAGTACTACAAGAACGGCAAGCCCAAGCCGCCCAAGAAACCGGTGAAGGCCAAGCCGCGGACGGGTTCACTGTTCAAGTCCATGACCGTGGAGTCCGTGACCCTGGACGAGGCACTGCAGCTGATGAGCCTGCCGCGCGCGTTGGGTGAGGACGCCGAAGGCAACCTCATCACCGTGCAGAACGGCCGGTTTGGTCCGTACCTGAAGAAGGGGACTGACTCCCGCTCGATCGGCTCAGAAGAGGAAATCTTCACCATCACGCTGGAGCAGGCGCTGGAGATCTACTCCCAGCCGAAGCAGCGCGGTGCCCGTGCAGCCGTGCCGCCGCTGGCGGAGTTCGGGCCGGACCCAGTGTCGGAGAAGAACATCGTGGTGAAGGAAGGCCGCTTCGGCCCCTACATCACCGACGGCATCACCAACATCACCGTTCCACGGGCCACTTCGCTGGAGGAACTCACCCGTGAACAGGCCGTTGAGCTCCTCGCCGAGAAGCGGGCCAAGGGTCCGGTCAAGCGCACCGCCACCCGCAAGGCTCCGGCCAAGAAGAAGGCCACCGCAAAGAAGTAGGGGCGGCCACGTTTGCGCAGCGCACCGCAACGTGGTCGGGTAGATGTATGACTGAACAGCCCGGAATTGCCGACACCACTCCGCTTAATGACCTCGAGGAAAAGCTCGCCCAGGGCGGACAGCCTGATGCCAGTCCGGTGGACGTCATCCTGTCGTTCCTGAACAGCGAGGTCTACATCATCAGCTCCGACGGCATCGAGGGCGAGGATTCCCAGGTGGAGCCGCTCGTCCTGGCCAATGCCGACGGTGACCCCGTCCTGGCCGTCTTCTCCCACCCCAGTCGCGTTGACCAGCAGTACCTGGAGGCAGCGCCAAACGTCCTCGGCACCCAGGGTGCTGCCATCATCGCCAACATCGGCGAGGAGCTGGGCATGGTAATCAACCCGGGCGCAGCCTACGGTTTCGAGATCAACCCCGAAGGCGTTGCAAACATCAAGCGCGACTTCAAGCGCGCCGATGAGCTTCCCGACGGCGCACCTGCCGACCCGGCCGAGAACTGACTTTCTCCCCGGAGTGGTTTGACATGACGTCCCGGTTGGGCCAGAACCACCGCGCCGGGGAATAATGGCAGCATGCGGCTAGGCGTCCTCGATATCGGGTCCAACACTGTCCACCTCCTACTGGTGGATGCCCACCCCGGCGCGCGGCCAGTTCCGTTCGCCTCCCACAAGCGCCCGCTTTCCCTGGTGCAGTATCTGGAGGCCGACGGCAGCATCAGTGACGCGGGGCAGCACGAGCTCACCGAATTTGTGCTGGAAGCGTGGGAGTTTGCGGCCCGGCACAAGGCCGAGGACCTGCTTGCCTTCTGTACCTCAGCCATCCGAGAGGCCACCAACGGCCCCGAGGTCCTGGCCCGGGTCAAGCACGAAACCACCGTGACGCTGCAAGAGCTTACGGGAAGCGAAGAAGCGTCCATGACATTCTTCGCCGTCCGGCGCTGGCATGGCTGGGGCGCCGGACCCATCCTGAACCTGGACATTGGCGGCGGCTCCTTCGAGATGGCCTTCGGCCAGGACGAACTGCCGGAGGTTGCCACGTCTGTGCCCTTGGGTGCGAGCCGGCTTACCCGGGACTGGCTGGCTGAGGACCCGCCCTCGGCCAAGAGTGTCAAAGAGCTGCGGCGCTACATCCAGGCCACCCTCAAGCCCGCCGTCCGGGAATTCGACGGGCTCGGCCGGGCCAACGTCGTCGCGGGAACCTCCAAAACATTCCGGTCGCTGGCCCGGATCGCGGGTGCCGCCCCCAGCGCTGCCGGCCCTTACGTCAAGCGCGACCTGCACGCCTCGGATCTTGGGGTCTGGGCACAGCGGATATCGGCCATGAAAGCTGAAGACCGGCTCCATCTGCCGGGCGTTTCAGAAGCGCGTGCGCATCAGCTGCTGGCAGGTGCATTGGTGGCGGAGGCGGCGCTGGAGCTCTTCAAGTTCAAAAAGATCAAGATCTGCCCGTGGGCACTCCGCGAGGGCCTGATCCTGCGCCGCCTCGATCAGCTCGTGTTCTCCGGGCCCCTGGAGCCCGCCCCGCACGTTGCGCCGGCGGCCATTGAAGCTGCGGTCTGAAAAGAAAGCCACTGCTTACCGGTTCTTTCGCTGCTTAAACGCGGAAGCACCGGCGGCCGCGACAGGAAAATGGGGGAAAACCTGTTGCGTACGCCGGTGCCCGGGCAGGCATCCCCATGCCTGCCGCATCACTCGCACCCTCAATGAGGTAATAACTACATTAGGGACGCCACTTGTGAAGAAGCTGCATTCAACATGTGAGCCACCTGTGAACCTAATTTTGCGAGTTCCCGGACACCGAGTTTCTGCCGCCTAACGGATTTCTGCACGGGCAGGGCCGAACTGCAATGATGGAGCCATGAGCAACCGAATCGCATTCCTTGGCTGTGGATCCATGAACGAAGCCATCCTTGGCGGTCTGCTGGAAGCCGGGACGGACCCGGCTGACATCGTCGCCACCGTCCGCCGCGCCGAGCGTGCCGCGGAACTGGCGGAACGCCATCACGGCATCACGGCGATCGCCGGTGAGGAGGAGCCGGACAACAACAAGCAGGCAACCAAGGGGTCCGGCGTCGTGATTCTGGGTGTGAAGCCGGTTGGCATCACGGACCTGGCCAGGGAAATCAGCGACGCCCTCGCGCCGGACACAGTGGTGGTCAGCGTGGCCGCGGCGGTATCCATCGCCCAACTGGAAGCCGCGCTCCCCGCCGGCCAGCCGGTCATCAGGACCATGCCCAACACTCCTGCCAAGCTGGGCCGCGGCGTGGTGTCAGTCTCGCCGGGCTCCAACTGCACCCCCGAACAACTCCAGAAGGTCAAGGACATCCTGCAGGGTGCGGGAACCGTCGTCGAAGTTCCCGAGGAGCAGGTGGACGCGCTTTCAGCCATCAGCGGCTCAGGACCGGCCTACGCTTTCTACCTGGCCGAGGCCATGGCAGCCGCAGGCCGGGAGCTGGGCCTCGACGCCGAACTGTCCCTGCTTCTTGCCCGCGAGACCGTGGCGGGGGCCGGGTTCATGCTCGCCGAGCCGGGCGCCGATCCCTCGGCACTGCGCAAGGCGGTGACCAGCCCCAACGGCACCACGGAGCGGGCCATCGCAACCTTCGACGAGCGGGGCATTCCGTCCATCATCGCTGCCGGTGCACGTGCTGCTGCAGACAGGGCCGCGGAGATCACCAAACAGCTCGGTTGACCTGGCCGAGCTTGCGAGGGTAGGGCCCAGTGGTCACGGGCGGGCGGCGAAGCGTTCCAGGAGGTCCACGTGCCCGGACACAATGAGCATGTCGCGGGAGGACACCTTGGTCTCCGGCCGGGCGTAGGTGAAGTCCTCGCCGGGCGACTTGACGCCCACGATTGTCACGCCGTACTTGGACCGGACCTTGGACTCGTCGAGGGTGAACCCGACTGTCTCGCGCGGCGGGTACATCTTCACGATTGCGAAGTCGTCGTCGAATTCAATGAAGTCCAGCATGCGCCCGGACACCAGGTGGGCTGCCCGGACACCGGCGTCGGCCTCAGGATAAATGACGTGGTTGGCGCCGATGCGGGTAAGGATCTTGCCGTGCGAAGGTGTAATGGCCTTCACCCAAAGGTGCTCGATGCCAAGATCCACCAGGTTCACGGTGATAAGCACCGAGGACTCGATGGACGTGCCGACTCCCACGACGGCGGAGCTGAACTCCTGTGCGCCCAGCTGGCGGAGGGCGTCGATGTTGGTGGCGTCGGCCTCCACCACGTGCGTCAGGAGCGGCGCCCATTTCTGCACGAGGGTCCTGTCGCGTTCGATGGCCAGCACTTCACGGCCCTGCTTGACGAGCTGCTCAGCCGTGGAGGAACCGAAGCGGCCCAGCCCGATGACCAGCACCGGGGCATTGTGGGCGGGGCGCCTGGGAGCGTCTGGTGAACTAGCCAATGATGGGCCTCTCTTCGGGGTAGTGGTACAACTGGCTGCGCTGGCGCAGGGTCAGGGCAGCGGCGAGCGTCACAGTGCCCACACGGCCGGCGAACATCAGGGCACTGAGGACATACACGCCCGACGGCGGCAGCTCGGCACTGAGGTTGGTGCTCAGCCCCACCGTGGCGAACGCGGAAATGGTTTCAAACAGCACCCGGTCCAGGGAAGCGCCGCTGATCTGCAGCAGGAGGAACGCGGAGACGGACACCAGGGTGGCTCCGGCGACGATCACCGAAATGGCCACGCGCATGCTGCCCTGGGGGATGGTCCTGCCGTAAACCTTCACGTCTGCGTCGCCACGGGCTTCGGCGATGATGGCCAGGAACATCACGGCGATCGTGGTCACTTTGATTCCACCCGCCGTCGAGGCTGATCCGCCGCCGGCGAACATCAGCGCGTCGGTCAGGAGCATGGTGGTGGACTCCATCTGGTTCTGGTCCACCAGGTTGAATCCGCCGGACCGCGTCATAACCGAAGCGAAGAGCGAATGCGTGATCTTCTCACCCAGGTCCATCCCGCCGATGGTCCGGGCGTTGTCCCACTCCATCAGCCCCCACAGGAACGTGCCCGCCACCAGCAGGATCAGGGACACCTGGATGGTGAGCTTGGTGTGGAGGTTCCATTTCTTCCAGTTCAGGCCGTTCTGCTGGAGGACCATCACCACGGGGAAACCGAGGCTGCCCAGGAAGACGCCCAGCATCAGCGGAACCAGGATCCACAGGTCTGTCTCATAGGGGACGATGCCGTCCGAATGCGGGGTGAAACCGGCGTTGTTGAAGGAGGAAATGGCGTAGAAGATGCCGTGCCAGACGGATTGCCAGAACGGCTCGCCCAAAGTGAGGAACCGTGGGATGAGGGCAAGTGCGAGGATTCCCTCGATGACCACGGAGGTGGTGATAACGATCCGCAGCAGGGTACCCACTTCGCCGAGGCGGCCGGCGTTGTTCATGGATTCCGCGGCAATGATTTTTCCGCGAACACCGAGGCGTTTGCTCACCATCAGCGCCAGCAGCGACGCCAGGGTCAGGGTGCCGAGGCCTCCGATGAAGATGCCGATCAGGATTACCAGCTGGCCGAAGAAGGACCAGTGCACCGCCGTCGAAACCACCGTCAGGCCCGTAACGCAGACCGCCGAGACGGCCGTGAACAAAGCCTGGTGGGGTGGCGTGACAATGCCGGCGGCGGAGGAAATGGGCAGGGACAGCAGGAACGTGAACACCAGGCACACAGCAGCGAACGCACTCAGGGCAAGCCGGGCCGGCGACGTGTTGGCAATGTCGTCGATGAAGTCGCGGATCCGCGTGAGAACCCAGAGGCCCTCCCGTTCCTGCGCGGCGGGATGCCAGCTGGCCGGAGTCCGGGGCCTCGACTGGCTTTGCGTCATGTGTGGCTTTTTCCTCGGTTGGTTTGCTTCCCTCAGTAGTAAACCACTTATGCCCGCGTAATGGCCGGGCGGGAAGGGCTGCAGGCTCAGGTAGCCTGTGATTGATGACATATCTGCCCGGTCTCAGCAAGCCCGCGCCGCCAACGACGGTGGTGTGGGGCGCTGACATGACTGCCTACAACTTCGGTCCGGGCCACCCCATGGCGCCCGAACGGATGGACCTCACGGCCCGCCTTGCCCAAAGCCTGGGACTTTTCGACCTCGAGCACCTCGCAGTGGCAGCCCCCGACGTCGCCACCGACGCCGAGCTCGAGTCCGTGCACTCGGCCGAATTCGTGGCCGCGGTCCGCAGGGTCAGTGAGAACCCGTACGCGACTGACGAGTCGCGCGGCCTGGGCACAGAGGACGATCCCGCGTTCGCCGGAATGCACGAGGCCGCCGCAAGGCTGGCAGGCGGCTCTCTGCTCGCCGCTTCCCGGATCCTGGACGGGTCTGCCCTGCACGCGGTGAACTTCGGCGGCGGCATGCACCATGCCGCCCGGGACAAGGCCAGCGGGTTCTGCATCTATAACGACGCCGCGCTTGCCGTGCAGAAGCTGCTCGATGGCGGCATCCGCAAGGTGGCGTACATCGATGTGGACGCCCACCATGGGGACGGGACGGAAAGCATCTTTTGGGACGATCCCCGGGTGCTCACCTTGTCCCTGCACGAAAGCGGACTCACCCTGTTCCCCGGTACCGGGTTTTCCAACGAAATCGGCGGACCCCGTGCTGAGGGGACTGCCGTGAACATCGCCCTGCCGTCAGGGACGAATGACGCCGGCTGGTTGCGGGCCTTCCACGCCGTGGTGCCGCAGCTGGTGGCAGCGTTCGAGCCCGAGGTGATCGTGAGCCAGCACGGCTGCGACTCGCACCGGACGGATCCGCTCACGCACCTCAACCTCAGCGTGGACGGGCAGCGGGAGGCGGCCACCGCCGTCGGGAACCTTGCGGCCCGCTACTGCGGCAACCGCTGGATTGCCACCGGCGGCGGCGGGTACAACGTACTGCACGTGGTTCCCCGGTCCTGGAGCCACCTGATTGCCATCGCCGCGGGCAGGCCGGTGCCGCTGCGGACCCCGGTGCCGGAGGACTGGCGGAGGTACGTCGAGGAGAAGTTCGGGGCCGAGGCGCCTGGATTGATGGGGGATGACGTGGAGCTCTGGTGGCGGTCCTGGGAAGTGGGGTTCGACCCCAACGACGCCGTGGACCGCACAGTTATGGCCACCCGCAAGGCAGTCTTTCCGCTGCACGGACTGGACCCCTGGTTCGATTGAGGACCTCCTCTTCCTCATGCCCCTGACCCGGCGAAATAGTTGATGCCTTTCGGGGCATATGTCGCTAGGGTGGGAGGCATGGTGACAGACGACGTATTTGCCGTCATTGCGGAATCGACCCGGCGGGACATCCTGACCTCCCTTCGTTCCGGAGACAAGGCAGTGGGGGAGCTCGTGGAGGAACTGGCGGCAAGCCAGCCCACCATTTCCAAGCACCTGAAGGTCCTGCGTGAAGCCCAGCTGGTGAGCATGCGGGCGCAGGGCCAGAAGCGCTACTACGCGCTGAACCGCAAGCCGCTGGAAGGGATCGCCAGCTGGCTTGAGACGTTCGACGTCGGCGCTGCGGCTCCCGCTCCGCAATCACCGGCGGCTGTTGCCCCCACCCCGGACGGCGCCTCCGCGGCGCCTGCTGCTGAAACCACACGGGAAGACGTCACAGCCGATGCAGTCGCCGCCGACGCTGTCTCAGCCGGCGTGCTGGCACCGGACGGCACTGACCTGAGTCCCGCCGTCGTGATCCCTGGCGGAACAACCGCGCCGCTCAGCGATGACAGCGTGCCCCAGCAGATCGGCCGGACAGTAGGCCGCGCCGCCACCAAGGCGGCCGACCTGCTGGCGAACCTGCCCAACCTTCCCAAATTCGGCCGCAAAAAGTAGCCGCCTAACCCAACTGACTCGCAGATACCGTCCCCAAATGGCATTTTGGGTGCGTTGACTGCGAGTCAGGTTGGGGTGCGCCCTACTTGTTCAGCAGCCGCACGTGGTCGGGGGTCAGCTCGGAGATCTTGCTGACACCCAGCAGGGCCATGGTGCGGGCCATGTCCTTTTCGAGGATCTGGATGGTGCGGTCAACGCCGGCGCGGCCGCCGGCCATCAAGCCGTAGAGGTAAGCGCGGCCGATCAGGGTGAAGTCCGCGCCGAGGGCAAGGGCTGCCACGATGTCCGCGCCGCTCATGATGCCGGTGTCCAGCATGATCGCGGCGTCGGTGTTGTCCGCGGTGAAGGCCTGCTTGACCTCGGGGAGCAGGTGGAACGGGATGGGTGCCCGGTCCAGCTGGCGGCCGCCGTGGTTGGAGAGGATTACACCGTCCGCGCCATGATCCACCACCCGGCGGGCGTCTTCGACGGTCTGGATACCCTTGACCACCAGCTTGCCCTTCCAGGTTTCGCGCAGCCAGTCCAGGTCCTCGAAGGTGAGGGTCGGGTCGAACATGGAATTGATCAGGTCGGCCACGGTGCCCGTGTAGCGGGACAGCGAGGCGAACGTGAGCGGCTCGTGGGTGAGGAAGTTGAACCACCAGGCCGGGCGGTAGGAGGCATCCAGGACGGTCTTGATGGTCAGCGCCGGCGGGATGGTCATGCCGTTGCGGACATCGCGGAGGCGGGCGCCGGCCACAGCGGTGTCCACGGTGACCATCAGGGTGTCATTGCCGGCTTTGGCCGCACGCTCGATGAGCTCAAGGGACCGGTCGCGGTCCGTCCACAGGTACAGCTGGAACCAGTTGCGGCCGTTCGGGGCGGCGGCGGCAACGTCCTCGATCGAGGCGGTGCCCATGGTGGAGAGGGTATAGGGGATCCCGGCAGCTTCGGCGGCCTGGGACCCGGCATACTCGCCCTCGGACTGCATCATCCGGGTGAAGCCGGTGGGGGCGATGCCCACCGGGAGGCGGGAGGGCTCGCCCAGAATCTCGGTGCTCAGGTCGATGGCGGAGACGTTACGCAGGATACCCGGACGGAACTCGATGTCCAGGAAGGCCTGGCGGGCCCGGCGGAGCGTGATCTCCTCTTCGGCAGCGCCGTCCGTGTAATCAAAGGGTGCCTGCGGGGTGCGGCGTTTGGCGATGTCGCGCAGTTCCCACACGGTGCTGGCGCGCTTGAGCCGGGCTTCCTTGCTGAACTCCGGCTTCTTGAACTGCATCAGGGGAGCTAGGTCGGAGTACTTGGGGATACGGCGCTTTAAGGCTGCCGGGACGGCGGAGGCCGCAGCGCCTTGGCTGGTGGCTGCCGAAGGTGCGGACGTGGCAGGAATGTCCGTGGCCTCCGGCGCCGGGGTAGCCTCGGGGTTGTTGGGCTGGATGGTGTGGGTCATGAGGTCCTCCGTTGGGCCGGTGACAGGTCCAGGAATGCTCGGACCCTGCTGTGGTCTAACCACACTGTAAGGCATGTGGTCCGACCACATCAACTACTATTGCCACATGAAGACCCACCAGCTTGTTTTGACCTGGATTGAGAACGAGCTCTCCGAGGGACGGCTGGCCGTAGGCGGACGACTTCCAGCCGAGCGTTCGCTGGCCGAGCAACTGCAGGTATCACGGACCTCCGTTCGGGAGGCTATTCGGATACTGGAGGCCATGGGCGTGGTCCGGGCCGGCGTAGGGTCCGGCCCTGAGGCGGGGACGGTGGTCATCTCGGATCCGACAGCGGCCCTGGGATCTGCGCTGCGGCTGCATGTCGCCACGCAGCACCTTCCCGTGGCGGACATCGTGGAGACGCGCGTGCTCCTGGAATCGTGGGCGGTGTCCCATGCCAGGCCTGACTCCCCGGAACTCGCCAGCGCTGCCAATCTCCTTGCCGAGATGGAGGCCGAAGAGGTAGCGGTGGAGGAGTTCCTCGCCCTGGACGTCCGTTTCCACCTGGCCCTCGCCGACGCCGCGGGCAACGCGGTGGTCAGCGCCATGATGGGATCACTGCGCGAATCCATTACCGGCTACGCGTCCCGGCTTACCGGCAACCTGCCGGACTGGCACGCCACCGCGGCGCGGCTGCGTTCCGAACACCATGGCATCCTTGCCGCTGTGCAAAATGACGACGGCGAACGGGCGGCAAAGCTGGTGGCCGCGCATATCGAGGGGTACTACAAAGAGGCCGGGCTGGCTTCCGGAGGTCCGGAGCCAGCCCGGCCTTAGCGCTGCCCATAATGGTCCGGGTAGCGAAGCGGAACCGACGGGAGCCCGGGCTCGCAACGTTGTACGCAGTGGCGTCGGCCACTGCGAACGGCCCGGGCCATGACTCCCACAGATACTTCAAGGATCGCTAGGCCGAAGTGGTCGAAGTTTTTGGCCGCCGACATCCTGAAGCCGCCGGCGCAGCGTTAGCCAACGATTCGGAGATCGGGTCAGCCGTGCACCGTTGAACGGGGGGCCTTGGCCGGGCCGCTGCTGGCCCGCTCCTGGAGCCGCGGCTGGTACCGGCTGCCGGGCGCGTCATTCTCTTCCTTGCGGATCAACGCGCGAAGCTGTTGCCAGGCCTGCTCGCCCAGTTCCGTGATGGGGACGGCTGCTGTGGTGAGGGCAGGGGTGGTGTACCTGGCAAAGGGGATGTCATCGAATCCGGTCACCGAAATGTCGCCCGGAACGTCGACGCCGCGTTCGTGCAGCCCGCTCATCAGCCCCATTGCCACCAGGTCATTGAAGGCAAGGATCCCGGTGGCGCCGCTTTCCAGCACGGCGTCCACGGCTTCATGCCCGGTGTCGAAGTCCGAACCGCCCTCAAGCATCCGGACATCCACCTGCGGATGGGCAGCCCTAAAGGCCTCCAGGCCCTGAAGCCGCATGCCGTTCGAGGCGCTTCGCGGCGGGCCGGCCAAAAATGCCAGGCGGGTGTGGCCCAGGTCCACCAAGTGCTCTGCGAGGTCCTGCACGCCCTGCCCGTAGTCCACCACCAGGCTGGGTACATTCGGGGCCGCAGTGGTGCGGTTGATGAGCACCAGGGGGTGGAGCGACGGCGCAATCTCTTCCAATTCAGCGTCGCTCATGCGCGGGGCGCAGAGGACCAGGCCGTCGCACCGGCGTCGGGCTTCGCCGGCGAGGATGGTTTCTTCGCTGGATACCTCGAAAGAGTCTGCGATCAGAACGCGGTAACCATCTTGCGCGGCGGCCCGGCTCAGGCCGCGAAGAATTGCCTGGAACGTGGGGTTTGCAAGGTCCGGCACCACAATACCGATTGTGTCGGTTTTGCCCAGGGCCAGGCTGCGGCCCACCGGATTGGGCTGGTACTTCAACTCCGCCGCTGCGGCCCGGACGCGGGACGCGATGTCCGGGTCCACAGTGAAGTTGCCGTTCATTACCCGGGATACTGTCGCATGGGACACCCCAGCCTTGACCGCAACATCTGCGATCCCAATCCTGCCGGTTGCCGATCTTCTGGCCATGGTGGTCCTTCCGTAGCGCGGCGGGCCTTGCCCTGCGCTTTGTGCTGCCCGCTGGCAGGTTCTTGCCGCCTTTGCCTGACGGGTACTGAGACAAAGCATATACCGGCGCGGGAAAGCGATTTCTATTGTTTTCCCAAGTTTTCCCGGAACTTTCAGCCTCAAGTGCACACTTCCTCCGGCTTTGGAGTAGAAAACGCTTTCTCTCAGCGCTGATAATGGTTGACGGATGCCCGTCCAGGTTGGTACAAATCTAATAGCGACCTGAGAAAACGCTTTCTTAGCAGGTGCACCCGTGCACCGAATGTCGAACGTCAGAGGCCGCCGGCGCGGCCGGGTATCAGCTTTCGAAAGGGACCCTCATGGTCAACACAGCCGAGTCAAGTACTACTGAAGGGGCGGCTGGAGCTGCCGCAGACGCCGCCACCGCTGCCGGTGCCGCAGGACGCAGCGGTAAAGCGCGCATCGCCTTGATCGGCACCGGCGGCCGCTCCGAGATGTACATCCGCGCCATCTTCGGCAAGCACGCAGACACTGCCGAACTGGTGGCGTTCTCGGACGTCAACCCGGGCCGCGTGGAGTTCTACCAGAAGCTCATCCAGGAACTCGGCGCACCGGGACCTGTCGCATCCTTTGATCCTGCCGACCTCACCGCCTTCATCCGGGACAACACCATCGACCGCGTTGTGGTGACTACGCCGGACTACACCCACGCCGACTACATCGTGGAGGCACTGCGCGCAGGTGCCGACGTCGTCGTCGAAAAGCCCCTCACCATCGACGCCGAGGGCTGCCGCCGCATCACCCAGGCCGTCCATGAAACCGGCCGCAACGTAGTGGTCACCTTCAACTACCGCTACTCGCCGCGCAACAGCGCCCTCAAGGAAATCATCCAGAGCGGCGTGATCGGCAAGGTCACCTCCATCGACTTCAGCTGGGTCCTGGACACTGTGCACGGCGCGGACTACTTCCGCCGCTGGCACCGTGAGAAGAAGAACTCCGGCGGCCTGCTGATCCACAAGGCCTCCCACCACTTCGACCTCGTCAACTGGTGGATCGACGACGTCCCCGAGCGCGTGTTCGCCTCCGGCGGCCTGAAGTTCTACGGCGACAAGAACGCTGCAGAGCGCGGCCTTGGCCCCCGCCCCGAACGCGGTACGCCGGACGCCGGTGCCCCGGCCACCGCCGAAAAGGACCCGTTCACCCTGGACCTGCGGGAAGATGAGCGCCTCAAGGCGCTGTTCCTGGACAACGAGCACTACGACGGCTACCGCCGCGACCAGGACGTTTTCACCGAAGGCATCACCATCGAGGACAACCTCGCGCTGGTCGTGGAGTACCAGGGCGGCCCGCGCCTGAGCTACTCCCTGAACGCCCACAGCCCCTGGGAGGGCTACCGCGTGGCGGTCAACGGAACCGAAGGCCGCGCCGAGCTGGAGGTTGTGGAACGCGCCGCCGTCGAATCCAGCACGGACAAGAAGACCGTGGTGGACCCGAGCGCAACCCCCATCGAAGAGGGTGACGCCATCCGCCGCAACGGCGAACGCCTCGTGGTCCAGCGCCACTGGGAAGCCGCCTACGAAGTGCCGATCGTCAACGGCGAAGGCGGCCACGGCGGCGGCGACGAGCTCCTCCTGTCCGATCTCTTCAACGGCCCGGGCGAGGATCCGCTGGGACGCCCCTCCGGCTACCTGGACGGGCTGCGTTCCGTCTCGGTGGGCATCGCCGGCAACCGCTCCCTTGAGTCCTCCCTGCCCGTGCGCATCGAAGACCTGGACCTCGGCGTCGACCTCCGACGCGGCAACTGACGCACGGCCCAAAAGGAAAACACCATGAGCAAAATCTTTGTCACAGGCGGCTCCGGCCGCCTGGGCCGTAGCGTTGTGGCCGGACTCGCCGGAAAGGGCCACCAGGTCATCTCGGTGGACCGCGACGCCGTCCCGGCGGACCAGCTGCCGGCCGGCGTCGTGCAGGAAACTGCCGACCTCCTGGCCCCGGGCGAGGCGCTCCGCCTCCTGCGGCAAACCACGCCCGACGCCGTTATCCACCTTGCGGCGATAGCGGTACCGTTCAGCGCGCCCGAGGACGTCATTTTCGCCACGAACACGCGGCTCGCCTTTGCCGTCGTCAGTGCGGCGACGGAAGTCGGCGTGCAGAAAATCGTGACCGCCAGCAGCCCCACCGTGCTGGGCTACGGTTCACCCGCGGGCTGGCTTCCGCCGTCATTCCCACTGGATGAGCGGACTCCGCCAAAGCCGTGGAACGCGTACGCTCTGTCCAAGCTCATTGCGGAGCAGACCGTGCAGACATTCGCTGCCGCCCAGGGCGGGAAGATCCGCTATGCGGCGTTCCGCCCCTGCTTCGTGATCTCGCCGGAGGAATGGGAAGGGGCGCCAACGCAGCAGGGCCACACCCTTGCTGAACGGCTGGCCGATCCCGCCCTGTCCGCACCCGCGCTGTTCAACTACGTGGATGCCCGGGACGTGGCGGACTTCCTGGACCTGCTGCTGGAGAAGATGCCGTCCATCCCTAACGGGGAAACCTTTTTCGTCGGAGCCGCGGACGCCCTTGCCACCGCGCCCCTGGCGGAACTGATGCCGCAATTCCTGCCCGGCAGCGAGGCCATCAGCGCAGGACTCACCGGCACCAGCCCGGCGTTCTCCATTGCCAAGGCACAGGAACTCCTGGGTTGGCACCCCACGCGCAGCTGGCGCACCGAACTCAAGTCCCACCCCACCCTCAACGACGAGAACTCCGCGCTGGTCAGTGCCGGCAGCGGAGCCAAGGAGACACCATGAAATTCGACGGCGTACTGTTCTTTCCCGTCACCCCCTTCACGGCCGAAGGCGCCGTTGACGTGGAACTGCTCAAGGAGCACATCAGCTCCCGGCTTCCGTTCGGGCCCGGCGGCGTTTTTCCCGCCTGCGGCACCGGCGAATTCCACGCCCTCAGCATTGAGGAGGTCAGCAAGGTAGTGACGGCCGCCGTCGAGGTTGTTGCCGGAAAAGTACCCGTAGTAGCCGGAGCCGGCGGACCGCTGGGCCACGCCATGGCAGCGGCCCGGGCAGCCGAAGAGGCCGGCGCCGATGCGCTTCTGGTGCTGCCGCCGTACCTGGTGACCGGCCCCGCCGACGGGCTGGTGGCTTACATCGAGGCCATCGCCGGTGCCAGCAGCCTGCCGGTGATCGTCTACCACCGCGGCAACGCCAAGTTCACCGCAGCGTCGATGGCACGCCTGGCCGCCAACCCCAAGGTCATCGGCTTCAAGGACGGCTTGGGCGATGTTGGCCTGGCTCAGGAAATCGTGTCGGCCGTGCGTGCCACCGGACGCGAGGACTTCGCCTTCTTCAACGGGCTGCTGACCGCCGAACTGACCCAGGGCGCCTACCGCGGCCTCGGTATCCCGCTCTACTCCTCCGCCGCTTTTGCGATGGCCCCGGAAATTGCCAAGGCCTACTACGACGCGTACGTGGCCGGCGACGAGGACCGCCGGAATGCCCTGCTTGAAGGCTTCTACGCACCGCTGGTCCGCCTCCGCGACCAGACCCCCGGTTTCGGCGTTTCGCTGATCAAGGCGGGCCTGCGCCTGGGCGGCCTGCCGGTGGGCTCCGTCCGCCCGCCGCTGGTGGATCCCACCGAGGAGCAGCTGGTGCAGCTGAAGGCCATCCTCGCCAGGGGCTACGAGCTGGCTGGCCGCTGATGAGTGCCCCCGCAGCTGTTGCTGTCCGCACCGTCCCGCGCATTACGGGCCTTTCCACCCGGCTCATCACGGTTCCACTGCGGCGCAGCTGGGGTGTTGAGGCGCCGGAAAACCACGTGATCGTCACGGAAATCAGGACGGACGACGGCGGCGCGGGGCATGGTTTCTCCTGGACGCCCACCATCGGGCCGCAGGCCGTCAAGGCACTGCTGGACTATGACATCGCGCCGTTCGTTTCCGGGTTGCCCGCCAACCCGGAAACGGTCTGGGACGCCGTGTGGAAACGGCTGCACGAGGCCGGCGGCGGGGGACTGACCACCATAGCGATGGCCGGGGTGGATCTGGCGCTGTGGGACCTGCAGGCTTCCCGCGCCAATACCTCCGTCACCGGATTCGTAGGGCAGCGCCAGGAATCCGCGGAGGTGTACGGCTCCGGGGTTAATCTGCACTACACCCTGGAAGAACTGGTGGCGCAGACTGAACGGTGGGTTGCCGCGGGGCACCGGGCGGTCAAGATCAAAGTGGGCAAGCCGGACATCCGCGAGGATGCCGAACGTGTTGCCGCCGTCCGCTCGGCCCTGGGGCCGGACCGGAAGCTGATGATCGACGCCAACCAGCGGTGGGACCTGCCCACCACCCTGAAGGCGCTGGATGCGCTGGCCGGATTCGGCCTGGAGTGGCTCGAGGAACCCATCCGCGCGGACGACCTCTGGGCCTACCGCAGGCTCCGCAAGCATTCCCCGGTGCCGATCGCCCTCGGTGAAAACCTGCACACCATTTACCGCTTCCGGGATTTCATCGAAGCGGAAGCAGTGGACATCATCCAGCCGAACATCATCCGGGTAGGTGGCATCACACCGTTCCGGAGAATTGTGGAGCTTGCCAGGACCAACAGCATCAAGGTAATGCCGCACCTGCTCCCGGAGCTGTCCGGCCAGCTGGCCCTAACGCTCGCCGAGCCCACACTGGTGGAGGACGTGGAGGAGGCATCCTTTGAGAAGCTCGGGATCCTGGCCGGCCCGTCGCCGGTCCGGTTCAGGGACAGCCGGGTGACGCTCACGGACCAGCCCGGCCTCGGCTTCCGGTTTCACGACGCACCGTAAGAACGTACATCCATAGAACAGGTACCCCACGTGACAACTGCAACCCTTCCCCTGTCCGAGCTCACGGCCGCCGCCACAGAAGCAGCCAAAATTTCCGCAGCGGCCTCGGACGCCGAACGCGCCGCCTGGCTCACCGCTGTGGCTGATGCGCTTGATGCCAACGCCGCAGAATTGGTGGAGCTTGCCGATTCCGAAACCAGTCTGGGGGCACCCCGCCTCACCGGGGAAGTAGCTCGCACCACGGGCCAGCTGCGCCTGTTCGCCCGCGTCATCACCGAAGGTTCCTACCTCGAGGCCGTGATCGACCACGCAGACCCGAGTTCCACACCGCCCAAGCCGGACCTCCGCCGCATCCTGCGGCCCATCGGTCCTGTGGCGGTTTTCTCCGCGTCCAACTTCCCGTTCGCCTTCTCGGTGGCTGGCGGAGACACCGCCTCTGCCCTGGCCGTAGGCTGCTCCGTGATCGTCAAGGCCCACTCGGGCCACCTGCGGCTCTCCGAACGGACCGCCGGGATTGTGGCAGAGGCATTGCGTGCCGCTGGAGCGCCGGAAGGGCTCTTCGCCCTAGTCAGCGGCCGTGAGGTGGGAACCGCACTGGTGCAGGAGCCCGCCATCAAGGCAGTTGGCTTCACCGGCTCCATCCCCGGCGGCCGTGCCCTCTTTGACTTGGCCACGTCGCGCCCCGAGCCCATCCCGTTCTACGGTGAACTCGGCAGCCTGAACCCGGTGGTTGTCACCGAGGCTGCGTTGGCGGAGCGCTCCGGGCAACTGGCGGAGGGACTGGCAGGATCCTTCACCCTTGGCGCCGGACAGTTCTGCACGAAGCCCGGCCTGGTCTTCACCCCGGCCGGGACCGACTTCGCGGCGAAAGTGGCGGCAGCCAGCAAGGACAAGCCTGCCCTCGGCATGCTTACCAGCCGGATCGCCGAGGCGTACCCTGACGGTCTGCGCGGCTTCGCTTCCGTCGAGGGCGTGGACGTGGTCAGCGGCAGCGTGGACCAGGACGCAGTATCCGACGGAGCCGCTCCCGTGGTCTTCTCCACCTCCGCCGCGAAGGTCCTGGAGCGTCCCGAGGAACTGCTGGAGGAGTGCTTCGGCCCCACCACCATGCTGATCGAATACACCGACCAGGAGGAGCTCGCCGCGGTCCTGGCCAAGGTGCCCGGCAGCCTCACCGCCACGGTGCACGCCCAGCCGGGCGAGGACGTCAGCGCGCTCGTGGATCAGCTGTCCAACCTCGCCGGGCGCGTCCTCTTCGACGGTTGGCCCACGGGCGTGGCCGTCAACTGGGCACAGCAGCACGGCGGCCCCTACCCGGCCACCACCTCGCTGTTTACCTCTGTGGGCGCGACGGCGGTGCGCCGGTTCCAGCGTCCGGTCGCGTACCAGGATGCCCCCGAAGCGGTCCTGCACCCGGCACTGCGCGAGAGCAACCCGCTGGGCATCGCGCGCCGCGTCGACGGGGAACTGCAACTTCCGTAGAACGCCCGCTCAGATGATGTCGTCTCAAGCGAAACGCTCTCTCAGTTAAGGCCGGGATTACGGCCGTAACTGAGAGAGCGTTTTGTGTTTGGCGGCAGGATGTGAGCGAGCGTCTGAACTGCCTACAGCTGAAGGGTGGCAGGCCGTGCGAGTCCGTTGACCGTCGTCGCGGGCCACCGGGGATCCACGGTGAGGACCTGCAGGCCCGCTTCCATGAGCTGGACAGTGTCCTCGATCTTGACGCCGGGCCCCGACGGGTTCCACGTGAAGGCCTGGTTTACCACCACCGTGTCCGAGGCGGCAGCGGTGACGCGGGGGTCGCGGCCTGCGTAGCCGGCGGGCCCGCCCTGATGGTGCTGTTCCCACTGTTCGGAACCGAAACCATGCCGGGTGTAGGCGGCCTGGATCTCACTAAAAATCCGGTCCAGCCTAGCGCCGGGGACCGTGGCGTCGAAGATGTCGGCCTCCACTGCTGCGATCCGGGCCTCGGCGTCGCGCTCTTCGGGAGTGCCGGCGTCGAACCTTACCCAGCGGGTGATGTTGGCAACCAAGCCGTCCCTGCGGGCGCACACCACGGCCATGGCGCGGCGGCCCAGGGGCGAGTGGGTGGCCAGTGGATGCCGGAAGTCGCTCCGGCTGCTGCCGTTGCACAGCAGGACCAACGGCTCTGCGCCGGCGGCGACAACCCGGGCGGCCAGGGCGGATACCAGCTCGAATTCGGTGGTTTCCGGCCGGGCCGTGGAGAGGACATCGGTCATGATCGCCGCCACGTCCGAACTTAGGCGGGCGTAGCGGGCGCTCTCAGCAGGGAGCAGCTGCTGGCGAGCCGCGCGCAACTCAGCAGCTACTGCTGCTTCGGCCAGCGGCGCGGCGTTCCCGGCAATGCCGACGGCGGCCGCCACCTCGTGGAGGTTGCTGTACCAGGGCACCGAATGGAGGGAGACGCCGGAGGGCAGTTCCTCGGCGGCGATGCGGCCGGCTTCATTGTTGAAGGTGACCAGGTGGTCGCCATCGTGGTCCACGAGGACCGCCGCGATGGGATCGCCGGCCAGGCTGATGTGCACGCGGCTGCCGTCCAGGTACCAGGTCAGCGCTGTGTGGGTGGTGAGCAGCAGGGAATCCTGGCCCTCGGCATCGAGGATGTCCAGGACACGGCGCCGCTTGATGGCGCGGTCCTCCGGGGAGGCCGGTGCCGCCCTGCCTGAAAGCGCTACTGTGTCTGCTGTTGTCTGGCTCATGAACGGTTCCCCTGCCGGTTGATCAATGTTTCGATCTCTGCTGTGCCCAGGATGCCGTCGGCCACAAAAACGGTGATGCTGCGCTGCACGGGAGTACCCGGTTCAGAGATGACCGGGGTATCCCAGGCCAATGACTGTCCAACTCCCGGGTAGCCGTCCACCCGGACGAACCAGGGGTCGGTGGAACCTTCCGCCGCCGCAAAAACGAGGGTGGCACTGCCGCCTGGAAACTCCCCCGCCCAGGCGAGCCAGGGTGTTACGGAGCCGTGCACCTCGGATTCCCCGGTGCCGGCCGGCGTCCATATTGCGGCCCCGTCACAGGCGGGCAGCCGCCAGAAGAATCCGCCGTACCCGCCTTCGTGGCGGCCGTTGGAGCCGGGGCTGCCAAGACTGACGGGCTGGCCACCGGCGGGGGAGAGGGCGAAGTCCAGAGATAGCTGCCAGGCGGACGAGCTGACGCCGGACCACGTCCAGGTCCGGTCCTCAACCAGGATCGGAGAGCCGTCGGGCCGGTTCCAGCTCAAGGTTTCCTGCAGCCGGCCGTCCGGGCCGCCTGACCGGGCATCCGTTTCTTCAAGAGACGTTCCGGTGCTGCTGATGCTGCCGTGGTCCGGGCGCCAGACGTACCGCCCGGCTTCACGGGTATAGGTGCGGCCGCCCCAGAAGTTGATGCCGTCCACGTCCTGCAGCGCGACGCCTGCGCCGAGGTGCCACACGTGGTCCAGTGGCTGGTGGTCCGTCACAACGGCGCCGTTGAGGGTGCGGACGGGGTGCAGGTAGGGCCGCGGCGACGAAACGTCCCGGATCCGGCGGCCGTCCTGGTAATCGGCAACAGCATTGCCGTCTACGGTCAACGTGCGGACGGGCGGGAGTTTCCGTGCCCAGGGCACTCCCAGTTCGGCGAAGGTGGCCTGGGCCTTGGCGGCGCGTTCCATCAGGGGGCCGATGCCGTGGACTACCGGATGGGCGTCGTCGCCCTCACCTTCCCACGTGATGTAGTCCGCGCTGATGGGCTGCGGTGCCGGTGCAGTGCGGATGGCCTCCAGCACTGTGGTGAAGGCGCCGGTGTCCGGAAGTGAGCAAAGCAGCGGGGCACCAGTGGAGCGGGCGTCCAACAGATTCTCCAGCAGGTCTGCGCGGCCGAACGTCTGCCGGCGCTCGCCGTCGGCTGTGCTGATGACCACCTCGTCCTCCGTGTAGAAGAGTGTGATCTCGCCGCGGGTGCCGTGCACCGTGACGGAGGGATTCTGTTGTTCGGGTGCGCACAGTGTCAGCCCGCAGAGCAACGTGGTGCCCCCGGTGGTGCGGACGCGGATGATGGAGGTGTCGTCACTCTGGGTCTCATGGGCCCGGTACAGATCCGTTTCCACTGACTGAACATCCGCGAGCGTGTGTGCCCCCGCCATCTGAAGGGCAGTGGCAACGGCGTGGGCCAGGGCGTTTGTTGCAACGCCGTCCACCACGTCGATGCCGTTCAGGCTGCGCTTTCCTGCCCACCGGGACCGCTTGAAGTACGCCTTGCTGCGCACCCACTGCCCTCTGGCGCTCAGGCCGAGGACGTCCCCGATGCCGCCGGACTCCACCAGGTTCCTGATGGCCGGCAACGCGTGCGACCCCAAGCTTTGAAAGCCCACCTGGACCAGCCGTCCTGAAGCCTCGGCCGCGGCCAGCACCTCCTGGAACTGGGCGAGGGACGCCACCGGCGGCTTCTCAACATAAACGTCCTTGCCTGCTGCCAACGCGGCAAGGGCTAGGGGAGCATGCGACTGGATGGGGGTGGCAAGGATTACGACGTCGACGCCGGGCTCCGCTGCCAGCAACTGTGCAAGGTCATCGAAGACGGCAACCGACCCCGCCAGCCGTCCCTCCGCCGGCGGGTTGGGGTCCGCCACCGCGGCCAGTTCCAGCGCGCCGGCTGCCTCAAGCCGAGCCAGGTTGGCAAGGTGGCGTTCGCCGAATCCGTGGACGCCTACCAGGGCTATCCGCGGAACTGCTGCCTGGTCAGTTGCTGGCGCCGGATGGCCAGCCGGGAGGGTGCTGTTCTCCGCGGTGGCGGCTTGCTGAAACATCAGGAGGTTCCTCGAGGGCTGAAGGTGGTTTGGACGTCGGGAGTGCCGGCAGCTGCCGGGCTGGGTGGGTGCGCCTGCTCGCCGTGCAGCGTGCCGGACAGGAAGTCGAGCGCTTCCTCCTGCATGTCGGCCGTGAAAACGTGGCCGCCCGGCCAGAAGCTTCCGGTGTAGCTTCCGGGGCCGTGCAGCGACTCCAAGGTGCGGTGGGCGTCGCGCATGCCGATTTCTGGAAAGAGTTCATCGGCCAGGGCGAATTGCACCAGCAGTCCGCGGGCCCCTGATCTTGCCGTGAGCTCCGGCCAGTCACCGAGCCGCCACAGCCCAGGAGTCTGCAACAGCCAAGAATGGGCGTCCAGGTGGGCGGGAAGCAGCGACTGGAAAGTGGTCATCATGCACGTCACCACGTAGCTGCGGATCCGTGGGCTCAGGGCGGCAAGAGCCAGGGAGCGGCCGCCGCCACCGGAAAAACCGATGCAGCCCAGCCGGTCCTGATCCACGCCCGGCAGCCCGGCGAGGACTTCCAGGGCAGCCAGGTCGTCGTGGGCTACCATGCCGGCCAGGCTGGTGCCCAAGAGGCCGGCGGTCTTGGCCACGGTTTCCTCGTGGAATGAGGCGGCGGCGTTGTATTCGTCAGCATCGGAAGGCACGACGCCGCCCTCCCGCCACTGCGCCTGCCTTGCCTCCAGCGCTGCCGCGGTCCGCCACGGCGGAACCGAGAGGTCGAAGCGGCGGCTGCCCCAGGCGAAGGTGTCGTGGGCGAGGACGGCAAAACCCTGCCGGGCCACCTCGGTGGCGAGGGCACGGCCGTCGTAGTGGCCTGCCCGCGCGTTTTCCGCGGACGGGTGGGATTCCGGGAGCTCCACCAGCCGGTCGGCGCCACCGAACTTGTTGCCCCCGTGGCAGTGCAGGGCAAGGACACCGGGCAGGGGGCCGGGAACGCCGGCCGGCTTGATCAGCCAGCCAGTAGTGCGGGGGCCGAAGCCCAGCTGCCAGCTGAGCTGTGAGGTGGTGACGCCGTCGTACGTCTCCTGCCAGTGGACCGTTACCTCTGGCCGCTGCTGCGCACCCGGTACCCCAAGCGCGTCGGCAAGTTCCTGCGCCGTCGGGGTTGCTCCCTGGTACCGGGGGTGCTGCTGGACGTAGGCAGGCCAGTCGTCGTAGCCGGCGATCGCGCTGGGCCGCGGCAGCCGTGCGTCATTGGTCAGTTCGATATTGCGGCTCACTGGCCTGCCTCCTTTTCCGTTTGATAGTGCGAAATTGGCATGTGCGTGGGGTTTAGCCGAGGTTCGAGTTGACCTCTTGGATCATGGCCTTGGCAGCATCCCGCGGGGAGGTCTTTCCGAACAATACATCCGAGTTGAGCCGGTTCAGGACCTCCATGGTGGCCGATGAACCGGCAGGGAAAGGCAGCGGCGGTTCGATCTTCAGCTCAGCGATGCGGTCCAGGTACTCCGCTTCCTTCTGCTGGGATTCCTTGAGGAGGGGTGTGATCGCCGCCTTGAGTTCGGTGTTGGCAGGCATGCCGCGGTCGCTCTTGATCTTGGTGGCAGCGTCCACGTTGTTCACGAGGTAATTGATGAACATGGCTGCTTCCTTGGGGTGCGCCGACTTGGACGAGATGGCGTACTCCATGGAGGACCGCAGCCAGGTGCCCGGCTCCTTGCTCTCGTTCGGCAGCTTCATCATGACCAGCGGTGAACCGGAGTAGGAGTTCATCTGGTTGCTCCAGGAGATCTTCATGCCTTGCTTGCCCTGGCCCATCAACGTCAACTCAGGCTGGGCCGAGTTGTCCTCAACAGTCTGGGAAGCGGACGGTGCCCCGCCGGTTTCCATCAGCTTCTTGTTCATCTCGAACCACTTTGTGGCGGTGTCCTCGCTGATGCCGAGCTTCTTGCCGTCCTCGGTGTAGAGGTCCTCGCCGTGCTGGCGGGCCCATACTGCCAGGAACGAGTCGTTGGTCATGGGGGTGGTGCCGAATGTCCCCTTGGGGGACTTCCTGGTGATCTCGGCGGCGATTTCCGCGTAGTCGTCCCAGGTCCAGGTCTCGTCATCGGGCAGCTCAACTCCAGCGGCCTGGAAGACCTTTGGATCGATCACCATGGACATGGAATTAACGCCGGCGGTGATGGTGTACTGCTTGCCGTCAATCTTTCCGAGATCCACTGTGCCCTCGGCAAACTTTGAAGTGTCGATCTGGTCCTTGACCTTGTCGAGGTCCAGCAGCACACCCCGGCTCGCGTACTCGCTGGGGTAGGCGCCGCTCATGGCGAAAACGTCGGGGGTGGTGCCGCCGGCGATCTGGGTGGCCATCTTGTCCCAGTAGGAACTGAACTCGGTGTTTTCTCCCTGAACCTTGATGGTGGGGTTCGCGGCTTCGAAGTCCTTGATGACTTCGAGGGTGGTCTTGGCACGGGAATCGTTGCCCCACCAGGCGAAGCGGATGGTGACGGGATCTTCGACCGTCCCCACCTTGCCGGCTTCCGGGCTGCTGTTGCCACAGCCGGTCAAAACCAGTGCCAGCGCAGCTGTTGCCCCGGCGACTGCCATTGATGACTTTTTGAGACTAAACCTCATTGTCCTGCCCCTTAGTAAGTGATTTACCTTGAAGTGACGCCCGCTACAGAAAGCGCTTTCTCAAAAACTAACAAAGGGCTATACAAGAGTCAAGAAACCGTTTACTTTGGTACGGAGCCGCTTTTGAATCCGAACCACCGCCAGGTGGAAGATCGGCTGATCGCCTCTCCTGGTCCGCTTCCGACGGAAGCACAGCCGGAGCGGCGCGCGTCCCTTATCGCCCCGGCGATACCAACACGTGAAGGCCACGATGACCAAAGGAGACCACATGGCCGCTAAACACATACCCAGGGCACCGCGCCCGGCTGGAAGGCCGGCTGCAGCGGGCCTGCTTCACGGAACGGGGTTGCCGCAGTGAGTGCCATCAGCGAACTCAGCTCGATATCCCGGCGGAAGGGCAAGGCCACCGCCGAAGAGAAGAAGGCGAACAGCCGCGACAACAAGGCGGCCTATATCTTCCTGCTGCCGTGGCTGGTGGGCCTCATTGCCATCACCATCGGTCCGATGCTGATGTCCCTTTACTTGTCCTTCACGGACTACAACCTCCTCCAGCCCCCGGAGTGGGTCGGGTTGGATAACTTCGCCCGGATGCTCACGGACGCGCGGCTGCACAACTCGCTCGGCGTGACCTTCACTTATGTATTCGTCGGTGTTCCGCTCCAGCTGGCTGTGGCGCTGCTGATCGCCCTCGTCCTGGATAAGGGCCTGCGCGGTCTGCCGTTTTACCGCTCGGTGTTCTACCTGCCGTCCCTCCTGGGCGGGTCGGTCGCCGTGGCCATCCTCTGGAAGCAGATCTTCGGCACAACCGGCCTGGTCAACCAGGTCCTGGCGATGTTCGGCATCCAGGGTCCGGGCTGGATTTCAGACCCCAGCACGGCTCTTGGTTCCATCATCCTGCTCCACGTCTGGACCTTCGGGGCCCCCATGATCATCTTCCTGGCCGGCCTACGCCAGATCCCCACCATGTATTACGAGGCCGCGAAGGTTGACGGCGCTACAACCCTCCAGCAGTTCTGGCGTATCACCCTGCCGATGCTGAGCCCCATCATCTTCTTCAACCTGGTACTGCAAATCATCGGTTCCTTCCAGTCGTTCACCCAGGCGTTCATCGTCTCCGGCGGTAACGGCGGGCCCTCGGACTCCACCATGTTCTTCACCCTGTACCTCTACCAAAAGGGGTTCGGCCAGTTCGACATGGGCTACGCGTCCGCCATGGCTTGGCTCCTGCTGGTGATCATCGGCATCTTCACCGCCATCAACTTCATCGCTTCTAAGTATTGGGTTTTCTATGACGACTAAGCTTGAGACGCTGCCCACCCCGGAGAAGAAGTCTGCCGGCGCGGGCAAGCCAACGAACCGCCGCAAGCCCAAAGTCAGGGAGTCCCGGGGCACCCTGGCCTTCAGCAAGGCGCAGCGCAGCAAAGCGCTGATGAAACATGCAATCCTGATCCTGGCCGGTGCACTGATGATCTACCCGCTGCTGTGGATGGTGGTTTCCTCGCTGCGGCCCAACGAGCTGATTTTCCGCGAGCCTGGCCTCTGGCTGAACAGCCTGGAAATGAGCAACTACACCTCCGGCTGGTCCGCCCTGACCCACCCCTTCGGCCACTACATGATCAACTCCGCGATCGTGGTGATCGGATCGATCCTGGGCAACCTGATTTCCTGCTCAATGGCCGCGTACGCCTTCGCACGGCTGCAGTTCACCGCCAAGAAGCTGCTGTTTGGCATCATGTTGCTGACCATCATGCTTCCGTTCCACGTGGTTATCGTGCCGCAGTACATCCTGTTCTCGCAGATTGGCTGGGTGAACACCTTCTGGCCGCTGATCGTGCCCAAGCTCCTGGCGACGGAAGCGTTTTTCGTCTTCCTGATGGTCCAGTTCATTCGCGGCATACCCAAGGATCTCGACGAGGCCGCCCGTATCGACGGCGCCGGGCACCCGCGCATCTTCCTGCGGGTCATCCTGCCCCTGATGGTGCCGGCCTTGGCCACCACCACCATCTTCACCTTCATCTGGACCTGGAACGACTTCTTTGGCGCCCTGATCTACCTGACGGATCCCGATATGTTCACCGTCCCGGTAGCGCTGCGGGCCTTCGTCGATTCGCAGTCCGCCACGAGCTGGGGATCGCTGTTCGCGATGTCCATCGTGTCCCTCCTGCCGGTATTCCTGGTCTTCCTCTTTGGCCAGCGGTTCCTCATCAAGGGCATCGCGACCACCGGCATCAAGTAGCCTCTGCCGCTCGCGCTCGCTGTTTGTGCTGCAGGGGAACGGCTTTTGGTGAGACGGCCCGTCCAATGGTGGGCCGTCTCCGCCGTTACGAAAGAGTCATCAAAAACTTCTTGTAATACAAGTTCAGCACTTGTAGCATTAGGTCCAGAAAGCGGTTTCCCGCCTTCCCCTCCTGCTCTTGGTTTCATCCCCCCAACATCCCCCGCACCTGATCAACCAGCACCATGATCAAAGAAGATCGGAGTATCCAGTGCCGCTTTTTTCCCGCCCTGCGTCTGCTGCCAAGCTATCGGCAGAGACACCCTCCACGGGCGCACGCCGTCCGCTGCGTAAAACCGGCCTCGTAGCAGCGGCCGCCGCCGTCGTAATGGCCCTTAGCGCCTGTGGCGGGGGAGCCGCTTCGGAAAGCGCTGATGGTCCCGTTGAACTGCGGTTCTCCTGGTGGGGTGGCGACAAGCGTGCGCAGCTGACCCAGGAAGCCATCAAGCAGTTCGAGGCTGAAAACCCGAACATCAAGATCAAGCCCGAGTTCGGCGACTGGAGCGGTTATTGGGACAAGCTTGCCACCCAGGTGGCCGCAAACGATGCGCCGGACATCATCCAGATGGACGAGAAGTACATCACGGAGTACTCCAGCCGCGGCGCGCTTCTTGACCTCTCCAAGTACGAGATCGACACCTCCAAGCTCGACGAAGCGGCACTCAACGCCGGCAAGAGCGAGGACGGGCTGACCGGCATTGCGGCAGGCATCAACGCCGCCACCATCCTGGCCAACCCGAAGGTTTTTGAAGCTGCCGGTGTTCCGCTGCCCGATGACTCCAAGTGGACCTGGGACGACTTCGAACGGATCGCCTCCGAGATCACGCAGAAGTCCCCGAAGGGTACTTTCGGCGCCGCCGCCTATGGCACGGACGAGGCTTCGCTTGGCGTTTGGCTCCGCCAGAACGGCAAGTCCCTGTACACCTCCGAGGGCAAGCTGGGCTTTGAGCCGAGCGACATCGCCGAATGGTGGGAATTCCTGAAGCAGCTCAGCCAGAACAAGGCGGTTCCCACGGCATCCGAGGTGGTGGAAGCTGAAGCTGCCCCGCTTGACCAGTCCGGACTCGCCACCGGCAAGAACGGCATGGCGTTCTGGTGGTCCAACCAGGCTCCTGCTTTGGAAAAGGCATCCGGCGCTGACCTGAAGATCCTGCGGTTCCCCACCAAGACCGGATCCTCCGCTGATGCCGGACTTTGGTACAAGGCATCGCAGTTCTGGTCAGCCTCTTCACGCACCAAACACCCTGAGGAAACCGCCAAGTTCATCAACTTCCTCACCAACAACGTCAAAGCCGGCGAAACCCTCCTGGCCGACCGCGGCGTTTACCCGAACTCGGACGTCCGGACAGCCATCGAATCCAAGCTGACCCCCGCCGACGTCAAGGTGGTCAAGTTCATCGACCAGATCAAGGATGAGCTCGGCGAGGCTCCCGCCCCGCCGCCGAAGGGTGCCGGCGCAATCCAGGAAATCATCAAGCGCTACACCTCCGAGGTTCTCTTCGAACGGCTCTCCACGGACGAAGCCGGCAAGAAGGCACATGCCGAGATGGCGTCCGCTATCAGCAGCTAGATTTCTGGCCGCCAACAACACGACTCTGGACGACTTGGGAAGAAGGCTCCTCCACCCATAACGTCCGACGGCGGGTGGCAGCTCCGTCCCGGTGGGAACCTTTGGTTCCTCCCGGGACGGAGCTGTTTAAGGCCCTGCCGCTAAGGTCCTGCTGCCGCCCGGACCAGGGGCCGGTGCGGCACGACGCGGCCGAGTACGAGGACGCCTGGTTTCTTCCGCACGGGTTTCAGGGGCATGCCAGGCAGTGGGGGCGCCATCGAGCGGTAGGTGTGGCCGGTGGGGGTTGTAAATTCCACCGAATGCCTTGCTCCAGAAACTGGCCGGGCCGCCCAGCCGGTTGTTTCTTTAGTGTGGTTGCACGATTCGCAGAGGCCTTGGCCGTTTTGATGAATCGTTGCGCCCTTGTTAGCCAGGAGACGACGTGGTCGTGATGGCGGATGGGCGAGTCGCAAAACGGGGTGCGGCAGGTATCATCCCGGACCTGCAAGAAGCGTTTGAGTCCGGGTGGAAAAATCCGGGCCTTCGAGTCCATCGCAACGAGTTCGCCTGTTCCGGGAGCTGTATAAAGCCGGCGAAGCCAGACTTTGAGCTCTGTCCTTTCCTGGGTGCCTGCGGATTCCGGACTAGCCGCTGCTCTCAGAGTGGCTTGCCTGGCCCATCCCGCGGGGACGACGCCGTAGCCGGTCAGCCGGGCGGGTTCACTGTCCCCCTTTAACAGAGTGCGGTCTGACATCACCAGCTGGACCTCGATGCCGGTGATGCCGCCCGGAGTGCCGGTGACCCCTTCGGCCAGGGTATCGGCCATGATTGCGCCCTTGGAGCGCTCATCGCCGGAGGACTTCAGAGTGTTGGCCTGCCGGGTGAGCGCTGCGTAGGCGGCGACGCCCTGGGCGACCGGTAGCAGGGCAGTCACGTAAGCCATTGTGTCTGGTGCCGGGCGCAGGGTGACCGTGCGTTCTGTGACCGCATGAGAAGCCCGCTTCGTGACCGACAGCGGGTTTCTCCGGTAGGCGGCAGCCCGGACGGCGCCGATGATGGCGCGGTCTCCGGCACCGTCGAAGGTGCCGGAGTCGGCGGCGAGTTCCTCGTCCACCGCGAACCGGTCCTCCACCGACAGGCAGGCCGTTTCCTTCACCACCTGAGTGGTCCGCCATTCGTTTAACTGTCCAGACCGGAACGCGGTCAAGGTGCGGGGCATTTCCGTCAGGGCTTTGGCCAGACCCAGGAGCCTCCCGCCCCTTGCCGGCGATTCCCGTCGGGCCAGCGCGACCTGCGTCCCCACTCCGGTGCCCTGCTCGTCGGCCGGAACCCCGGCCGAGGCCTGCTCCTGCCGCAGCGAATGATCGAAGGCCACGGCGATCTCGGCCTGCCTGGCAGCAGCCAACGACTTCAAATCCTCCAGCTCTCGGAGCTGGTCAACCATTCCCGCGCCATCAGTACTGACCGCGACCGAAAGCAGGGCAGTCCGGACATCGGAGAGAGAGGGTACATAGCGGGTCCCTGCCCCAGCTGCTCCTGCCGATGCCCCCAACGCTTCCATGAAACAAAGTCTTCCAGCCTGGTGGGACAATTTCGCCAGCCAAAACCCTTATGTGGAAAACCCCGGTACAGCGGGCCGGCATGACGCCACCGCAGGAGCCTGAAAGGTCTGCAGTGGCGTCTTGCACTCCGCGTCAGTCCTCGGCAATCACCACAACGCTGCCGGGCGGCACAACCCCGTCGAAGGGCTGGCCGGAGAGCAGGTCCACGCCTGAAGCCTCAACAGCGCCAGAAGTACGGGAGTGGTTGATGGCAAACAGGAAGCTGCGGCCGTCGTCGGAACGCCGGCGCGTCAGCTCAACCCCCGGGTCTGCGACTGCAGCGGACGCAACGCCGGACTCCTCCAGCAACCGGTCCACGATCGACTCAACCCCGTCCCGGTCCGGGAACGTAGCGAGGTACCACGCGGCGCCGTCGCCCACGGCCCGCCGGGTCAGCGATGGCACGCCCTCCAGCGGATACTCCGTAAAGGTTTGGACCGCCTCGGCGCCCGCAAGGTGGACGTGCTCGCTCCAGATGGAAGAGACGCCGCCGTCGCTCAGTTTCAGCTGAGCGCCCGCCAGCAGCGGATGGAACTCCTCCACGCGCACGCCGAGCAGTTCCCGGAACGCGCCCGGGTAGCCACCCAGCCGGACGTGGTCCTTCTCGTCCACGATCCCGCTGAAGTAGCCCACCAGGACAGTTGCGCCGGCAGAAGCGGCAGCGGCAATATTCGCGGCGGCCTCGTCCGTGACAGAGTACAAGGTGCACACCAGCACAAGGTCATAGCCCTCTAAAGAGGCAGATGGATGGACCATATCCACGGACACGCCCCGCAGGAACAGTGACCGGTGGAAGGCCCGCAGCAGGTCCAGGTACTTCACGTCCTGGCTCGGCTTGGAGTCGATTTCGCTCGCCCACCACGCCTCGTAGTCGAACACGATCGCAACGCGCGATTCCACCCGCGAACCACGCACCGGCGCCAGCCGCTTCAGGGCCGCGCCCAGGTCCACTACCTCGCGCCACACCCGCGTGTCCCGCCCGCCGTGCGGCACCATGGCCGAGTGGAACTTCTCCGAGCCGGCGAAGCTCTGCCGCCACTGGAAGAACATCACGGCATCTGCGCCGCGGGCCACATGCGCCAGGGAGTTGCGCAGCATTTCGCCAGGCATCTTTGGCTGGTTGCGCGGCTGCCAGTTGACGGACGACGTCGAATGTTCCATCAGGATCCACGGGTCACCGCCCGCGATGCCGCGGGTGAGGTCCGCGCTGAACGCGAGTTCGATCTGCCGCTCGGGATCCGCGGCAACCAGGTAGTGGTCGTTGGCGATGACATCCAGGTCCTTCGCCCAGTCAAAGTAGTCCATGGACTTCGTTGCGCTGGAGGCCATCAGGTTGGTGGTGCAAGGGACCCCAGGGGTGACCTCGCGGAGGACGGCGGCGAGTTCGCGGTAGTAGTCCATCAGGGCCCAGGAGTTGAAGCGTTGGAAGTCCAGTTGCTGGCCCGGGTTCAGGGTGGAAGGCGCAACACCGGGCGGCAGGATCTCTTCGAACGACCCGTAGTTCTGGGACCAGAAAGCGGTACCCCAAGCCGCGTTGAGCGCGCCGATGCTTCCATAACGCTGCTCAAGCCAGGTGCGGAATGCCGCGGCGTCTTCCTCGCTGTAGAACTCGGAGACGTGGCAGCCGAGCTCATTGTCCACATGCCAGAGCGCCAGGGCGGGGTGGTCCTTGTAGCGCTCGGCGAGGACGCGCGTGATGCCCGTGGCATAGCGGCGGTATACAGCCGACGACGGCGAGTAGTGCCGCCGCGAGCCCGGTCCCAGCACGGTTCCGTCCGCCGTGACGGGGAGGATTTCCGGATGCCTGCGGACCAGCCAGGCCGGGGGAGCGGCGGTGGCAGTGGCCAGGGCTACTTTGACTCCGATTCCGGCGAGGTTGTCCAGCACCTCGTCCAGCCAGCCAAAATCGTACTTGCCCTCTTCCGGCTCCAGCAGTGCCCAGGAGAAGATTCCCACGCTGAGGAAGCTCACGCCGGCTTCCTGCATCAGCTCCAGGTCCTCCAGCCGGACGCTGACCGGCCACTGTTCGGGGTTATAGTCGCCCCCATAGGCGATGCCTTCGATGTTGTTCCAGACGCTGGCCGGGCTGGAGGTTTCCTGCAAAGTCATGGGACTCCTTTGTCTGCTGGGAAGATGAAACTGGCCTGAAAATCAGATCATTGGAAAACGCTTGCCCATTTCCGGGAATGCCGATATTGTATCGTTTCAGAAGCCGTGTAAGCCAGCTCACTACTCTCGTTGTAGGTTGGGCGACTGGGGTTGCACACATCGAGCAAGGAGGCTCTCATGATCAACAGAAGGAATTTCCTCACCACCGTAGCCGTAGGTACCGCATCTGCCGCGGCCCTGGCAGCCTGTGGAACGGGCGGCGGCACCAGCGCCGGCGAGACCGGCTCTGCGGAAAACCCTGTCACCATCAACTACACCTGGTGGGGCAACGACGACCGCGCCGAGCGTACCCGCAAGGCAATTGCCCTGTTCGAGTCGAAGAACCCGGACATCAAGGTCAACGGCAACTTTACTGACTTCGCCGGCTACTGGCAGAAGCGTGCCACCGAGGCAGCCGGCGGCGGCCTGCCGGACGTGATGCAGTGGGACCTTTCCTACCTGCGCGATTACGGCCAGCGCAACCAGCTCCTGGACCTGGGCACGGTGAAGATTAACACCGACGCCTTTGACAAGTCCCTCCTGCCCTCGGGCCAGATCAGGGGCAAGACCTACGGCATCCCCACCAGCACCAACGCGTTCGCCGTCTACTACGATCCGGCCAAGCTGAAGTCCCTGGGCATCGCCGAGCCGACAGGAAAGTGGACCTACAAGGAATTCAACGACTTCCTGACTCAGGTGGGCACCAAGAGCAAGGGTGCGGTCTTCGGCTCGACCGACTACACCGGTGTCTGGTGGATGTTCAACATCTGGCTCCGCCAGAACAACATCGAGGCCTTCACCGAGGACGGCAAGCTCGGCTTCACCAAGGACGATATGAAGAAGTGGTGGAACCAGACCGCCGGTCTTCGCGGCACCCCCGCCATCATCACCGAAGAGCGTGTCACCCAGCTCGCACCCAAGTCCCCGTTCGGCTCCAACGTCACCGCCACCGAAGTCACCTGGGACAACTTCATGGCCGGTTACCTGGCGGACAGCGGCGCCAAGGAACTCAAGCTTGTTCCCGTTCCGTCTGACGACCCGGACAACCTGGGCCTGTTCCTGAAGCCGTCCATGCTGATGGTGGCCAGCGCCAAGACCAAGTTCAAGGATGCTGCTGCCCGCTTCATCGACTTCATGGTCAACGACCCCGAGGTGGGCCAGATCTTCAAGACCTCCCGCGGCGTGCCGGCGTCCAAGACCCAGCGTGACGGCACCACCTTCGAAGGTACTGACAAGCTCGTGGTGGACTACGAAAAGTCCATCGAGCAGTACCTCAAGGACGCCCCCGAGCCGCCCATTGTCGGTTTCGGCACCCTCGAGGCGTCCTTCAAGCGCGTCAGCTCGGACCTGAACTACGGCAAGCTGACCATCGACGGCGCAGCCGACGCATGGTTCAAGGAAGCCGAAGACCTCATCAAGCAGAACGCCTGATCCAGGCTTTCACAACTGACGGATTGAACTCGTGACTCAAAGCCCAACATTGAGCAGGCGTTCGGCGCAATCCGATTCCACGCTGCCGCGCAAGTCGCGGCAGCGTGGGGCGGATGCCCGCGCCGGCTACACCTTCCTGCTGCCCTGGCTGCTGGGATTCATCGCCCTCACTGTTGGGCCTATGATTTCCTCGCTCTACCTGTCCTTCACCAACTACAACCTGTTCGATCCGCCCAAGTGGATTGGCCTGGACAACTACACCACCCTCTTCCAGGACGAACGCTTCCTGCAATCCGTGGGCGTGACCGTGGGCTACGTGGTCTTCGGTACCCCGCTCAAGCTCGCCGCCGCACTGGCAGTGGCAATGCTCCTGAACAGCAAGCGCCGCGGCCAGGGTTTCTACCGCTCGGCGTTCTACGCACCGTCCCTGATCGGCGCGTCCGTCTCCATCGCCATCGTCTGGAAGGCCATGTTCGGCGACGCCGGTCCGGTGGACCAGGGCCTGTCCTTCTTCGGAATCAACCTCGGCGGCTGGGTGGGCAACCCGTCCATGACCATGCCAATGTTCATCCTGCTGACCGTGTGGCAGTTTGGCGCACCGATGGTGATCTTCCTCGCCGGCCTGAAGCAAATCCCGGCAGACCTCTACGAGGCTGCGTCCATGGACGGCGCCGGTCCGGTGCGGAAGTTCTTCAACATCACCTGGCCCATGCTCTCCCCAGTGATCTTCTTCAACCTGCTGATGGAAACCATCCACGCGTTCCAGATCTTCGCCTCGGCCTACATCATTTCCAACGGTGAAGGCGGGCCGGCCGGTTCCACCCTCTTCTACACCCTCTACCTGTACCTGCGGGGCTTCAGCGACTTCCGGATGGGCTACGCCTCGGCGATGGCCTGGCTGCTGGTGATCGTTGTCGGCATTATCACCCTGATCTTCTTCCGCACGTCCAAGTCCTGGGTCCACTACAGCGGTGATGCAAAATGACAACCACGGCAACCCCCACCCAGTCCACCCCGGACGCACAGGTGCCGAACTACAACCCCAAGTCCGAATCGGTTGGGGCCAAGCGCGCCAAGAGCACCCTCTTCCACATCGTGGCCCTCGCCCTCACTGGGGTGGTCCTGTACCCGGGCCTGTGGATGATCGCCTCCTCGTTCAAGCCGAACGCCGAGATCGGCGGCGCCAACACGTCGCTGTGGTCCAATAACTTCAGCTTGGACAACTTCGTCACGGCCATGGACGGCATCGGCGGCGTGTCCACGCTGCAGTTCTTCACCAACTCGCTGATCCTGGCCATCGGTGCCGTGGTGGGCACCGTTCTCTCGGCCAGCGTGTCAGCGTATGCGTTCGCCCGGATCAAGTTCCCGGGCCGCAGCGTGTTCTTCGGCATGATGATCGCCACCCTGCTCCTGCCGTTCCACGTGGTGATCATCCCGCAGTACATCGTGTTCCAGCAGCTGGGCCTGGTGGACACCTACGTGCCGCTGCTGATCGGCAAGTTCCTGGCCGCTGACGCGTTCTTCGTGTTCCTGATGGTCCAGTTCATGCGCAACCTGCCCGGTGAGCTGGACGAGGCAGCCAGGATCGACGGCGCCGGCCACGTCCGGATCTTCACGTCCATCATGCTGCCGCTGATGAAGCCGGCCCTGATCTCCACCTCGATCTTCTCCTTCATCTGGAGCTGGAACGACTTCCTGGGCCCGCTGCTCTACCTGAACACCCCGGACAAGTACCCGCTGCCACTGGCCCTGCGCCTCTTTGTGGACCAGACCCAAAGCTCGGACTACGGTGCCATGATCGCCATGTCCGTCCTGGCCCTGCTGCCGGTGCTGATCTTCTTCCTGGTGTTCCAGCGGTACATTGTTGAAGGCGTCTCCACCCAGGGCCTCAAGGGCTAACGGCCCGGAAAACCGAGACAGAAAATGAGCGTTATGGACAGCACCACACCCGCCCCCCACCACCACGAACCCGTCCCGGTAAACCGCTTCGCGCTGTTCTCCGAGACCCTCCTGGCCGGGGTGCTGGTGCTGGTGCTGTCCCTTCCACTGGTAACGATCCCCGCCGCATACGCGGCGGGGATCGCCCATCTGGAACGGCACCTTTCCGGCAGGGACGATTCCGTCCGCGGCCTCTGGGACACCTTCAAGGCAGCCCTGCCAGGCAGCTGGAAGCTTGGAATCACGACGGCGGCAGCCGCCGTCGTCATTGTCCTTAACCTTTTGCTCGCTTGGGTGGGGCAGCTGCCGGGCCGGGACGTGGTCCTGCCGGCAACCCTGATCCTCGCCGCCGGGGCGGCCATCCTGCTCCTGCGCACCACGGCCGCATGGTCCGACGTCGCCGGCTCCCGCGCGGACGCCCGCAGTGCCTGGCGCTCCGCACTTGAGACCGGCCAAGCCCTGTCACTTAAGGACTGGAGCGGATCCCTCCTGCTTGCCGCCGCGCTCTTCGGGGCAGTGGTGTTTGTGTGGATGCTGGTGGCGCTTTTCGTGGTGGTTCCCGGCACCCTGATCCTCGCCGCCGCAGCAGTAAAGCTGCGCTCTGCCCGCGCCTGAACCCGGCGGTAAGCAATACCCCGGCGGCCGGCAAGAACGGCACGCTGTAAACATTTTCAGGTTCCGCCCGTCACTAATTTGAGTTGAGTCCGCCGTGTCTTCCGACCGCCAGCGTTCCGAACAGTCCCTCCCTTCTCCGACGAGCCAGCCCAAGCAGGCGCCGTGGTACCAGCCCCTGAAGCAGCGCAACTACCGGCTCTTCCTGGCCCTGGTATTCACCGGCAGTGTTGGTGTGTGGATGCAGCGGCTCGCCCAGGACTGGCTGGTGCTGCAACTGACCGGCAGCCCCGCCGCCGTGGGTGTGGCCGTTGCGCTGCAGTTCCTGCCCATGCTGATTGTGGGACCACTCAGCGGCTTACTGGTGGACATGTTTCCCAAACGCCGGATCATGCTGTTCTGCCAGGTGGTCATTGCCTTCCTGGCCATGGGCCTGGCCGCATGGGCGGCGAGCGGGACCATCACCGTCTGGGCCGTTTACGCCAGCTGCGTGGCGCTCGGAGTGACTTCAGCCATCAACCAGCCTGCCAGCCAGGTGTTCGTCAATGAAGTCGTGGGGGACGCCGCCCTCAGGCCCGCCATCGGCATCAACAACGCCATCGGCCAACTGGGCGCGATGGCAGGACCAGCGCTGGCCGGAATAGTTATTGCACAGGTTGGTTCCGCGGCGGCGTTTGCTGCGAACTCGCTGCTGTGCTTGCTGGTGCTTTGCCTCATTGCCGCCATCCGCCCGGCCGAGCTGCATCCGAGCATCCCGGCGGAACGGGGCCGGGGCCAACTCCTGGCCGGGTTCCGCTACGTCCGCGAACGGCCTTCGCTGCTGCTGATTATTGCCCTGGCCGGGCTCCTGGGGATGTTCGGCATGAACGGGCCCGTGGTGCTGGCAGCCTTTGCGGAACGCGAATGGCACAACGGGGTTGAAGGGTTCGGGCTCTTCAACACCGTCAGTGCCATTGGTGCCCTTGCCGGTGCGCTGCTGGCGGCCCGCCTTCGGAGCCTGGGACGAAAGGGGATCGTGCTTGCGGCAGGCCTGTTCGGGCTGTCCCAGCTGGTTGCGGCACTGATGCCCAGCCTCATCCTCTTCATTGTGATGCTGGTGGTGGTTGGCCTGATGACCCTGCTGTTCCTCACCAGCGCCGCTACCGCGGTGCAACTTGAGGCCGGCCCGGAGATCCGCGGCCGGGTGATGGCGCTGTATCTGCCCCTCCTGCTGGGCGGACACGCCCTGGGCGGCCTGCTGGCCGGTTGGCTGACGGAGCAGTTTGGCGTGCGGCTGGGGCTCGTGACCACCGGCGGGCTGGGCATGCTGTCCGCAGCCGTGATCGGTCTTTTACTGTGGCGGAATTCCCGCCGCGTGCGGTCCGCCTGACCCGTCCCTCGGCGAAGCATGGACCATCACGCTACGTGTTCTGCGGCCGGGTGCGGGGCATGTCAGGAAGCTGGAAGTTCGAAGGCGTGCGGGGCCGTTCCTGCCCAGGGAAGCCCCAGTTCACTGAAGGTGGCATGCTGCCGGGCGGCACGTGCCAGGGCCTCCTCGATGCCGGGGACCACTGCATGCGCCGCACCCCCCTCGCCCACCCAGCGGAAGTGCGCCTCGTCAAGAGGTGCCGGCAGCGGGGCAGTTCGAATGGCTTCCAGGACGAGCATAAACGCACCGCTGTCCAGGAGCGGGCTGATGAGCGGAGCCCCGGTGTTGCGGTGGGCCAGCAGGTTTTCAGTCAGGTCGTCCCGGCCGAAGACCTCCTCGGAGCGGCCGGCTGCTGTCTTCACAGTCAGGCGGTCCTCGGTGTAGTGGAAGACAACTGTTCCTTCCGAGCCCTGAAGGGTCACGTACGGTTCCACGGACTCGGTGGCGCAAAGTGTGAGGGCGCAGGTGATGGGCAGCCCTGCGCTGGTTCGGATTCGGATCACCGACGTGTCATCCGACTCGATTTGGTTGGCGCGGTAGAGCTCAGTTTCCAGGGAAGCGATGTCTGCAGTGGTGCGTGCCCCGGCAATCCTCAGCGCTGTCGCCACCGCATGGGCCAGCGGATTGGTGGCCACGCCGTCCACCACGTCCACGCCGTCGATGGTGCGTTTGCCGGCCCAGCGGGACCGCTTGTAGTAGGCCCGGTCCCGGACCCAGCGGCCGGTGGCCGAGATGCCCTGCAGGGTGCCGATGGTTCCGTCCGCGAGGAGCTTTTCGATGGCCTTCAGCGCGTGGGAACCCAGGCTCTGGAAGCCGATCTGGACACTCCTGCCGTTGGCCGCAGCAGCGTCGCAGAGCCGGCTGAAGTCCGCCAGCGATGCGACCGGCGGCTTTTCCAGGTAGAGATCGGCGGCGGTGGCCAGTGCTGCCAGGCCAAGCGGGGCATGGGTCTGGATGGGGGTGGCAACAATAATCAGATCCAGCCCGCTGGTGTCCGCGAGCAGTTCGGTGAGCCCCGGAAAGACGGCGGTTGTTGCAGGGACTGAGCCGGGAGCCGGGGGATTGGGGTCAGCAACGGCAACAAGGTGGACGACGCCGGCGCCCTGAAGGCGTTCCAGGTTCCGCAGGTGGTGTGTGCCGAAGCCGTGGACACCTACCAGTGCCACCCTTGCAGCGGGCACGCCGGGATGCTCCGCACCGGGCTCGGCGGCAGGGGTCAGGCGGTGTTGGTTCCGGGGCTGGGTCCCGGCGACGGTGCCGGCTGGCGTTTCCATGGTGCTCCATTCCGCCCGTACAGGGCGCGGCGATCTTCGGTGCCCTCGTGGCAAGCGCTTTCCGCTTCCCAGTGTGCAGCGTCATTATCCCAAATGTCTAGTTATGTAACGATTCAAACAACCGGACGGACCCCTCCGGCAAGGTGCTGGGGCGGAGGCTACATAAGGTTTCTGAAGATGGCGCCGCTGCGTGCCGCATGCCGGAACCTGGTAGCGGAGAAGCTGCAGCAGAATGCTCCCCCTAGTGGCTGGTGGTTCCTTTGCGGGACTCCAGCAGAGGTGGGATCCAGCGGTCGGCGGCAATGCCTGTCGCAATCGAATAGATGGCTTTGTGCAGGCCGTCGACCGCCTGTTCTTGCGGACTCCAGGAGGCGGGTGGTGCGCCCATGCCGGTGGCATTCTCTCAAGGGTCTGGTCAAAGGCAAGCCGAACGGCCGTGTGCTTGGTGTTGGCCAGGGCTCCGCGGATCCCGGTGACCGCCCACATGCCGCGAAGTGAGCCCAGTACCGCCCCCGTGCCCCAGTGCATCACATGGTTCCACACCAGGGGTTTCTCCGCCTGCCGGGGAGCCCTGCCCAGGAGCGCGAGAAGGGTTCGGGCAGGCACATAGGAATTTGGCCGCTTGTGAAGAGCTGCTCGGCTGCAGAATGCCGACGGCGGCAGTTGGGGCATGCGGGGGAGGCAGGTCAGGCGATGGCTTCCAGTGAGAGTTCCTCGACCGCGGACTGCAGGGCGTCCATGTCGAACCACTCGACGGGCAGCACTTCATGGATAAAGGCATCAAAGTCAAAGGGGTGGCAGTGCCCGCCATAGTTCCAGTACAGGATCCAGAGATCGATCAGGCCAAGGTCCTTGCGCTGCAGCAGGTGTCTGGCTGTGTGCCGCAGGTGGTCCATAACCAATCCTTGCTTCTGCTACCTCCGCCCCACAAGAGCTTCATCGGCCTTTGCCGTGGCGAATTGTGGTGGCGGCGTCAGTGGGGGCAGGAGGAGGGAGATTCCAACGCACCGGCGATGGCCTGTTGCAGCTGCAGGGCACTGTTCTCGGTGGAGCCGCCCGCATCAATGACAACGAAACGCGGAAACCATGGCAGGTCCGTGTAGGCCTTCCTGAACCTCTGGAGGTCCTCGAGGTTTTCTTCGTCCTCGCCCCTGAGCGCAATCCGTTCGTACGCCTGCTCAGCCGTGAGGTCGAAATAGACTATTGCCTGGGCCTTCGGCAGCATCCCCAGCAGGGCTTCCAGCATCCGGTGGCGGCGTATGCCCCGGGCCTTCCGGAGGGCCAGCTGGCAGTACAGATGCCTGTCCATAATGACCAGCCCGTCAAAGCGCCCTGCACGCAGGTGGTTGAGCAGGACGTTGTAGACCCGGACAACGGTTTCGACGATATCCGCCACCTGGGCGGGCAGTGGCAACCCGAAGCGCCGGGCCAGGGCCGAGATGGTTTTGCGCCCCGAGTAGTTGCCCAGGACCAGCACCGGCGTGCTTGGCATGATTTCCTCCACACCCTGGACGGCAGTGGACTTGCCCGCACCATCAATGCCCAGCACCACAATGAGGGCTGATGGTCGTCTTGAGCGTTGTGTCATATCTCTTTCATACGGAGAGGGACTGTGCCTGCGGTTCTGGAAGCCTGGTGACAGGCTGTGAAAGAAGGTGAGGACGCCTCCGGGTCAAGGTTGGAGCAGAATAGGGGAGTCTGCACTGGAGGGAGACTGGCATGGAGCCTGTAATTGTCGATGGTGGCAAGGGTACGGTGGAGTTGCGTTCCGACGGCGTCATCCACCTTATCTGGGAGCCGCAAGTCCGTATAGAACAACATGACGCCCAGGCGGCAATGGCAGCTGTCAACGAGATAGCAGGGGAGAGGACTTTCCCCATGCTCGTGGACATGGCCACCACGGAAAACGTCACCAGGGCGGCCCGCTCGGTGTTCTCCATCCCTTGCGCGGCGAGCCGGATCGCACTGCTGGGTTCCAGCCCCGTAGACCGGATCCTGGCTAACTTTTTCCTCGGGGTGCACGTTCCGCCGTGCCCCACCCGATTCTTTACTTCCAGGACGGAGTGCATGGACTGGCTGCAGCAGGCAGGCTAGTCCGCCCGGTGGTAGACAGGGCGAAAGTTCGGTCAGGGCGCGGACGGCGCCGCGGTACTTTGCCGGACCACCAACTCCGGGGTGAAGACGACCGCGCGGTGCCGGGGGTTTTGGGCTTCAACCTCTTCCGCCAGGAGTTCGATGGCCGTCCTGCCCAGGGCCTCGGTGGGCTGCCGGATGGATGAGAGAGGCACCACGGCGGAGACCGCAAAGTCGATGTCGTCGTAGCCGATCAAGGCGATGTCCTCCGGAATCCGGAAGGTGTGCGTCATGGTGAGCGACTGCATGACCCCGAGCGCCAGGAGGTCGTTGGCGCAGAAGATCCCGTCAGGAAGCCCGCCGCGCTCCCGTTCCACCAGCATGTTGCCGACGCTGCGCCCGGCCAGGACGGTCTGGCCTTCCGAAACCAGCACCTCCAGCGTGGCGTCCGGTTCTTCCTTAACTGCGCGCTGGGCGCCCTGCAGGCGGTCTGCCACCTGGCGGATGGACGTGGAGCCACCCACAAAGGCGAGCCGACGGCGGCCGGTGTCCAGCAGGTGCCGCGCAGCCAGGTACCCGCCGGCGTCGTCGTCAACGGCCACTGAACTGAACTTATCCTCGTCAGCCAACCGGTCCACCAGGACGGTGGGCACGCCGCGCTCGCGGAGCAGGTCCAGGCGCTCGGTGACATCGCCCACGGGTGAAATGAGGAGGCCCTGGACGCGCTGCTCCTGGAACAGGTCAATGTAGTTCGCTTCCCGGCCGGCGTCGTGCCCGCTGTCGCCGAGCAGGACGGCACTGCCCTGGATGGCGGCCGCATCCTCGGCAGCGCGCACCACGGAGGTGAAAAAGGGGTTGCCCACGTCCAGGACGATGAGGCCTATGGTGCGGCTGTGGCCGGCGCGCAGCTGACGGGCGGCGTCGTTGCGGACGAAACCCAGTTCGTCGATGGCACGCAGCACCCGCTCCTTGGTCCGTTGCGAGACCCTGTCCGGGTAGTTCAGCACATTCGAAACCGTCCCCACCGCCACGCTCGCGTGGTTGGCTACGTCCTTGATGCTGGCTGAGCGATTCATGATTCTCCGTGCTGGTGGGCCGAGTGCAGATGCCTCCCGGTTTTGGTGGGAAACAGGTCCCGGAATGCTTGACACCTAGTCAGATTCAAGAGTACTTTGAATCGTACTAATGAAACGATTCAAAGATTCGCGAGTTCAGGAGAGTTCCAAATGAGGGTGTGCTTCCGTTCCTCGGTCCAGCCGACGCTGATCGACGAATACCGCCGCCGGCACGCCGCCGTTTGGCCGGAGATGCTCCGGGCGCTCAAGGATGCCGGCTGGAACAACTATTCGCTTTTCCTTAGCGAAGACGGGCTTCTGATTGGCTACCTGGAATGCGACGACTTCAACGCAGCCCGGGCCCGCATGGCCCTCGCGGACGTGAACGCCCGCTGGCAGGCTGAAATGGCCACACTCTTCGAAGACACGGACCAGGCACCCGACGAGGGGTTCCAGGTACTTGAGGAAGTCTTCAACCTCGAAAGCCAGCTCACGGCGGCGGAGTCGGCGGAGTCCTCCGCAGGCTGACGGGCACAAACTTCCACGCACAGGGCGCTCCAGCAGCGGGGCCGCACAACACAGCAACACCCATCAGGCAACAGCTCAACAAAGACACCGGAAAGAACCAACATCATGAATGACGTAGCAACGGCGCTGGGCAGGCTCGGGGAGCTTGCCATCGAGGTCCCCTCGTGGGCTTATGGAAATTCAGGGACACGGTTCAAGGTGTTCGGTACCCCCGGCACCCCTCGCACCGTGCAGGAAAAGCTTGCCGATGCGGCCAAGGTCCACGAACTGACCGGGCTGGCTCCCACTGTTGCGCTCCACATTCCGTGGGACAAGGTGGATGACTACGCCGCTCTGAAGGAGTACGCCGCCGGGCTGGGCGTTGGTTTGGGCACCATCAACTCCAACACCTTCCAGGATGATGAGTACAAGTTCGGTTCGCTGACGTCCTCGAACGAGACGGTCCGCCGCCGCGCCGTGGCCCACCACCTGGACTGCATCCAGATCATGCACGCCACCGGGTCGAAGGACCTGAAGATCTGGCTTGCTGACGGCACCAACTACCCGGGCCAGGACGATATCCGCGGACGCCAGGACCGCCTGGCCGAATCCCTGCAGGAGATCTACGCCGCGCTGGGTGACGAGCAGCGCCTGGTGCTGGAGTACAAGTTCTTCGAGCCGGCTTTCTACCACACCGATGTTCCGGACTGGGGCACCTCCTACGCCCAGACGCTGGCGCTGGGTGAGAAGGCGTTTGTTTGCCTTGACACCGGCCACCACGCCCCGGGCACCAATATCGAGTTCATTGTGATGCAGCTGCTGCGCCTGGGCAAGCTGGGGTCCTTTGACTTCAACTCCCGTTTCTACGCGGATGATGACCTGATTGTTGGCGCGGCTGACCCGTTCCAGCTGTTCCGCATCATGCACGAGGTAATCCGCGGCGGCGGCTACGGCAAGGACTCCGGCGTTGCCCTGATGCTGGACCAGTGCCACAACCTGGAAGAAAAGATCCCGGGCCAGATCCGCTCGGTTCTGAACGTCCAGGAAATGACCGCCCGCGCCCTGCTGATCGACACCGAAGCCCTCGCGGAAGCACAGCGCGCTGGCGATGTGCTGGCCGCTAACGGCATCTTCAACGATGCCTTCTACACTGACGTCCGCCCGGTCCTGGCCGAGTGGCGTGAATCCCGCGGCCTGCCCGCGGACCCGCTGGCAGCGTTCAAGGCCAGCGGCTACCAGAAGAAGATCAACGACGACCGCGCAGGCGGCCAGCAAGCCGGATGGGGCGCGTAACCAGCAATGAGTAACGAGACTGTAGAAGACCTGATTTCGCGTTCCAACCGCCTGGGTGCGGATAAGCGGAACACCAACTTCGCCGGCGGCAACACCTCCGCCAAGGGCACCGAGAAGGACCCGGTCACGGGCGAGGACGTCCAGTTGCTGTGGGTCAAGGGCTCGGGCGGGGACCTGGGCACGCTGAAGGCCCAGAACCTTGCAGTGCTGCGCCTGGACCGCCTGAACGCGCTGAAGAACGTCTACCCCGGTGTTGAGCGTGAAGACGAGATGGTGGCCGCGTTCGATTACTGCCTGCACGGCAAGGGTGGCGCGGCTCCCTCAATCGATACGGCCATGCACGGGCTGGTGGACGCCGCACACGTGGACCACCTGCACCCGGACTCCGGCATCGCCATCGCCACCGCGGTGGACGGGGAAGCGCTGACCACCAAGATCTTCGGCGACAAGGTGGTCTGGGTTCCCTGGCGCCGCCCCGGGTTCCAGCTGGGCCTGGACATCGCCGCGATCAAGGAAGCGAACCCGCAGGCTATCGGCACCATCCTGGGCGGCCACGGCATCACGGCCTGGGGCGCCACCAGCGAGGAAGCCGAAACCAACTCGCTCTGGATCATCGAACAGGCCGAGAAGTACATCGAGGAAAACGGCAAAGCCGAGCCCTTCGGTTCCAAGCTCCCCGGCTACGCCGCCCTGCCCGAAGCAGAGCGCCGCGCCAAGGCCGCAGCCCTGGCACCCGTGATCCGCGGCCTGGCCTCAACGGACAAGCCGGTCCTGGGGCACTTCAGCGATGACGCCGTCGTCCTGGACTTCCTCGAAGCCGCCGAGCACCCACGCCTGGGCGCGCTGGGCACCTCCTGCCCGGACCACTTCCTGCGCACCAAGGTCAAGCCCCTGATCCTGGACCTGCCCGCCGACGCCTCGATCGAGGACTCGATCGCCCGGCTGCACGAGCTGCACGCCAACTACCGCGAGGACTACCAGGCCTACTACGACCGCCACGCCGACGCCGAATCCCCGGCCCTGCGCGGCGCCGACCCGGCCATCGTGCTGGTCCCGGGCGTGGGCATGTTCTCGTACGGCGCGAACAAGCAGACCGCCCGCGTTGCCGGCGAGTTCTACATCAATGCCATCAACGTGATGCGCGGCGCCGAGGCGATCTCCACCTACGCCCCGATCGAGGAATCCGAAAAGTTCCGGATCGAGTACTGGGCGCTGGAGGAAGCCAAGCTGGCCCGCCTGCCCAAGCCCAAGTCCCACGCCACCCGGATCGCTCTGGTCACCGGCGCGGCGTCGGGCATCGGCAAGGCCATCGCCACCCGCCTCGCCGCCGAAGGCGCCTGCGTTGTCATCGCCGACCTGAACCTGGAGAACGCCGAGAAGGTCGCCGAAGAGCTTGGCGGCCCGGACGTTGCCATCGGTGTCCAAGCTGACGTGACCGACGAGGCCCAGGTCGCGGCAGCGATCGATGCCGCCGTGCTGGCGTTCGGCGGCGTGGACCTGGTGGTCAACAACGCCGGCCTGTCCATTTCCAAGCCGCTGCTGGAAACCACCGAGAAGGACTGGGACCTGCAGCACAACGTCATGGCCAAGGGCTCGTTCCTGGTGGCAAAGGCCGCGGCGAAGGTCATGATCGCCCAGGGCCTGGGCGGGGACATCATCTACATCTCTTCCAAGAACTCCGTGTTCGCCGGCCCGAACAACATCGCCTACTCCGCCACCAAGGCAGACCAGGCCCACCAGGTGCGCCTGCTCGCGGCCGAACTGGGTGAGCACGGCATCCGCGTCAACGGCATCAACCCCGACGGCGTGGTCCGCGGCTCCGGCATCTTCGCCGGCGGCTGGGGCGCCAAACGCGCCGCCGTGTACGGCGTGGACGAGGAGAAACTGGGCGAGTACTACGCCCAGCGCACCCTGCTCAAACGCGAAGTCCTGCCCGAGCACGTTGCCAACGCCGCCGCCGTCCTCACCAGCAACGAACTGTCCCACACCACCGGCCTGCACATCCCCGTGGACGCCGGAGTGGCTGCAGCCTTCCTGCGATGAGCACCGAACGCACCAACGAAACTGCCCCGGCTCAGGCCGGGGCAGTTTCCGCAGGGCCCTCCAAGGTGTTCGCCGGCAGTGTCTTCGCCGCTGTCGATATTGGCGCCTCCTCGGGCCGGGTCATCCTGGGCCGGGTCACCGGAGACGGCGTGGGATTGGAGGTGGTTCACCGCTTCCCCAACGGCGTGGTGGAGATCGACGGCGGCCTCCGCTGGGACTTCAAAGCCCTTTTCGCGGAGGTACTCAAGGGACTTTCAGCGGCGGCCGCCGTCGCCGCCGTGCAGGGTGAGCGGGTTGCCAGCATCGGCATCGACACCTGGGCCGTGGACTACGGCCTGGTCAACGCCGCCGGCGAGCTGACGGCCCAGCCGTTCAGCTACCGCGATGACCGCAGCCGCGCCGCCGTCGAGTCCGTGCACCGGAAACTGGACCCGGCGCGGCTGTACGGAACCACGGGGCTGCAGTTCCTGCAGTTTAACACCGTCTATCAGTTGGCCAGTGAGCGGGACCTGGACGGGGTGCAGGCACTCCTGATCCCGGACCTGATCGCGTTCCTCCTCACCGGACAGCGCCGGACCGAGGCCACCAACGCCTCCACCACCGGCCTGTTCGACGCCGTCGCGGGGGAGTGGGCCACCGAGTTCCTCACCGCCCTGGGCCTCCGGAAGGACCTGTTCCCGCCGCTGGTCCAGCCCGGCGAAACCGTCGGCACCCTCCTGCCGGCCATCGCCGCGCAGGTGGGCCTGCCCCAGGACACCCGGGTAGTGGCAGTGGGCTCGCACGATACCGCGTCCGCCGTCGCAGCAGTCCCAGCGACAGCGGACAAGGAGGATAAGGAGTTCGCGTATATCTCCTCCGGCACCTGGTCGCTGGTGGGACTGGAGCTGAAGCACCCGGTCCTTACGGAGGCCAGCCGCGAGGCAAACTTCACCAACGAGCGCGGCGTGGACGGCACCATCCGCTACCTGCGCAACATGGGCGGGCTTTGGCTATTGAGCGAATGCCAGCGGACGTGGGCACAGGAAGGGTTCCGGCCCGATCTTCCCGCCCTGCTGAGCGCAGCGGCCGCACTGCCCACGAGCGGGCCGCAGATCAATCCGGATGACCCCTACTTCATCGCCCCGGACAACATGCCCGAGCGCATCCGGGGTGCGGTCCGCCGCACCGGAGAAGTCCTGCCGAACGATCCTGCCGCCATCACCCGCTGCATCATGGACAGCCTCGCCGCCGGCTATGCCCGCACCATCCGCGACGCCGAGCGGCTCGCCGACCGTACGGTGGACGTGGTGCATGTGGTGGGCGGCGGTTCCCAGAACCGGCTGCTCTGCCAGCTCACCGCGGACGCCACGGGCAGGAAAGTGGTAGCAGGACCGGTAGAAGCCACAGCGCTGGGCAATGTCCTTGTGCAGGCCCGCGCTGCAGGTTCCGTTGCCGGCGGGCTCGGAGAACTCCGTGCCCGGGTGGCGGGCAGCAGTCCACTGCAGGTTTTTGTACCGGAGCTCTCACGGCTGTAGCCCCTTGGCCCCCGTGCGCCTTCGGGCGCCCGGGGCTGCCTGTCCGTCATCGATACCTTCGGCGGCCAGGAACGCCACTGGATCAGCCATTGCTGTTTCTGCGCAAAATCTTCGGGTAAGTTCCTTCTGTGGGCTCGAGAAAGCGGTTTCCAAGCCCGGCGGGAACAAGGATGCAATGAAGAAACTCAGCAGGCTCAGCGTTTTCGGCTACGGCGCCGGCGACGCAGCCAACAGCATGATCATCAGTACCGGGAACATGTTCCTGCTCGTGTACTACACGGACGTCGCGGGCATCGGCGCAGCGGCGGCAGGAACGCTGCTGCTGGTTGCCCGGGTCTTTAACGCCTTCACCGATGTGGCGGCCGGCCGCATCGTGGACCGCGTCCACAGCAAACGGTGGGGAAAATTCCGCCCGTTCCTGATGTTCGGGTTTGTTCCCCTGCTGCTGAGCGTGGCTGTGTTCCACGTTCCGGACGTCGACCCAGCCATGAAACTGCTTTACGCGTCCTGCACGTATGGGCTCGTGTGTGTTACCTACAGCATGGTCAACGTGCCATACGGCTGCCTGGTGGGGGCCATGACGCAGGACGCCAAAGACCGCGCGCGGCTTGGCGGGGCAAGGACCATCGGCGGTTTGTCGGTCGGAGCCACCCTGGGCTTTTTTATCGCACCGCTCCTGGGTGCCGGCCAGGATATGCAGCAGATTTTCACCTGGCTGACCCTGGCCTTCGCCATCGTGGGGTCCCTGCTCTACATCTTCACGGGCACCGTCTGCGTTGAGCAGGTCTACGGCAGCGTCCCCAAAATTACCCTTCGCCAGAGCATGGCGGCGCTGAAGGCAAATTCCCCGCTGGTGATCCTCTGCGTCAGTTCCGTCCTTTTCGTCACCGGAACGTCCGCGACGGGCGCCTCCCAGTTCTACTACCTCCGCGATGTCCTGTCCCGGGTGGACCTGTTCCCCGTCATGGCCGCCGCGCAGGTGGTCATTACCCTGACGCTGGCTGTGCTGATGCCGCGTCCTGTGGCCCGCTGGGGCAAGCGGGCGGTCTACAGTGTTGGCGGAGGATTCGGGGCGCTGGGCGGCGTGCTGGTTTTCCTGGCCCCGGCGGACGCACCACTGCTCGGCCTGTTGGGCCTCGTCCTGGGGCTCCTGGCTTCTGCTTCGGTTAGCATCGTGACGTGGGCCCTGATCGCCGACACCGTGGAATACGGGGAGTGGAAAACCGGCGTCCGGGTCCAGGGCATCAACTACGCCCTTTTGGCCGCCACCCGGAAACTGGGCATGGGATTCGGGGCCGGCGTGGTGGCCTTCTCGCTCGCCTGGGGCGGCTACGTCTCCGGCACGGCTGAGCAGTCGGACGCGGCTGCCCTCGCCATCAGGGCAGCGGCAGGCCTGCTGCCGGGGGCCCTGGTGCTGGCATCCGTCGGGATCATGTACTGGTACCGCCTGACGGACCAAAAGCACGCGGAGCTTGTGGCCAGCCTGTCGCGTGACGCGACGTAACACTTTGCGGCCGCGGCGGGCTGCGGTTATGGTTCATGGCATGACAAACCGTTGGTATGCGTATTTTTCGTTGGCTCTGGAGGGGCCCGCGTCTAACTGACACGCATCCAACTTTCCTTCAGAGCCAACAGGGCAGAGATCATTCTCTGCCCTTCGCCGTTTCTCCGGCGGGTTCTGACTGGGCCCGCTCCTATCTGGAACAGGACCCGAACATGAGCACCGCAACAGCCCCCGCAGGCACCACTGCCGGCAACCTTCGCAGGGAATCCACCGAAAAATCGACGTCCAACCTGCGCGTCAGCGAATTCACAGCGCTGCCCACTCCGCAGGAACTCATCACCGAACTGCCGTTGGACGGCCGGGTGGCAGGCGTCGTCGAACGCGGGCGTGACGAAGTCCGCGCCATCATGGACGGCGTGGACGACCGGCTGCTGGTGATTGTGGGACCGTGCTCCATCCACGATCCCAAGGCAGGGATGGAGTACGCCCGGCGGCTGGTCAGCCAGGCGGAAAAGCACAAGGAAGACCTGCTGATCGTCATGCGGACCTACTTCGAGAAGCCCCGCACCACCGTGGGCTGGAAAGGCCTGATCAACGATTCGCGGCTTGACGGCAGCCACGACATGGTCACCGGGCTCCGGACTGCGCGGCACTTCCTGCAGCAGGTCACCGCGCTCGGGCTGCCTGCCGCCACCGAATTCCTCGAGCCCATCAGCCCGCAGTACATGGCGGACCTCATCTCCTGGGGCGCCATCGGGGCCCGCACTACCGAGAGCCAGATCCACCGGCAGCTGGCCTCCGGGCTCTCCATGCCCATCGGGTTCAAGAACGGGACCGACGGCGACCTTCAGGTAGCCATCGATGCATGCGGGGCGGCCGCGGCGGCCCAGGCCTTCCTTGGCATTGACGGGGAAGGCCGGGCCGCGCTGGTTGCCACCGCCGGCAACCCTGACACCCATGTCATCCTCCGTGGCGGCCGCAAGGGACCCAATTACTCTGCCGCCGACGTCGAGGCCGCGTCGGCGAAGCTCGCCAACAAGCAGCTGAACCCGCGCCTCATCGTTGACGCCAGCCACGCCAACAGCGGCAAGAGCCACCATCGCCAGGCTGAGGTGGCGCTGGAAATCGGCTCCCAGCTCGAGGACGGCGGGGCATCGGCGCAGGCCATCGCCGGGGTCATGCTGGAAAGCTTCCTGGTGGGCGGCGCGCAAAACCTCAATGTCGGGGAGCACGCGGCCGGCCGGTCGGAACTTGTGTACGGGCAGAGCGTAACGGACGCGTGCATGGACTGGGACGTTTCGGTTTCTGTGCTGGACCAGCTGGCCGCATCCGCCCGCAAGCGCAGAAGGTGAGTGAGGGGGCGAAATGCTCCCTTGCGGTACTTTCACATTGGCCACAGGAACATCTAGAGTATCTGGAAGGTGGTTGGTGGATGGCTCAGCATCGGAACACCGCATTGGCACGTAAATGGGGTCACTGTTGTCCATCCGTCAGCAAAGGAAAATAGCGAAATGTCGGCAGAACAGAACTTCTCCAACGCGAAGTTCCTGACCGTGGCTGAAGTAGCCCAGGTCATGCGCGTCTCCAAAATGACCGTCTATCGGCTGGTCCACTCCGGCGACATGCCGGCAGTGCGGTTCGGCCGCTCGTACCGGGTACCCGAAACCGCGGTGGAGCAGTACCTCAAAGGCGCCGTAGTGGACGGCCACACGGAAACCGCCTGAGCCTTTCCGTCGCAATGGCCCTATTTCCGCCGGTCGGAGCCCCCGCGGTCAGAAGCCGCTCCCGATAAGCGGTACCCTGTTAAGGAACGTTTTACGTCATTGTAAGAATCTGTCAGTTGTTCAGTTCGTAGCTCTGTCCACGAACACTTTCCATCAGACAGGTACTGCATCTAGTTTGTGAGGAACTTTCGTGGGTTCAGTTATTAAGAAGCGTCGCAAGCGTATGGCCAAGAAGAAGCACCGCAAGCTGCTTCGCAAGACCCGTCACCAGCGCCGCAATAAGAAGTAGAGATACTTCGAACAGCGTGGACATGCCCGTCGCCTTCCGAGGCGGCGGGCATTTCTGTTCTGTGGCCGTTGCGGCGGTTTGTTACGCCCGGGGGCCCCGGATGCGGGCGAAGCCTTTCCAGAGTCCGTAGACGGCGCCGCAGGCAGTGGCTGCCTTCAGGCCGAGGGTTGCTGCGCGGCGGCCGGCCCGGAAGTCGTAGACCGGCCAGTTGTGGTCGCGGGCGTGGCGGCGGAGGCGGACGTCCGGGTTGATCGCCACCGGGTGGCCCACGAGGGTGAGCAGCGGGATGTCGTTATAGGAGTCGCTGTAGGCCCAGCAGCGTCTGAGGTCCAGTTCCTCGGCGTCCGCGATGGCCTGGACGGCCACTGCCTTGGCGGAACCGTGCAGGATGTCTCCCACCAGGCGGCCGGTGTACATACCTTCGGAGATCTCCCCGACAGTACCCAGCGCACCGGTGAGCCCCAGCCGGGTCGAGATCACGGTGGCAACCTCGATCGGCGTCGCGGTCACCAGCCAGACCCGCCGGCCCACCCGCAGGTGCTGCTCGGCCAGGGCCTTTGCCCCGGGCCAGATCCGGGAGACGATCATTTCGTCGTAGACCTCTTCGCCGAGGGCTTTGACGTCGTCGACCGTGATGCCGGCGGCGAGGTTCAGTGCGGAGTCCCGGACAGCGTGGACATCGTCCATGTTCTCGCCGCGGGCCACGAACTTGAACTGCTTCCACGCGAACCCCGCCGCCTGGGCAAGGGTGAAGGCTCCGCGCTGGTGCATCTTGCGGGCAACATGGAAGAGGCTGGCGCCGCGCATGAGGGTGTTGTCCACATCGAAGAACGCCGCCTCGCCCGGCTGTGGCGCAGCAACCGGCTTGGTAACTACGGCGACGTATTTCTCCTCGGGCATAAGGCTGAGTCTAGTCAATCCAGTCAGTGGACACCGTGCGGCGTCGCGGGGCACAGTCAACGGGGCTACGGTTATGTCATGGCCACACCGCGCGTCGTCCTGATCACCAAAGCTGACTGCCACCTCTGCGAAGAAGCGCGCGACGCCGTTGGCCGGGTTACCGCCTCGCTGGGGCTTGAGTGGACGGAAGAGCTGGTGGACCACCAGCCGGAACTGCGGGACCGCTACGCCGAAGAAATCCCGGTGGTGCTGGTGGACGGCGTGCAGCGCGACTTCTGGAAGATCGATGAGGTCCGGCTGGAACGCGTGCTGCAGCGGGCCATGGCCCAATAGGGAGCAGCGCCCGTGACCGCTGACATATTGTGGCCGGCTGCTTTGTTGGCACCGGCCGGAGGGCTCTAGAGTGGAGTCACAACGCGATGCGAGGGAGGGGCTGGTGGCTTCGCTGGAACCGACTCCCCAGGCTGTCCCGGATCTTCCGGACACCACGGGTACGCCAGCCAAACAGATTCCGCCCGCAGCGGTGGCCCGGCTGACGCTCTATCTGCGCGCCTTGAATACCCTGCTCGCTGAGGGAGTGGAGCGGGTCTCCTCCGAATCCCTCGCTGAAGCTTCCGGTGTCAGTTCAGCCACGTTGCGCAAGGACCTGTCCCACGTGGGCTCCTACGGTACCCGCGGCGTTGGCTACGAAGTGCAGTACCTTAGCCGGCACATTGCCGCGGCGCTGGGTCTGACGCATGACTGGAAGGTTGCCATCGTTGGTGCCGGCAACCTCGGCAAGGCGCTGGCGCGGTACGGCGGCTTCGAGTCCCGGGGATTCGACGTCGTTGCCATCTTTGACGCCGACCAGATGGTGGTGGGCAACGAAGTGGGGTGGCTGCGCGTCAGCGACGTGGCCGACTTGGAAACGGTGCTGCACCGGACCGGAGCGAACATGGTGGTGCTGGCGCTGCCGGCCGCCGTGGCGCAGGATGTCTGCGACCGGGTGGTTGCCGCCGGTGTCCGCAGCGTCCTGAGCTTCGCCCCCGTTATGCTCCAGGTGCCGGAGGGGGTCAACCTCCGCAAGGTGGACATGGCCACGGAACTGCAGATCCTGGCCTACCACGCACAGCGGGCGCAGGCCCCGGGGCAGACCGCCTAGGCTTCAGGCAGTTTCGGGACCCACGCCCGCAGGGGTGGGAAGTGCGCTATTTACCGGCCGTAGGGGTTCCCCATGCCGCCGCCGTAAGGGTTGGCGAAGGGCTGCTGCTTCTGGAAGTAGGGGGCAGCCGCCGGCAGGTAGAGCAGGACGATGGCGGCGATCCCCAGGAGGGTGCCGAGGGTGCCGAGGCTCGGGACGCCGAACAGGCCGAAGATGGACAGCGCCGCGAACACGGTCCCCAGGATCCGGGCCCAGTTCTTGCCCTTGCGGATGAAGAAGGCCACCAGCAGGTAGAGTCCTGCGCCGAGGATCGCGAACACCACCAGGGTGCCGGCGATGACGCCCTTGATGTCCTCGTACGAGACGCCGGCTCCGGTGCCCTCCACCTGCTGCTCAAAGGTCTGACGGAAAACAGGATCATCCAGCTGGGTGAGTCCGGTGAGCATCGAGATGACGAAGATCGCGGCGGAGGCAATCAGCAGCCAGAACGAGATGTTGACCAGTTGCGGCACGCCCTTGCTGCCCGTGGGCTGCGGCTGCTCCGACGGGTACTGGGCGTAGGGGGACTGGCCGTATGGCTGCTGCCCGTACGGCTGCTGGCCGAAGCCCGGAGCCTGCGGCGGGTTCTGGCCGTACTGCGGAGTGGTTTCCCCGTACTGCGGGGCGCCGGACTGGCCGTACTGAGGCGGGTTCTGTCCGTACTGGGGAGCATTCTGCCCGTACTGCGGGGCGTTCTCCCCGTAGCGCGGCTGCTGGTTGCCCTGCTCCGGATCGTTGGGCACGGGAGGCGGGACGGGAGGGTTGCTCATGGGCTGTCCTTTGGCGTGTCGGGTTCTGGTAGGCTGCCGGGTTTCGGTCCTGCGCCCTACCCCCAGCATGGCTTAAGTCCACCGTACCCCCGGACTGGCGGCAGATGAGTCATTCCTGGGAGGTATTCCGCCTCTGTTTGGCGGTTGCCCCGCCACGCCTACTCAGCCTCTGTGCCTTACCGCCGCAAACCAGGCCTGCGAGTTGGGCAGCCAGAGCAGGACCGTTGCTGCGAGGCTGATCACGAAGCCCACCCAGTTCCCGCCTTGGCCAACACGCATCGCCAGATTGATAAGCGCCAGGAGCAGCGTGACGCCGGCCAGGACCGTGAGGGCCAGCCGCGCCCACTGCCTTCCCTCTTTCATCCTGAGCGCAAAAACGATCTGCGCGGCGCCCACGGCAGCCGCCAGCAGCATGAGCAGCAGAACCCCAACCGCCGCACCGGGGGCCGCGGCAAAAAGCACCAGCGAGGCAAGCATGCCCAGCATTCCTCCCAATAGGCCGAGGACGCCGGCGACGAACCAGATCCAGAACGATACTTTGAGCTCGGTGGGAAGTCCCGCCACCGAGAACATGCCGGCGAAGCCGTTGCGGGGCCCGGTGCTGTCGAAGTTGCTCATGGCCATCACTGTAGCCCTGCGGACCACGCGCGACGGCTTAAAGGGCGGCGCCCCGGCATAGGCCGAAGCCGGTGCCGGGGCGCACGAATTTGAGCGGGAATTACGCTGCGGGAGCGATGAAGGCGAGTTCGAGGTTGATGGCAACCTTGTCGCTCACCAGGACGCCGCCGGTTTCGAGGACGGCGTTCCAGGTCAGGCCGAAGTCCTTGCGGCTGATGGTGGTCTCAGCGGAGACGCCGGCGCGGGTGTTGCCGAACGGGTCCACGGCCACGCCGTTGAACTCGGTCTCGAGGGTGACGGGACGGGTGACACCCTTGATGGTGAGGTCGCCGGTCAGCTCGTAGCTGTTGCCCTTCGCCACCAGGCCGTTCGAGACGAAGGACATCTCGGGGAACTTCTCAACGTCGAAGAAGTCCTCGCCGCGAACGTGGCCGTCGCGGTTGGCGTCGCCGGAATCGAAGCTTGCAGTCTGGATGGTGGCGGCGATCCTGGAATCAGCCACGTCCTGGCCGAGTTCCAGGGTTGCTGCTGCTTCCTTGAACTGGCCGCGGACCTTGCTGATGCCCGCGTGGCGGACGGTGAAGCCGATCTCGCTGTGCGAGTTGTCGAGGGTCCAGGTGCCGGTGGTGACGTCTGCGGGAAGTGCCATGGTGTTGCTCCTTAGGGTGTTACCTGTAGGTCGGGTCGGTATTGAAGCTTCATCTGTTGAAGCATCAACAAACTGCTGCATCCAGTATAAGCATGCATTTGCATGTTTTCTTCCCGGGTCCGGAACATTTCTTCAAAAACTTGAGTTCTACTGGATGTAGAAGATTTCGGATCGCACGCCATCTTTGAGAAACTGGTAAACATGCCCCAAGCCACTGTCCATCTGCTCCGCCACGGCGAGGTCCACAATCCTGACGGCGTTTTGTACGGAAGGCTGCCCGAATTCCACCTCTCCGAGCTGGGGCAGGAGATGGCACGCACACTCGCCGAGCACTTCCGGCAGCGCGCCGAAAGCGGTGCCCGCATCACCTACCTGGCCGCCTCGCCGCTGGACCGTGCGCAGGAAACCGCCCGGCCGACGTCGGACGCCCTGCATCTGCAAATCCACACGGAGGAGCGGATCATCGAGGCAAAGAACTACTTCGAGGGCATGAAGGTCACCAAGGCCGAACTGCGCAGGCCCAAGCACTGGCCGCGGCTGGTCAACCCCCTCCGGCCATCGTGGGGCGAGCCCTACAAGCAGCAAGCCGCAAGGGTCATGGAAGCGGTACAGGAGGCCCGTCTCCGGGCCATCGAGCTGGCTGACGGCGACTTTGGAACAGAAGGACCGGAAGCGATCATGGTCAGCCATCAGCTTCCCATCTGGGCCACCCGGCTCAGCGCCGAGGGCAAGCCCCTATGGCACGATCCCCGCAAGCGTGAGTGCACGCTGACCTCCATCACGTCGCTGGTGTTCGACGACGACGGCGCCCTTGTGCGCGTCACCTACAGCGAACCCGCGGCGTCCCTTCTTCCCGGTGCTGCCACCACCCCTGGAGCCTAGAAGTGACTGACAGTTTTACCCACAAGGGCCGGCCCGGCCTGCCCGTGACTTCCCGACGCAGCGTGCTCGCTGCCGGCGGACTCGCCCTGACCGCGCTCACACTGGGCCTCTCGGCGTGCGCCCAGGAGGATGCCCTCGCCGAGCAGGCCAGGGCAGGGGACAACAAAAACTATGTGGCCGGTGACGGCTCCGTCACCGAGTTCGCTGCGGGCGACCGCAAGTCCGCCGTCCAGATCAACGGAACGCTGTTCAACGGCACGGCTGTTGCGCCCGCGGACTTCCAGGGCAAGGTCACCGTCCTGAACTTCTGGTTCGCTGCCTGCGCCCCCTGCCGTGTTGAGGCGCCCATCCTTGAAGAGCTCCACCAGGAATTCAAGCCCCAGGGCGTGCAGTTTTTCGGCGTCAACCTGCGGGACGAGAAGGCCACGGCGGAAGCCTTCGACAAGTCCTTCAATCTGAGCTACCCCAGCTTCGACGACAAGGACGGCGGAGTCCTGCTGGCCGTTTCCGGGCTGGTTCCCCCCGGAGCCGTCCCCACCACCCTGGTTCTGGACAAGCAGGGGCGCGTGGCCTCCCGCGTCCTCGGCGAAATCCAGAAGGGCACCCTGAAAGCCCTCATCGCTGCCGCCGTGGCAGAGTAGCGGCGGACCCATGAACAGCCCCTTCGCTGAAGCCATCCTCAACGGCTCACTCCTCCTTGCCATTCCGGTGGCGCTGCTGGCCGGACTGGTCTCCTTCCTGTCACCCTGCGTCCTGCCGCTGGTTCCCGGCTACCTGGGTTACGTCACCGGGCTAAGCGGCGTGGACCTGGAGAAGCAGAAGCGCGGCCGCATGCTGGCGGGCATCGGGCTGTTCGTGCTGGGCTTCTCCGTGATCTTCGTCCTCCTTGGCGGCGCGTTCGGCCAGTTGGGCAGCCTTATCACCGGCTCGCAGAATGCCTGGATCACCCAGGTGCTGGGCATCCTGGTGATCGTGATGGGCGTCGTGTTTATGGGTGGCTTCAGCTGGCTGCAGCGCGACGCCAAAATCCGCGCCAAGCCGCCGGCCGGCCTGTGGGGGGCGCCGCTCCTGGGCCTCACGTTCGGACTCGGCTGGGCCCCGTGCATCGGGCCCACCTACTCAGCCGTCCAGCTTCTGAGCCTTTCCGGCGGCTCGTCCGCCGCCAAGGGTGCATTCCTTGCCTTCGTTTATAGCCTCGGGCTGGGAATCCCCTTCCTGCTCATTGCCCTGGCGCTCCGCCGGGGGATGGGCGTTATGGCGTTCTTCCGCAAGCACCGCCTCGCCATCCAGCGCATCGGCGGCGGCATATTGGTGATCCTTGGGCTGTTGATGGCCAGCGGCATCTGGGGAACCTGGGTAACCGGGCTGCAGTACTGGTTCCAAACCGATGTGAAACTACCGATCTGATGAGCGAGCGTGTGAACGTAGAGAAGAAGTCTTCGGACCCGGTGGGCGGCGCCAAGGTGGCCGCAGCCAAGGCTGAAGCCGCGCTGCCGACGCTGGGACCGGTGGGCATGCTCCGATGGGCCTGGACCCAGCTGACCAGCATGCGCACTGCGCTGTTCCTGCTGCTGCTCCTCGCCGTCGCGGCAGTCCCGGGCTCGCTGTTCCCGCAGCGTCCGGCCAACCCGTCAGTGGTCACCCAGTACATCAAGGACAACCCGGACTACGGCGAGCTGCTGGACACCCTGCAGCTGTACGACGTCTACTCCTCCGCCTGGTTCTCGGCCATCTACCTGCTGCTCTTCATTTCCCTGATCGGCTGCGTGGTGCCCCGCGCGCTCGCCCACTACAAGGCGATGCGCTCCCAACCGCCGCGGACCCCCAGACGCCTGTCCCGCCTCCCCGAGTACGGCACCCTGGTCATTCCGCCCGACGCCGGGATCCCGGCGTCGGACGCCATCACCAGTGCCGCCGGGGTGCTGAAGAAGCGCGGCTACAGGGTGGAGGTCCGGGACAGCGGCGGCGAGCGTCCCTCGTTGGGCGCCGAGCGCGGCTTCGCGAAGGAAGTGGGGAACCTGGTGTTCCACACCTCCTTGATCGGGGTCCTGGTGTCCGTGGCCGTCGGCGGCCTGTTCGGCTACAGCGGCCAGCGGATCCTGGTGGAGGGAGATACTTTTGTGAACACCCTGGTGGGCTACGACCAGTTCACCCCCGGCACCAACTTCCAGTCCAGCCAGCTCCAGCCCTACTCCGTGCAGCTGGACAAGTTCGACATCACGTTCGACCGGGAGTCGCAGGGCAAGGAAGGCCAGCCCATCGACTTCTCCGCCGCGGTGACCACCAAGGAGAACCCGGATGCGCCCGCGCAAAAGGAGATCCTGAAGGTCAACGACCCCGTCACCCTGGGCGGCACCAGCATCTACCTCACCGGCAACGGCTACGCGCCCGTGGTCACCATCCGGGACGGCGAGGGAAACGTCGCCATGCAGGGACCGGTGGTAGCCAAGCTGCAGGGAGACAACTACTACTCCTCAGTGGTGATCAAGGTTCCCGATGCCAAGCCGGACCAGCTGGGCTTCGCCGGCTTCTTCCTGCCCACGGCCTTCGTCTCCAACGAGGGGATTTCCTTCAGCGGCGACCCCGAACTCTTCAACCCGCAGCTGACCCTGAACTCCTACTACGGCGACCTGGGCCTGGACGACGGCTCCCCGCAGAACGTCTTCGAACTGGATGTGCAGGACCTGACGCCCCTGAACGCCAGGAACCTGGACGCCGGCGGCATCACCCTTGCCCCCGGAAGCAGCTACACCCTTCCCGACGGCAAAGGCACCATTAGCTTCGACGGCGTGAAGCGCTACATCGGCGTGGACATCCACCACAACCCGGGCCAGCTCTACGCCCTCATCTTCGCGCTCCTCGCGGTGGCCGGCCTTATCCTGTCCCTCTACGTCAACCGCCGCCGCGTTTGGGTCCGCACCGGCACCCACGCCGACGGCCGCACCATGGTGGAGTACGGACTCCTGGCCCGCGGCGAGGACCACCGGCTCGCCGCTGAAGCCGCAGCAGTGCGGAAGCTGCTGTCGGAGGAATGGAAGTTGGACCCCGAGCCAGGCGCAAACGGGCCCTCACAACAAACTCCCAGCAGCGCGCGCGATAATAACGCGGGCCCTGCCACAACTGCATGCCCAGCCACCACCCCAGCAGGCCCCACCGGGCCCGAAAAGGACCAGTAATGCCTTACGGAATCAACGAAACGATGGGCCAGTACAGCGAGCTCTTTATGCTGCTGGCCGCTGGCACCTACACGGTGGCATTCATCGCATTCGCGTGGGACCTGGCCAAGAGCAGCAAGGCCCTGCGCGCCATCGACCTCAAGGCCGCGCAGGCCGAAGAACCGGCCAGGGTGCCGGTAGGCGCCCGTGCAGGGGACCGCAGCGAGTCCCAGCTCGCCGGGCCTGCGGGCAGGGCCGAACGGCCGTCGTCGTCAGCTGCCCAGGCAGCAGCCAGCGGGGCCGGGGGAGTGGTTACCGCCGACGCCGACATGCGGTACGCCGGTGAGCGGCGCGCTCCCGCCAGGGTGGCCGTGGCCCTGACTGTCCTCGGTGCGCTGATCCACGGCGCCGGCGTGCTGACCCGCGCTCTGGGTGCGGGCAGGGTGCCGTGGGGCAACATGTATGAGTTCCTCACCACCGGGGCCTTCGTTGCCGTCGCAGTGTTCCTGCTGGTGCTGATCCGCCGCGACCTGCGCTTCCTCGGCACGTTCGTGGTGGGCCTGGTCATCATTATGCTCGTGGCCGCCTCCGTGGCGTACTGGACGCCGGTGGGCCACCTGGTTCCCGCCCTGCAGAGCTACTGGCTGATCATCCACGTGTCCATCGCAGTGCTCTCCTCTGCCCTGTTCACCCTGACATTCGCGATGTCGGCGCTGCAACTCGTTCAGGCACGCCGGTCGAAGACCGTCGCCGCCGGCGGTGCGGACAAGCTGGGCTTTATGCGTCTGGTGCCGTCCGCGCTGAGCCTCGAGAATCTTTCCTACCGCATCAATGCCATCGCGTTTATCGGGTGGACCTTCACGCTGATGTTCGGTGCCATCTGGGCTGAAAAAGCCTGGGGCCGCTTCTGGGGCTGGGACACAAAGGAAGTGTGGACGTTCGTTATTTGGGTTGTCTACGCCGGCTACCTCCACGCCCGTGCAACCCGCGGCTGGACCGGCACCAGGGCCGCCTGGCTGTCAATCGTGGGCTACCTCTGTGTCATCTTCAACTTCACCATTGTCAACCAATTTTTCAACGGACTGCATTCGTACTCAGGCCTCTAAACGGGGTTTACGCGCGGGCGGCAAGGATACTTCCAGGCCATAACAATTCGGTGTAGCAAGAAGGGCTGTTCGATGGTCCCGCCGTGATGCTACCTTGGTGAAGTCCGCCCGTAATGAAGCTTGCCGGCGAAACACCAGCTTTACCGAGGTCCCCATGAGCTACGCGCTCGCCATTGATGTCGGCACAAGTTTCACTGCTGCCGCAATCGCCCGGTTTGACCAAGGATCTTCCTCCGCCCCCGAGTGCCTGCCCTTGGGCCTTCGCGGGACATCTGTGCCCTCCGTCATTTTCTATCCCGAGGATGGTCCCATCCTGGTAGGGGAGGCGGCAGAACGCCGTGGCCTCGATTCCCCATCGCGCGTGGTGCGCGAATTCAAGCGCCGGGTAGGCGACGCCGTGCCTATTTCGGTGGGGGCGCTGTTGCTTCCCCCGGAAGACGTCTTTGCCACGATGGCACGCTGGGTGGCCGACCGGGCCGAGGAGCGGGAGGGCGAGCCTCCGTCGGAGGTTGTCCTCACCCATCCTGCCGCCTGGGGCAACCACCGCACCTCGGTGATCCTGGCGGCCATGGCCGCACGGGGCCTGGAAAACGTCACCCTCATCACCGAACCTGTTGCGGCCGCCTTGTACTACGCCTCCCAGGTGAGAGTGGAGGACGGCAGCACCATCGCGGTTTACGACCTGGGCGGAGGTACCTTTGACACCGCTGTCCTGAGGAAGGCCGGCAGCAGCCGGTTTGAATTGGTGGGGCGCCCGGAAGGCATCGAAAACCTGGGCGGCGCCGACTTTGACGCGGAAGTGTTCCGCTACGTGGCCGAACACACCGGAGATGCCCTTTCCAAACTCAATCCGGCGGATGCAGGGGTGCGCGCGGCGCTGGCCCGTCTGCGGCGGGAGTGCGTGGAAGCCAAGGAGGCGCTTTCCGGGGACAGCGAGGCAACCATTTCCGTGCTTCTTCCCGGCGTCCAGCAACAGGTCCGCCTGGTCCGCTCGGAGTTCGAAGCACTGATCGAGGATCCAGTCCGCGACACTGTGGACGCGCTGGAACAATCACTGGCCGAGATGGAACTTAAGCCAGCCGACCTTTCCGCCGTGCTGCTCATCGGTGGATCATCGCGGATTCCGCTCGTGGCCCAGTTGATATCGGAACAATTGGACCGGCCAATAGCCGTCGACGCCGATCCGAAGTCGTCCATCTGCATGGGGGCAGCAGTCTCGGCAGTTCTGGCACGCACGGAAGTTCCCGAAGCCAAGGAAGCGACGGCGGCTGCGCCCGTGGAAGCCGGCCTCACCGCCGTCGGGCTTCCGGCAGCTGCCGGGCACTTTCCCGGCCGCCCGGCCAGCTGGTCACGCAAGAGCGCGACGGCGGCTGGTGCGGATGCCGCGGCAGCCCGCGGACACGGGCACAGCCACGGCGGCGCGCATGCTCCCAAGCCGGCCGTACGGCTGACCGCCATAGCAGCTGCTGCAGCCGTGGTGTCTGTCCTTACGGCCACCGCCGCGCAGAGCCCGGGAGGCCTGAGCAGCCTCACGTCAATTCTTGTGCCGGAGGCAGGAGCTGCCCCAGGCGCCGAGTCCGCGCCGGGTGGCATCGGCGGTAGCGGGCCTGGCCCGGGGGCCGCAGCGGCCGGCGGAGATCCGGTGGCAGGCATAGAAGCAGGCTTGGACACGAACGTCGCGTTAGCAGGCGGAGCGGGCCTCGAAGTAGCGGCCTCGCCCACCAGCAGGCCGCCTTCGAGTGCAGCCCCAGGCAAGGGCCAAGCAGGTGCCGGCACCGATGGCGGCGCGGCTGCCGGCTCGGGCACGGGTGCACCTGCCGGGGCCGGTGGCAGCACAACTGGTGCTGGAGCGGGCGGCGGAGCGGGTCCCGGAACCCAGGATCCCGCCGTGACGCCTGTCGCCGGGACTGATCCGGGGACTGGCCAACCGACCGTCCCTGGAACTACCGATCCCGGTACCGCGCCGGGCACTCTGCCTCCTGTGGATCCGGCGCCAGCTGATCCGCCTCCTGCGGATCCTCCACCTGCGGGCCCTGCGCCTGCTGATCCGCCTCCTGTGGACCCGGCGCCTGCTGATCCGCCTCCTGCGGACCCGGCGCCCGTGGATCCTGCTCCGGAGCCGACACTGGTGACACAGTCCGTGGACCCCGTTACACCGACGGGCACGGTTCCCGCTTCTGCGCCCCTAACCACCTCCGAGCCGGGGGTCTAGGATGACTGGCCATGAAACGCGCGAGCAAGTGCATGGTTTCGTGCACCCGGAGCTGAACCCCCAAGGCCAAAGTCCCAAGGTTGCCGAGCAGATGGCCCGGCAGCTCAAGGGTGAGAACGCCGCGGTGCGTGAACTGCTGCTGGCACTGTCGGTGGGTTTCGTGCTGCCCGGACCGTTGCCCGCAGACTTGCAGCGGAGGATGGACGGCGGCGAGGTGGAGGGCGTTGATGCCCTGGTGGAACGGGCAGAGTCGGCCGGTCTGCTCTCGCCGGACGGAAGTGTTGTTGGACCGGCACAGCATGCACTGCTGAACGGAGCCCCCACAGCCAGGGTGCACTCACTCCAGCGCGAACTTGTAACGCTGTACGTTGCGGACCGTCAGCCGCTGGGGGACTTTGCCCGTGAGCTGGCCCGGGGTGGCCTGGCAGATCCCCGTGTGGCTTCTGAGCTGGAGCACGCGGGCGACAGAGCACTGGAGCATGATCCCGCGCTGGCCGCCCAGCTTTACGACGAAGCGTTGCTGGCGGGAGCGGACGAAATGGCAACCGCCGCACGGCGTGCCCAGGCCGCCGCAGCAGACGGGGACCTTGACACTGCCACCCGAATAATTGACACCCTCCTGGTCTGTCCGGATCCGCCTGACGTTCGCCGCGGGGTGGACGTAGCGTCAGCGGTTTGGGCCCAGCGGGGAATGCTGGCGCGCAGTGCCGACGCCTACAGTTGGTTGGGGGCCTCGAGACTGGGGCCCTCGGCGCCGCTGGCCGCCGTCGCCGCCATTGGCTGCGGCAACCGGTCCGGGGCCGAATCGTTGTTCCCGGCGGATGTTCCCCCGGCTTCTCCCACGCTGCTTGCCGTTGCGCTGGCGCAGACCGGAAAGGGGATTCTGGAGTCGCTCGCGCAGGATCCGGAGGAGGCGCTCCCGTTGCTGATTCATGCGTCGGACATGCTCAACGCAACCGGTGCCGCCATTCCTCTTCCGGATACTCCCGCCGCCCTTGCCGCACTGATGGCCCTGCACAGTGGGGAGCCGCACATGGCAGAAACGGTGTGCCGGTCTGCCGCTGCCGCGGGGCAGGGCGGTAACGCCGCAAAGCCGCGGCTCTTCCTGCTTCAGGCATGGTCGGCCATGCAGCAGGACAAATTCGAGGACGCCAGGCTTGCGATCAATGAGGCGTCGAAGGCCAACCATTGGCCTTTGGTACCCAGGGATGAGTTCCTGCGGGCAGCGCTGGAAGTCGGCCTCGCCCGGCGGAACGGCGAGATAGCCGAACTGGTGATGGCCTGGGAACGGGCGCGTGAAGCGATGCTGCACACTTCCGTGGACCTTTACAGCTTGCTGCCGTGGGGCGAACTGATGATCACGGCTGCACGGCTGCGGGAAACCCGCCGTGTGGCGCATTACCTCGACGAGGCCAAACAACTTTTGGGGCGCCTCGATAATCCGCCGCTTTGGGCAGTGCCCTTCCACTGGGCGGCCGTCCAGGCAGCACTCCTCGCCGAGAGTCCGTCTGATCTTGCACCGCATGCTACTGCGCTGGCGCGGGCCGCCCAGCACAGCCACCTGGCCGCGGTGCTTGCAGCCGCGGGCAAGGCTTGGGTGTCTGTACTTGCAGGAAGGGCCCTTCCCGCCGACGCCGAAGCGGCAGCGCGGGGGCTCGGCAGGGTGGGAATGCCCTGGGAAGGTGCCCGGCTGGCCGGACACGCTGCTGCCCGTGCTGGTGATCGCAAGGACATGGTGCGCCTGCTGTCCTGCGCCAGGGACCTGCATCCGCAAGGACACTCGGCCGGGAACGGAGCCCCAGGGGTGCCGGAGTCCCGGAGCGCCCCGGCGGCCGATGCAGCCAATAGCGTGCAGTCGGATGACTCAGGACTGAGTGAACGGGAAAAGGAAGTGGCCAGGCTGGTGCTGGAGGGCAAGACGTACCGGGAAATTGGCGAGGCCATTTATATTTCTCCCCGGACTGCCGAACACCACATTGCCCGGATGCGCCGGCGCCTCGGCGCGGAAAACCGTTCGGACTTGCTCGCGAGGCTTCGCCTGGCACTCGGTCCCGAAAACCCTCCAGAGGAGTGATCCCCTAATACCCCTAACAGCGGGGCCTGCCGCTTCCCACCGCGGGAACCCCCAGTACGGGGAAAGGGCCCGATGCCCGGTCCGCAAGGGGAACCGTACGTTTGATTCAAGCCCAGTAATGACGCCGGGCGATCCGCCACTTAGAGAAGATTGAGGACCATCAAATGACACTCGCCAATGACCTCGTCCAGTTCCTGATGAACCTCTTCGGGGACCGCCAGGCCGCACAAGACTTCCTGAATGATCCGGAAAAGGCCCTTGAGGACCACGGCCTGGGCGGTGTCTGCTCCGCTGATGTTGATGCAGCTTTGCCGGTTGTCCTGGACTTCGCGCCTGTAACCGTCAACGCCTCCCGGTTTGACCGGGAGTACAACACCGGTGGCAACAGCGCCCGCACTGATGACAATGGCGGTGGCGGCAGCACCGGCGGTGGAAACCACGGCGGCGGCCACCATGGCGGCGGACACGGCGGACACGGCGGTGGAAACCACGGCGGCGACGATCACGCCCACGCCGTCCAGCAGCTCCACCACGTAGTCAACAACTACTCCTACACCTCCACCGTGGACGACCGGGACACCATCACAGACCAGTCCGTCAACCAGAACATCTGGGCTGAGGGTGATGTTGACCAGCTGTTCGACAACGACGCCGTAGTGGCCTCCGGTGACCGCGCAATTGCCGCCGGCGACGATGCGGACGTTGAGGATTCCAACAACATCAAGGATTCCTACAACACGGACAACTCCTCGGATAACTCGAAGGACAACTCCATCAACGCCGGCGAGGACGTCAACATTGGCAACACCGACATTGATGCCGACGACTCGTTCAACCACGAGGTTGAAGTGGACGTCGATGAGTCCTTCAACGACAAATCGGACAACTCCACGAACGATTCCTACAACGACGATTCGGACAACTCCCAGACCGAGTTCGAGAACATCGGAAACACTAACCTGGACAACGTGGGCAACGAGACAATCAAGCTTGATAACGTCGGCAACGAGACCACCGAGCTTGAAAACGTCGGCAACGAGAACACCGAGCTTGAAAACGTCGGAAACGAGTTTGAGTCGACCAAGATCGAGCTTGAAAATGTCGCCAACCAGAACACTGAGCTGGAGAACTTTGGCAACAACGAAGAATCCGTGAGTGTTACTGAGGTCGATGCTGAGTTCACCAGCATCGAGGAATCGCTCATCGTGGCCGACAACGCTGCGGAGGTCAACACCGCTGTAGCCGGTGAGGAAGCCACAATCGAGGACTAATGAATCGCTAAGCACCGGTCCCGAGGTGCAGTAGGGGCCCGGCAGGAGGCCTAACCTCCTTCCGGGCTCTCCTCGGGTTATCCCTCGTTTCCGAATCGAGACCTGAGCAGAGGACACGCTGTGGCAGAAGCAGGACTGGCATCGCCGTCAGCACCCATGACGGCCGCCCAACTCGTACGACTGGTGCAACAAGGCCTCGGGTTGGTGGGCACGGGGGACCGTGCCGATCTCCGCAAACGCCTGGAACAGGCTATGGGAAGGCTCAAGGACCCTAGCATCCGCGTCATTGTCGTCGGCGAATTCAAGCAAGGCAAAAGCAAGCTCATCAACGCGCTGGTGAACGCTCCGGTATGTCCTGTCGATGATGACATCGCCACCTCTGTCCCCACCGTGGTCCGCTATGGAGACCCCGCCTCCGCCGCCATCCTGGTTTCCAAAGCCGACGCTGACGCCGGCGACGAGGCCGGCGTCGAGCGCCAACCCGTCCCGATAACTGAGCTCGCAAACTATGTCTCCGAGCGGGGCAACCCCGGAAACAGCAAGAAACTTGCGGCGGGCGAGGTTTACCTCCCGCGGAAATTGCTCATGGGTGGTCTTACTGTCATTGACTCCCCGGGCGTGGGCGGGCTGAACTCATCCCACACTCTCACCACCCTGACTGCACTCCCCACTGCCGACGCCATGCTGCTGGTTTCCGACGCCTCCCAGGAGTACACGGAACCAGAGCTGCGTTTCCTTCGCCAGGCCATGCGGATCACCCCCAGCGTGGTGGGTGTCCTGTCCAAGACCGACCTGTATCCGGACTGGCGGCGCGTCGAAGAGATCGACCGGGGGCACCTCGCCCACGTGGCACAGGACATCCCGCTGTTTTCCGTCTCCTCCGACCTCCGGCTGGAAGCGGCACGGCTGCAGGACGGCGAACTGAACGCGGAGTCCGGCTTCCCCGGACTGATGGCCTACATCCGCAGCGAAATCGTGGGCAAGGCCGAGCGCCTCCAACGGCGGTCAGTCAGCCAGGACCTGCTCTCTGTGTGCGAGAACCTCCGCTTGTCGCTGCAATCCGAACTTGAAGCACTCGAGAACCCGGAACGGACCCCGCAGATGATCGCCGGCCTCGAGGCGGCGCGGGCCGAAGCTGACGACCTCCGCAAACGCTCCGCGCGGTGGCAGATCACGCTCAACGACGGCATCAGCGATCTCATCGCGGACATGGAATATGACCTCCGGGACCGGCTGCGGCGGATACAGCGCGAAGCCGAAGCCGCCATTGACCAGGGCGATCCCGGGCCGGCCTGGCCCGAGTTCTCCAAATGGCTTGAGGAATGCGCGGCTGCTGCCATCTCGGACACGTTCGTGTGGACCAACGAGCGCGCGCTGTGGCTGGCAGCCCAGGTTGCCGAGCACTTTGCCGCCGAGGAAGTGACACTGCCCGTCCTGCACGTCTCGGACACGGGAGATGCCCTTGACCCCGTGGATGATATGCCAACCCTCGACGACGGGCGCATCAACTCCGCGCAGAAAGTGCTGATCGGCATGCGCGGGTCCTACGGCGGGGTGCTGATGTTTGGCCTCCTGACCGGCATCTTCGGCATGGCCCTGATCAACCCCCTCTCCGTGGGCGCCGGACTGTTGCTGGGACGCAAGGCCTACCGGGAAGACAAGGAGGCTCGGCTCAAGCGCCGGCAAAACGAAGCGAAGGCACTTGTCCGGCGGCAGTTGGACGATGTTACCTTCCAGGTAGGCAAGCAGCTAAAGGACCGGCTGCGGCTTGTTCAGCGCTCCACCCGCGACCACTTCACGGAGATCGCGGACGAGCATCACCGCTCCCTGCAGGATTCGGTGGCCGCAGCGCAAAAAGCCGCCACCACGTACGCCTTGAGAAAGGACGTCCGCATCCGCGAGATCAAGGCCGAACTCAAAAATGTGGATGCCCTGTCCCAGGCGGCGGGAGCAGTGGCTGCCGAGCCGGCCGCCGTCCCAAACACTGCCGGCCCGGACAATTCCGGATCAACGTCCGGCGCAGCCCGCATGGTGTCGGCGCCGTCGGCGGCGGTGGGATGACAGCCTCAACCATCACCGGGGCGGCGGACCTGGTCCAGGAGGCGCTGGAGGTCTACCGCGAGGATCCTGCAGCAGTGGCAGCGCTGCAGGGTTATGCCAAACGGCTTGCCGAACCACTGCGGATCGCCGTTGCCGGGATGGTAAAAGCCGGAAAATCCACCCTGTTGAACGCCATCCTCGGTGAAGAGATAGCGCCCACGGACACGGGGGAGTGCACGCGCATCGTCACCTGGTACCGCTACGGCCCCACCCCCCGGATCACGCTTTACCCCGTGGAGGGCGAGCCGCGCAGCCTTCCGGTCAAACGTGTGGACGGGCGCCTGGTGTTCGTGCTGGGCAGCGTGCAAGCCGACGAGGTAGACCGGCTGGACGTGGAGTGGCCCTCCCCGGGCCTGCGGGACATGACGCTGATCGATACCCCAGGCATTGCCTCGCTCTCGGGAGACGTGTCCGCCCGGTCCACAAGTTTCCTGACTCCGGAGGACACCCCTTCGGAGGCCGATGCCATCATCTACCTGATGCGCCATATGCACGCTTCCGATCTGCGGTTCCTCGAATCGTTCAAGGACACCGAGGCCGGGAGGTCCGGCACGGTCAATGCCCTGGCAGTCCTCTCCCGTGCAGATGAAGTGGGGGCAGGACGGATCGATTCGCTCCTCTCCGCGGGGGAGATAGCCGAAAGATACCGCCGGGACCACAGCCTGCGAAAGCTGGCGTTGGGGGTGGTCCCGGTGGCCGGGCTGCTGGCGCAAAGTGCCCGAAGCCTGCGCCAGTCCGACTTCGAGGCGCTGCAGCTGCTGGCCGCGATGGAACGGGCAGAGCGGGAGAAGCTGCTGCTCTCGGCGGACCGGTTCCTGCAGGTTGCCGGCCCGGAAGACCTGACGACGGCGGCCCGCGCCTCGTTGCTCGAAAGGTTTGGTTTGTTCGGCATCCGCCTCGCAGTGGTTCTCATCCGCAATGGATTTGCCGAGCCCACGCCCCTGGCGCATGAACTTGCCCGGCGCAGCGGGCTGGATCCCCTGATCGACATGCTGGGGCGGCAGTTCCAGGCCCGTGCCGAGGCGCTGAAGGCCAGGACCGCTTTGGTGGGGGTGGAAACACTTCTTCGCACATCACCGCGGGAGGGGACAGGGCATCTGGCCGCCGCCCTGGAACGGCTGCAGGTCAACGCCCACGAGTTCCGTGAACTGCGGCTGCTGGCAACCCTTCGGACCACCGGCGTGTCCCTGGATCCTGAACTGGCCAGTGAAGCCGAGGGCCTCGTTGGGGGATGGGGCGCCGCGTCCCACGTTCGTCTGGGCCTGGAAGCTGATGCTGGTCCGGAACTGCTGGCGGCCGAGGCCCGCCGCTGCCTGGAGCGGTGGCGGGCAGTGGCGGAAAACCCCATCACCGACCGCTCTGCCCTTGATGCCTGCCGGGTGGTTATCCGCAGCTGCGAGGGCATTGTTGCCCAGTGTGCCGTGCAGCCGGCCCGCCAGCCAGCGTAAGGGGCTGGCTGGCTGCCAATGAATTAGTCCCGGCCCGATTTCAACCAGGCGTTGGCTGAAGGCATAAAGAACAGCACCAGCCCAATGAGCGCCATCAGGAGCTGGAGGCCCCACAGCAGCGCCACGTAACTGCCGGCGTCGCCTTCGGGCACAAGAAAGGCAGCTGCTACCGCCAGGACGATGATATGCCCGGCCAGGAGCGGCAACAGGGCCCAGCGTGCCCAGCCCTGCCGGCCCATCACGACGCCGAGCATCGCGGCCTCGAGCAGGATCACCAGGAGGACAGCACCCAAGCTGCCCCAGAAGACGACGCCCGTGGCAATAGTGACCGCTTCGGTGTCGCCGTCCGGGGCCATTTGGGCCACCACCGTGCGCAGCCGCTCAAGATGCGAATCCCGGGTGAGGAAGGATCCCACCAGGACGGCGGAACCGGCCACAAAGCTGAGGAGCCAAAAGGTCCGCGCATTCCGGACGCTGCGGGGAGCTGCCGGAATGACGGCGATGGGCGCCGGAGCGGAATAGGACAGCCCTGGCCTTGGCGGCGGCGGTGGCGGGCCTGACGATGAAGGTCGGGCCGCGGCACCTTGGGGGGTGGTCCGCAACCGGTCTTCCCCGTCAGGTTCCTGAGCCATACGCCCTACTTCAGTCCGTCGGTATCGTGCTCGTCCGATTCGTGCTTGTCGGCCTGGTCTTGGTCCTTGCCGCCGCCCTTGGCGTCGTCGTCCTTCGCCTTGGCGTCCAGTTCGTCCTTCAGCTTCTTGAGTTGCTCCGCCTCGGCCTCGTGGCGCCGGCGGGTTTCAAGGTTGCGGAGGAAGTCCGGATCATCATCAGGGGCGATGGGATGGCGCTGGCTTTGCTGTTGGGGGGACGCGCCGCGGGGGCGGCCGATCAGGAGCCAAAGGATGGCGCCCACCACTGGAAGGACAATCATGACCACGATCCAGGCCGGCTTGGAAATCCCCCGGGTGAGGCGCCCATCAGTGCGGATCACATCAACGAGGCCATACACAAAGATGACGAGGACTGCGACGGCCAAAGCCACACGGAGGAGCATGCCATTAAGTCTATCGTCAGGAGGCGCAGGGGCCTCGGGCGGGAGGCGGCTAAACTGGAATAGTGGCCTTTTTGAAATATTCCCTGATCCGCCTGGCTCTGTTCGCGCCCCTGTTTGTGGTTTTTATGCTCCTGCAGCTGGGCGTGCTGATGTCCGTCATCTGCGCAGCACTGATCGCTTTCGCCGTGAGTTACCTGTTCTTCCAGAAGCAGCGGGATGAGGCGGCCGCGGCCATCCACCAGCGTTTCTCGGGCAAGTCCAAGCCGATCCGTTCAGCCAACGAAGTCCAGGACGCCCACGCGGAGGACACCCTCCTGGACGCCAACCCGGACATCACCATCAGCAACGATGCCAAGGACCCTAAGCGCCCCTAGAAGCCGTGGCTCAGCACCAGGCCCAGTGAGAACAGCAGGCTGTAGCCGAGGTTGATCAGGCCGGTCTGCTTCAGGACGGGGATCAGGCTCTTGCGCTTGCGGCCGTTGATCATTAGCCAGGCCGGCATCAGGGAGGCCGGAATCAGCAGCAGGACGATCAGCATCCACGGCCGCCCGGGGGCCAGGATCACCACCAGCATGATTGCCACGGCGAGCATCAGCACGTAGCTCTCGCGGGCGTGCTTGTCACCCAGCCGCACAGCGAGCGTTTTTTTGCCGGCCTGCATGTCGGTGGGTATGTCGCGGACGTTGTTGGCCATCAGCAGCGCGGTGGCGATCAGCCCCGTCCCGATAGCGCCAATAATGGCGGGCAGGTTGATTTGCCCGGCCTGCGTGTAGGTGGTGCCCAGCGTCGCCACCAGCCCGAAGAACACAAACACAAACACGTCGCCCAGGCCCATGTAGCCGTAGGGGTTTTTGCCGCCGGTGTAGCCCCAGGCCGCCATGACGCAGCCGAGGCCCACCAGGATCAGCCACCAGCTCTGGGTGATCACCACCAGGATCAGCCCGAAGACCATTGCGGCAGCAAACGCACCGAACGCCGCCCGCTTCACGTGCTCTGGGCTGGCGGCTCCCGAACCCACCAGGCGGAGCGGACCCACACGGTCGTCATCGGTGCCGCGGATGCCGTCCGAGTAATCGTTGGCATAGTTCACGCCCACCTGGAGCAGGAGGGCCACCAGCGCCGCGAGGATGGCGTTGAAGAGCAGGAACGAATCCATTTCATAAGCGGCGGCGGAGCCGATCACTACCGGCGCAATCGCGGCCGGCAGTGTTCGGAGTCGGGCGCCCTGGATCCATTGTGCGGCTGTAGCCACGGTCAGTACCTCGCGTTACTTTGGGGAAGGCGGCAGGATGGGGCCCTGCCGGGTGGTGCAGGTCTACTTTACTTTCCCTGGTGCAGGGCGTTGAGTTCGGCGGCCATGGCCAGGCGGTCGGGTTTGCCGTTGGGCAGCATCAGCAGGGAAGACGCCGCGAGCACGGTTTTGGGGGCAAGGATGCCGAGCGTCCGGTGCCATTCCTGTTCAAGGACGACGCCGTGTTCCCCGCTTGCGGCAGGGCCTCCGCGTTCCAAGGTGCCTCCCGGCGGACCGGCCAGTGCCACGTAAGCTGCCACGGCCTGGCCCCATTCGGCGGACGGGACGCCGGCCACAAAGGCGGCGGCGACGTCGTCGGACTTTTCCAGCTCCTCCTGTACATGCGCTGCGGATACCTTGATTCCGCCGGTGATGATCACGTCGTCAGCGCGGCCCAGGACCGTGAGCCGGCCGTCGTCGTCGATGCTGCCGAGGTCGCTGGTGCGGAACCAGCGCACGCCGTCCTCCTCGAAAAAGGTGCTGTCGGCCTCGTCCGGCGCTTCCAGGTAGCCGGCGGCGATGGTGTCGCCGCCCAGCAGGATGCGGCCATCCTCCTCAATACGGACGGACACCCCTTCCAGCGGAAAGCCGTCATAGACGCAGCCGCCGCAGGACTCGGCGGAACCATAGGTGGTGACCACCCGGACACCGGCATCCCTGGCGGCCGCCAGCAGTGAAGCGGGTGCGGGCGCGCCGCCCAGCAGGACTGCATTGAAGCGGCGGAGCACGGCCAGGGTCTCCGGGGCCGGCGCATCCAGGAGGCGCCGAAGCTGCGTGGGAACCAGCGAGGTGAACCGGATTTTGTCCGTCAGTTCCTGCGCTGCAGCGGTGAAGGCTTCGGGCGTAAAGCCGCCTGACATGTCCATCACCCAGGGGCGGGTGCCCGCAAACAGCGAACGCACCAGGATCTGGATGCCTGCCACGTACTGGACGGGCAGGGCCAGGAGCCACTGGCCCTCGCCTTTCAACGCCAGGGCAGTCGCCATCGAGGACGCGGCCAGGGATTCCACCGTCAGGACCGTGGCCTTGGGCGTACCCGTGGACCCGGAGGTGCGAACCACGGCAACTGCGTCATCGCAGCCGGGCGTTCCGAGATGGCCCACCACCAGGGCGCCGTCTTCATCCACCGAAAGTTCGACGGCGGGGCCGTCCCCGTGCAGGGCGGCGGCCAGCGCCTGCAGTGCAGGGTCGATATTGAGGACGCCGCTGGTAGTTGACCCTGTTCCGAGCGGTTCGCTGTTCTGGAATTCAGTGTTCATTGCCCGTCCTGCCTTAGAAATAGTGCGGGAAGCTGGACCAGTCGGGGTCGCGTTTTTCCAGGAACGCTTCCTTGCCCTCAACGGCTTCGTCCGTCATGTAGGCCAGCCGGGTGGCTTCCCCTGCGAACACCTGCTGTCCCGCCAGGCCGTCGTCGGCAAGGTTGAAGGCAAACTTGAGCATCCGGATGGCCTGGGGGGACTGCCGTGCGATATCGGCGGCGTACTCCAGGGCGACCTCTTCGAGGCGTTCGTGATCCACAGCCTCGTTGACGGCGCCCATCCGAACCATGTCCTCCGCGGAATATTCGCGGGCCAGGAAGAAGATTTCCCGCGCGGCCTTCTGCCCGATCTGCCGGGCCAGCAGGGCCGAGCCGTAGCCGGCGTCGAAACTGCCGACGGTGGCGTCTGTCTGCTTGAACCTGCCGTACTGGCGGGAGGCGATGGTGAGGTCGGAGACTACATGCAGGGAGTGCCCGCCGCCGGCCGCCCAGCCGTTGACGACGGCGATGACCACCTTGGGCATGGTGCGCATGAGCCGCTGGACCTCCAGGATATGAAGCCGGCCGGCCCGCGCGGGGTCAATGCTTTCCTGGGTTTCACCGTTGGCTGCATCCTGTACTACGTACCGATAGCCGTCGCGGCCCCGGATACGCTGGTCTCCACCGGAACAGAAGGAGTGGCCGCCGTCCTTGGGGGAGGGGCCGTTACCCGTGAGCAGGACGGTGGCAACGTCCGGGGACATCCGTGCGTGGTCCATGGCCCGGTACAGCTCATCCACGGTGCCCGGCCGGAAGGCATTGCGGACCTCGGGGCGGTTGAAAGCGATCCGCACCGTGGGCAGGTCACGCAGCCAGCCGCCGTCGGCATCGCGCTCCACCTGCCGGTGGTAGGTCATGTCCTGGAAGTCGTCGAAGCCGGACACAACACGCCAGCGGGTGGGATCGAAGACGTCGGACACCGAGGCGGGGATTTGGTTGCTCACCGTCCAAGTCTAGTAATCGGGGTCAGCTGATGCAGAACTCGTTGCCCTCGGGGTCTGCCATCGTGTGCCAGAAATGCGGTCCCTGGTTGGCTGTCCAGAGGAAGGTGGCACCGCGGGCCTCAAGTTCCCGGCGAACTTCGTCCTTATCGCGGCCCGCCAGGTTGATGTCCCAGTGCACCCTGTTCTTGACCGTTTTTCCCTCCGGTGCGGTCTGGAAAAGGAGCCGCCGCTCCGGTGCCTTTGCTTCGAGTTCCTCGGGCGGCCGGATCGCACAGCCTTCGCGCCACACCAGCTTGCCGTGGTGCATAGTTGTCTGGTCCTCGGTGGCGAAACCCTGGTCGATCATGGAGCGGATGAAGCCCTCATCCTGAGGTTCCACCGCCCACTCAAGCGACTCGGCCCACCACTCGGCGAGGTAGTGCGGATCCCTGCAGTCAATGACTATTTGGATGTTCAGTCCCATCCCACCAAGGTACGGCGGCAGGTGCTCCTGCGGTAGGTGCGGTCAGGCCTGGACCTGCTGGAGTTGTTCGTAGAACTCGGGTGGGATGGCGTAGATGAACACCACTGCCAGCAGGTTCTTTGCCGCATGGACAAAGTAGGAGAACATCAGGTTCCTGCCCGTCCAGACATACACAAACACCAGCGTCGCGCCCATGGCCAGGTAGGGCATCAGGACGGTGAGCGTCAGCTCTTCCTGTCCCACGATGTGCAGGGCGGCGAACAGGACCACCGACAGCACGCAGCACACCCAGATATTCACCCGCCGGCTCAGCTTCCCGATGAGCAGGTGGCGGAAGATGAACTCCTCCACGAACGGGCCCACCACCACCAGCAGCGGGACCATCAACCACGCGGGAACCTGCTGCATAAGCGCTTGGAGTCCCGCCTGGTTCTCGGATGTTTGCACGTTGCCGCTGGCCGCCACTGCAACGGCGGAAAGAATCATCATTGCGATGACGGCGGCCGGGACCATCAGCAGTGTGAACCACGGACGGGTGGCAAGCACCTTGAGGTCGCGCCAGATCACTCGGCGGGCAGCAGTGATGGCCAGTATGCCCACGGACGCATAAAAGAGCAGGTTGACCGCGTAGGAGGCAGCCGCAGGGGTGGGGGCAACCTGCCGCAGGAAGGGTGCAAGCAGTTCCCCGGCCACAGTAAAAAACCCGGCAAGAGCCACATACAGGATGACAGCGATGCCATCCAAGGGGGAAAACTTGTAGAGCTGCGGCTGCGGTGCGGGTGGTATTCGGTGTGCGGTGGCCATACTTTCAGCCTAGCTTCCCCCGACAGCCCCACCCCCACCGTTGCCCTATCAGATGTGGTTCCTAAACCACCGTTTTAGGAACCAAATCTGATAGGGCAACGGGGGAGAAAATGGGAGTCTGTGGCGTTGCCGGGAGAATTGTGCGTCCCCTAGAATATTCGGTATGCCTAAACTTTCATTTCGGTGCGCCAAAGTAGCCGCCCGAAGAAGCTCACTCCGCCAGGTGCGCTTCCGTGCCGCCGCGGCAGCCGCCGTCGTACTTTCCCTGCTGCTGACCGCCTGCGGAGGGGACGCCGCCGGAAACGGAAGCGACAGCAAGCCCGTGGTGCTGACCACCTTCACGGTGCTGGCCGACGTCGCACGGAATGTTGCAGGGGATAAGCTCACGGTTGAGTCCATCACCAAGGCCGGCGCCGAAATCCATGGCTACGAACCCACCCCCGGCGACATCCGGAAGGCCTCCAAGGCGGACCTCATCCTGGACAACGGGCTCAACCTGGAAGCCTGGTTCGGGCAGTTCGTCGAAGGCCTGGACGTGCCGCACGCGGTGGTGAGTGACGGGGTGCAGGTGATGTCCATCAGCGAGGACTCCTACCAGGGCAAGCCCAACCCGCACGCGTGGATGTCGCCCGTCAATGTGCAGATCTATGTGGACAACATGGTGAAGGCGTTCAGCGAACTGGACCCGGGCAATGCCGCGGCCTTCAGGGTCAACGGGGACGCCTACAAGGCCGAACTCCAGGCTGTGCAGGACCAGATGAAGTCCAGCTTGGCCGCAGTTCCCGAAACCCAGCGCGCCCTGGTCACCTGCGAAGGCGCGTTCTCCTACCTGGCCCGCGATGCCGGACTGACAGAGGTCTACATCTGGGCCGTCAACGCCGAGCAGCAGGCAACCCCACAACAGATCACCCGGGCCATTGAGTACGTCAGAGCCAACAAGGTCCCGGCCGTCTTCTGCGAATCCACGGTTTCCGACGCCCCCATGCAGCAGGTGGTGGGTGCTACCGGGGCAAAGTTTGGCGGCACCCTTTACGTGGACTCGCTTTCTGAAGCGGACGGGCCTGTACCCACCTACCTGGACCTCATCCGGCACGACGCTGAGGTCATCACCAAGGCGCTCGCCGGGGCAACGGCCGGGGCAGGATCATGACCACCCCGGCAATCCTCGTGGACAACGTCACCGTCCATTACGGCGAAGTGCGGGCACTGGATGCGGCCACCCTCACCCTTGATCCCGCCCGGATCTGCGGCCTGGTGGGCATGAACGGCTCCGGTAAGTCCACACTGTTCAAGGTGATCATGGGGATGATCAAGCCCGACGCCGGCACCGTACAGATCAACGGGCAGTCGCCATCGAGGGCGCGCAAGCAGGGCGGCATCGGCTACGTCCCGCAAAGCGAGGACGTCGACTGGCAATTTCCGCTCTCCGTGCGGGATGTGGTGATGATGGGCCGCTACGGCCACCAGGGGTTTACCCGCCGTGCGTCCAAAGCGGACCGCGCCGCCGTCGACGAAGCACTGGACCGGGTGGAACTGGGACCGTACGCCGGACGCCAGATCGGGCAGCTTTCCGGCGGCCAGAAGAAGCGTGCCTTTGTAGCCCGCGGCATCGCCCAGGGTGCCACCACCATGCTCCTGGACGAACCCTTCGCCGGTGTGGACAAGCGGTCCGAGGCCACCATCACCCGGCTCCTGCGGGAACTCGCCTCGGACGGCTGCACCATCCTGGTATCCACGCACGATCTTCACGCCCTGCCGCAGTTGTGCGATGAGGCGGTCCTGTTGATGCATAAAGTACTGATGCACGGACCGCCGGACGTGGTGCTGCAGCCCGGAAACCTGGCGATGGCGTTCGGCCTGGATGTGCTGGAGCGGGACCTGCCGGAAGGCAATACTTCGGCCAGCCGCGGCCGCCCCGATTCCGGCAGCGGCTTGTTGGACGGCAAGCGGGTGAACCAATGATGGAGATACTCCTCGAACCGCTGGGCTATGACTTTATGGTCCGCGCACTGGTGACCACCGCCCTGGCCGCGGTGGTCTGTGCCGTACTGAGCTGCTGGCTGGTGCTGATCGGCTGGTCCCTGATGGGCGATGCGGTGTCCCACGCCGTGCTGCCCGGAGTGGTGCTGGCCTACATTGTGGGGGCCCCGTTCGCGCTGGGCGCGCTGGTGTTCGCGCTCATCGCCGTGACGCTGATCGGGGTGGTCCGCAACACCAGCCGCGTGAAGGAGGACGCCGCGATCGGCATCGTGTTTTCCTCGCTGTTTGCCCTGGGCCTGGTGCTGATCTCGGTGACACCCAGCCAGACAGACCTCAACCACATCATTTTCGGCAACCTGCTCGGCGTCAGCGTTCCGGACCTGGTCCAGGTCCTGGTGCTGGGGGTGGTGGCATTTGCCATCCTCATCCTCAAACGGCGGGACCTCACCCTCTACGCCTTCGATCCCACCCATGCGCACGCCATCGGGCTCTCGCCCCAACGCCTCGGCGCCCTGCTCCTGGGCCTGCTTGCGCTGACCTCCGTGGTGGCCCTGCAGACCGTGGGTGTGGTGCTGGTGGTGGCCATGCTGATCATCCCCGGAGCCACGGCGTACCTGCTGACCGACCGCTTCGCGCGCATGCTGGTTATCGCTCCCGTGATCTCCGCCGTCTGTTCGCTCGCCGGTATCTACTTCAGCTACTACCTCGACACGGCCTCCGGCGCCATGGTGGTCCTCACGCAGGGGGTGGTGTTCGCCGTCGTCTATCTGTTCAGCCCGCGGCAGGGACTGATCGGCACCCGGCTGGCGAAGGCCCGCCGCCGGAAGGCCGTTGCCGTCGCCGCTGCTTGACGGCATGACCTCCGGCGGGCAGGCTGGAGCGATGAAGTCCTAGCCCACCAGCCCGGCAGAGTCGGGCTGGTCCCCAACGTCCAGGGCCGCCGTCGAGCACCGAACATAACCGGTTCAGCTCCGGTTGCCACACTGCGGAACTTATGCGAGGACTTCCCTTGACTGAACACATCAACCTTTCGGACGTCTCCCACGGATACGGCGACCGCCTGCTGTTCGACGGCATCAACCTGAGCATCCCTGCCGGCGAACACGTGGCGGTGGTCGGTGAAAACGGCGCCGGCAAATCCACGTTGCTGCGCGTCCTTGCCGGCTTTGAACTGCCTCATGAAGGGTCTGCCACCACTGGCGGCCGTGTTGGCTATCTCGCCCAGACCCATGGCCTGCCCGAGTCCTTCACCGTTGGCGGGGCGATTGACGCATCACTCGCGTCGCTCCGTGCCCTCGAGGCGGAGCTGGACCGGCTCGAGACCGGCCTGGCAGACGCGGAGGACAGCGATTTGGAAGCCTACGGCAGGCTTCAAACGGAGTATCAGCTGCGCGAAGGCTACGCCGCCGAATCGCGGGTGGAGGCTGCGCTGGACCGGTTGGGCCTGGGCGGCCTGGACCGGAGTCGTGCCCTGGCTTCGCTTTCCGGCGGGGAGCAGGAGCGCGTGGCGCTGGCCTGCGTCCTGGCGGATCCGGCGGACATCCTCCTCCTCGACGAACCCACCAACCACCTGGATGCCCGCGGAACAGCGTGGCTGGAAGACCGGCTGGCGGCCCACCGCGGCACTCTAGTGGTGGTCTCCCACGACCGCATGCTGCTCCGCAAGGTGGCGGCCACCATTATCGAGGTGGATGCCGAGCGCCGAGCGGTTAACCGCTACGGCAACGGGTACGACGGCTACCTTCGCGAGAAGGCAGCCGAACGCCAGCGCTGGGTTCAGCAGTACCACGGCTGGCTGAACGCCATGGAGGCCGAAAAGCGGCAGGCGGAGACGGTCGCCGGAACCATGGGGTACGGCCGCAAGCGCGACGGCGACAAGATGGGCTTCGACTTCAAGGCCGGCACCTGGCAGAAAGCCGCCAGCAGCCAGGTCCGGAACGCCCAGGAACGGCTGCGGCGGCTCGAAGCCAGCCCGGTGGAACAGCCGCCGGTGCCTTTGCGGCTTGCCGCGCCCGAGTCCTTGCCTTCAGCAGATGCGCCTGCCGATGCCGGCGGAGATCCGGCTGTGCCGCTGGCGGTCCACGGCGTGAGTGTTATGGGCCGGCTCGAACCCACTGACTTCCAGGCCGGCGTCGGCCAGAAGGTGCTGATCACCGGGCCGAACGGCGCCGGCAAGTCCACGCTGCTGTCCGTGCTGGCGGGGACGCTGCTACCCACCGAGGGACGGGTCACCCGGCCAGAACGGGTGGGCTACCTGCAGCAGGAACTGGAGCTGCCACAAAGGCCTTGGCTGCGGCTGCTGCCGGCGTTTGCGGAAGGGCTCGGCGGGAACATTGACGAGCATGCTGCAGCCCTGCTGCGGCTGGGACTGTTCCGCACCAGTGAGTTCCACGTGCCCGTTGGCAGCCTGTCCGCGGGGCAGCAGCGCAGGCTTGCGCTCGCCCGCCTGCTCCTGGGTGGCTACAGCACACTGATTGTGGACGAGCCCACCAACCACCTGGCGCCCGTACTGGTGGAGCAGCTTGAGGCGGCGCTCGCGGCCTTCACCGGGACCCTGGTGATGGTCAGCCACGACCGGGCCCTCCGCGAATGGTTTGCCCGTTGCCGCCGGGCTGCGGAAAACGGCGGAAACGGTGGCGGGAACTTGGGCGGAAATACCGTCACCGGGCAATGGCTCCGCTACTCCATGGACAAGGGCGTGCTCGCCCCGGCCTGACGCGTCCGGCTAATACGTGCCCACGGCTGCTGGTGACCCCGGCTGCCCGGGCCCGTTTCGACGGTTCCCCGCCGACTCGACGCGGGCCGCCGTCGAACGCGCAGGGAACCGTCGACACGGGGTGAGACGCCGCCCGCCGCCCGCCGACCGCCGCCCGCGCCCGGAACGTCGCCCGCGCCCGCGGGAGTCCGGTACTGCAGACCCCGGTGTAGCCCGCGTCACGTAGCACCCCTTCGCGTCTTGTAAGATAGACGAGCCGCTCGAAGCTTCGGCGCCACGAGAGATACCGGTCACAATCGGTTGCCCAATAGGGCAAAACCCCGAATTTGTGAGCGGAATCATCAGTGTTCCGGATGCGGCCAACCCCCAACCCACAAGGAATCGTTGTGCCTCAAAGTACCCCCACAGATCTGCAGAACAACACGGCACCATCCACCGCCGTCGACCCCACCCTCAGCGCCGAGGGTTACAGCAAGACCCTGGGCAGGCGCCACGTCACCATGATCGCCATGGGCGGCGCCATCGGCGTCGGCCTGTTCATGGGTGCCGGCGGCCGCCTCGCCTCCACCGGCCCGGCCCTGATTTTTTCCTACGCCATTGCCGGCGTCATCGCCTACCTGCTGATGCGGGCACTGGGCGAGCTCATCATGTACCGCCAGACCTCCGGCTCGTTCGTGAGCTACGCCGGTGAGATGTTCGGCAAAAAGGGCGCGTTCCTGTCCGGCTGGATGTATTTCATCAACTGGGGCATGACCGGCATCGCCGAACTGATCGCCATCGGGCTCTACTTCCAGTTCTTCTTCCCCAACGTCCCCGTGGAAGCCTCGGCCATCGCCGCACTGGCACTCCTGGTGGCCGTCAACCTGCTGAGCGTCAAGGCGTTCGGTGAGTTCGAGTTCTGGGCCTCCTGCCTCAAGGTGGGCGCCATCCTGATCTTCCTGGTGGTGGGCACCTTTATGGTGGTCACCAACGCCCAGGTGGGCGACGGCAACGCCTCGGTGGCTAACCTCTTTGCAGCCGAAGGCGGAATGTTCCCCAAGGGCGCACTGGTCATGGTCCTGGTCCTCAACGCCGTGATCTTCGCCTACAACGGCATCGAACTGGTGGGCATCACCGCCGGCGAGATGCAGAACCCGCAACGCGAAGTGCCCAAGGCAATCCGCGCCGTCGTGCTCCGCATCGTGGTGTTCTACGTTGGTTCCGTGACCCTGCTGGCCATGCTCCTGCCCTCGGACCAGTACGTGGCGGGCACGTCCCCGTTCGTCACTGTGTTCGGCCAGATGGGCCTCGCCTGGGTGGGCGACGTGATGAACATGATCGTGATCACGGCCGCCCTGTCCTCGTGCAACTCGGGCCTGTACTCGATCGGCCGCGTGTTCCGCACCATGGCCAACAACGGCCACGCCCCGCAGTGGCTCACCCGGATGTCCCGCCGCCACGTCCCGTACGCGGCCATCCTCGCCATCGCTGCGTTCTACCTTGTAGGCATCATGCTGAACATCTGGCTGGGCGGCTCGCACGCGTTCGACCTGGCGCTCAACACCGCCTCCATAGGTGTGATCTTCACCTGGGGCGCCATCTTCGCCAGCCAGATCGCGCTGCGCCACAAGAAGGGCGTCACGTCCAGCCTGCCGATGCCCGGTTCGCCGTGGACCAGCTGGGCCGGCCTGATCGCCCTGCTCGCCATCGCGGTACTGATCGGCTTCGACACCATGACCAGCAAGTCCGGTGAGGTGTTCTACCTGGGCCTCTGGACCCTGGCCACCATCCCGTTCTTCGCCGTGGTCCTGTGGCTGGGCTGGCAGAAGGTCAAGAACAACGAGCCCAAGAACGCGCTCTACAGCTAACACGAGAGAAGTACGACGACGGCGGGATCCCCTCGAAGGGGACTCCCGCCGTCGGCGTTTCCCGGCTTGGGAGGTGGTGCGGAGCGGCCGGCCGAGGCACACTAAGGCGTGTGAGGGAACCATGGGTGCTGCACGTGGACCTGGACCAGTTCATTGCGGCTGTCGAGGTGCTGCGCCGCCCCGAACTCGCGGGCAAGGCGATGATCATCGGCGGCCGCGGTGATCCGAGCGAGCGCGCGGTGGTTTCCACGGCGTCCTACGAAGCCAGGGCGTACGGCGTCGGCTCGGGAATGCCGCTGCGCATCGCCGCACGAAAAGTGCCCGACGCCGTCATCCTGCCCGTCGACCAGGACGCCTACCTCGCGGCGTCCGAGGAAGTCATGGCGGTGCTGCACTCGCAGCCGGGCGCTACGGTGCAGGTGCTCGGGTGGGATGAAGCGTTTGTTGGTGTGCAGACGGAGGATCCGGAGGCCTACGCCCGGCAGCTGCAGCACGCGGTCCTGAAGCAGACCCGGCTGCACTGCAGCGTCGGCGTGGGGGATACGCTGGTCCGCGCCAAGGTGGCGACGTCGTTCGGCAAGCCCGCCGGCGTCTTCCGGCTCACGGAAGACAACTGGCTCGAAGTGATGGGCAACCGGCCGACGATCGAGCTGTGGGGCGTGGGAACGAAGGTGTCGCGCCGTCTTGCCAAGCTCGGGATCGGGACCGTTGCCGAGCTGGCAACGTCCAATCCTGATGACCTGGTTCCTGAGTTCGGCCCCAAGATGGGTCCCTGGTATGCCCAGCTAGGGCGGGGCGACGGCGCGCGGATCGTCGATGACACGCCCTGGGTAGCCCGCGGGCACAGCCGGGAAACCACCTTCCAGCGCGATCTGACGGAATCCGCGCAGATTGACGACGCCGTCAAAGAGTTGGCGGCGCGCGTCCTGGAGGATGTCGCGGCCGAGGGGCGGCCGGTGGTCGGACTGACGCTCAAAGTCCGCTACGCCCCGTTTTTCACCAAGACGTATGCCCGAAAGATCCCCGAGACCTCGGATCCCGCGGAAGTGCTCGACCGGACCCTTGAGCTTGTGGCCAAGATTGAACCGGATCGCCCCATCCGGCTCCTGGGGCTGCGGGCCGAGATGACCATGCCCGAAGACTCCCGGCAGGGGCATACCCCCACCCGCAGCGGCTGGTGACTCGCTCCAATGGTTGGGCGGGCAAACAGAACGGCGGCGGATCCCTTGGGATCCGCCGCCGTTTCGCTCTGTCACAGCCCGCCTGGTTCAGCCGGACTGCCGCAGGAAGAGGCTAGTCGCGCTTGAACTCGTCCTTGACGCTTTCGCCGACCTTCTTGGCGTCGGCCTTGACCTGGTCGGTCTGGCCTTCGGCCTTGAGGCGGTCATTGTCGGTGGCGTTGCCGGTGGCTTCCTTGGCCTTGCCGCCGAAATCTTCTGCTGCGTTACTGATCTTGTCTCCGAGGCCCATGGTGGTGGCCTCCTTTCGTTTCCGTTGATCAAACAGTGCTTTTTCACACTAACACGAAGCTTGCTTACTAATTCAAGTCCGGTATTTCCACCATGAAGGGGCGCCTGTTGATTGTCCGCGCCCGCAGCTAGGCTCAAAACATGGACCACAGCATCAGCGTCACCCAGCACATCAACGCGTCCCCGGAAAGGGTCTGGTCCGTCATCACGGACATCCCCGGCTCGGCGGCAACGTTGTCCGGAGTGGACTCCGTGCAGCTCCTCACCGACGGCCCCTACGGGGAGGGGACGCGCTGGAAGGAGACCCGGAAGATGCTGGGCAAATCCGAGACCGTGGAGATGTGGGTGGTCGAAGCGGACCAGCACAGCAGCACCACCGTCAAGGCTGTCCAGGGCGGCGCGGACTACACCACGCGCTTCGGACTGGCCCCTCGCGACGGCGGCACTGACCTCACGCTCACCTTTGGCGCCGAGGTCATCAAGCCGACGTTCGCGAGCCGCCTCATGATGCTGCTGTTCGGCAGGATGGGCATGGCGGCCACCGGCAAGGCCCTAACAAAGGACCTGACGGAAATCGCTGCCAAGGCAGAGTCGCGTCCGTAGTGGCCGGGCGTCCTCCTAAAGCCGTTGCCGGCAACGTCTCTGCGCCCCGGCTCACGCCGGTCCGGCTGGAGAACCTGACGGACCAGCCGGCGGCGGATTTCCGCCGCGGTGAACGGTACGACGGCGGCCGGTACAGCCGTCCGGAGGCCGATGGTCTCGAGCTGAGCGGCACAGACTTCGCGGAGTGCGAGTTCCAAGGGGTCTCCTTCAACGACACCCAGCTCCGCGGCTCCTCGTTCCGCGACTGCATCCTGGGGGAGCTGTACGCGCCGGTGTTCAAGGCTTCCCGGACTACGTGGCGGGACGTTGAGTTGCGGAATCCGCGGCTGGGTTCGGCTGAGCTTTATGAAAGCGGCTGGCAGTCGGTCCGCCTTGACGGTGGCAAGCTGGACTTCCTCAACCTGCGCGGCGCCAGGCTCACCGACGTGCTCATCACCGACTGCATCATCAATGAACTGGACCTTGGCTCCGCCGCCGGTACCCGGGTGGCGTTTAAGAACTGCACCGTCGGTTCCCTCGACCTCGGCGGGGCGAAACTCAAGGACTTCGATATCCGCGGCACGGAGTTCCGCAGCATCAGCGGGCTCGGCAGCATGGCGGGCGTGGTGGTGGATGAGTACCAGCTGGGCCTCCTCGCGCCCCTGTTGGCCGCGCATCTGGGCGTTACGGTCCTCTAGGCCCCGGTACCCATAGGACAACCGCCCGTGTACTATTTACAGAACGAACGGTCGGTAAGTGGGAGTGCTGCCGGCCGCCGATGACAGTGCTGTTTATCGTGTGAAGGGTGTTTCCATGGCTGCAACCGCAGGTCCGCAGGCTTTCCTCGTTGGCGGGGTCCGAACGCCCGTGGGCAAGTACGGCGGCGCACTTTCGTCCATCCGCCCTGACGACCTGGCGGCCCTGGTAATCCGGGAGGCCGTCAACCGGGCCGGGCTGGATCCGGACAGCATCGACGAGGTCATCCTGGGCAACGCCAACGGGGCCGGGGAGGAAAACCGGAACGTCGCGCGGATGGCCACTTTACTGGCCGGGCTGCCCCTCCACATCCCCGGCATCACCGTTAACCGGCTCTGCTCTTCCGGCCTCAGCGCGATCATCCAGGCGAGCCACATGATCAAGGCCGGCGCCGCGGACATCGTTATTGCTGGCGGCGTGGAATCCATGAGCCGGGCACCCTGGGTGCAGGAAAAGCCCACCGCCGCCTTCGCCAAGCCCGGCCAGATCTTCGACACCTCCATCGGCTGGCGCTTCACCAACCCCCAGTTCCACAAGGGCGAGCTGTCCCGCGATGGCAAAATGACCTACTCCATGCCTGAAACAGCCGAAGAAGTGGCCCGCGTGGACGGCATCTCCCGCGAGGACGCCGACGCCTTCGCGGTCCGCTCGCACCAGCGGGCCCTGGACGCCACGGCTGCCGGCCGGTTCAAGGACGAAATCGTCGGGGTCACCGTCAAGACCAGGAAGTCCGAGCACGTTGTCGACACGGATGAAGGCCCCCGGGCGGACACCACCTTGGACGTCCTCGCCGGGCTGCGGCCGGTCGCGAACGGCGGAACGGTAGTCACGGCCGGCAACTCGTCGTCACTGAACGACGGCGCTTCGGCCATCATCGTCGCCTCGGAAGCTGCCATTGAAAGGCTGGGCCTAACACCCCGCGCGCGGATCATCGACGGCGCCTCGGCCGGCTGCGAGCCCGAAATCATGGGCATCGGGCCGGTGCCTGCCACGCAGAAAGTCCTCAAGCGGAGCGGCCTCAGCGTAGGTGACCTTGGCGCCGTCGAACTTAATGAAGCGTTCGCCACGCAGTCCCTCGCCTGCATCCGCCGGCTGGGCTTGGAACCAGAGATTGTGAATAACGACGGCGGCGCCATCGCTTTGGGGCACCCGCTGGGTTCCAGCGGGGCCCGGATCGCCATCACCCTGCTGGGAAGGATGGAGCGGGAGGACGCCCGGGTGGGGCTGGCCACCATGTGTATTGGTGTTGGCCAGGGCACAGCGATGCTGCTGGAGAAAGTCTGATGCCGGGCCCCGTGGACCTGGCAGCGGAGAAGTTCCATGCGCTGCTGGTGGAAGAGCGCAGTGACCGCGTGGTGGTGCTCCTCAACCGTCCTGAGGTCCGGAACGCCATCGACCAGCAGATGGTGGATGAACTCCACGTGGTCTGCACCGCCCTCGAGCAGAACCCGAAGGTGCTGGTCATCGCGGGTGTGGAGGGCGTGTTTGCCTCCGGGGCGGACATCGGGCAATTGCGCGAGCGGCGCCGGGACGATGCCCTGCAGGGGATCAACTCCAGCATCTTCGTCCGGATCGCCAAGCTGCCCATGCCGGTGATCGCTGCCCTTGACGGCTACTGCCTGGGTGGCGGGGCCGAGCTCGCCTACGCGGCCGACTTCCGCATCGGCACACCCAACGTCCGCATCGGCAACCCGGAAACCGGGCTCGGGATCCTCGCCGCGGCCGGGGCCAGCTGGCGGCTCAGAGAGCTGGTAGGGGAGCCGGTGGCGAAGCAGGTTCTGCTGGCCGGCCGGGTCCTTGGCGCAGAGGAAGCGCTGGCCGTGAACCTCATCACCGAAGTCCACGAGCCTGGGGAGCTCCTGGACGCGGCGCATCACCTGGCGGATCGGATTGGCCGCCAGGACCCGCTGGCCGTGCGCATCACCAAGTCCGTATTCCATGCCCCGGCCGAAGCGCACCCGCTGATCGACCAGCTGGCCCAGGGCATCCTCTTCGAATCCGAGGCCAAGTTTGATCGGATGCAGAGGTTCCTCGACAAAAACGCCGCCAAGAACGCTGAAAAGAACACCGGTGCGAAGGCCGGCAACGAGACCGGAGAGAAGAACTGATGAATACACCGCAACCTGCCTCCGGCCTCCCTTCCCGCGTGGGTGTCCTCGGCGGCGGACGCATGGGTGCAGGCATCGCGCACGCCTTCCTGGTTAAGGGCGCTGACGTACTGGTGATCGAGCGCGACGAGCAGTCAGCCGAGGCTGCCCGGCAACGGGTTGAATCCGCCGCAGCCAAGAGCATTGAGCGCGGTGCCGTCGACGCCAACCTGGATGAACTGGTGTCCCGGCTTGCCCTGGGCGTTGATTATGGCGCCTTCAAGGACCGGCAGCTGGTGGTCGAGGCCGTGCCGGAGGACTGGGACCTGAAGGTCACCGCGCTGCGTGGAATCGAAGAGCAGCTTTCGGGGGACGCGTACTTGGCATCCAACACCTCGTCACTGTCCGTGAGCGGCCTGGCCAGTGAGCTGGACAGGCCGAGGAACTTCCTCGGACTGCATTTCTTCAACCCCGTTCCTGCCTCCACCCTGATCGAGGTGGTGCTTGGAACACGCACGTCTCCCGAACTCGCTGCCGCGGCCAAGGGGTGGGTGGAGGCACTCGGCAAGACCGCCGTCGTGGTCAATGACGCTCCAGGCTTTGCGTCCTCAAGGCTGGGCGTTGCCATCGCCCTGGAGGCGATGCGCATGGTGGAGGAAGGGGTGGCCTCTGCCGAGGACATCGACGCCGCCATGGTCCTGGGCTACAAGCACCCCACCGGGCCGCTGAAAACCACCGACATCGTGGGGCTGGATGTCCGGCTCGGCATTGCCGAATACCTGCATTCCACGCTGGGTGACCGTTTCGCTCCGCCGCAGATTCTCAAGGACAAGGTGGCCCGGGGTGAATTGGGACGCAAGGCCGGGAAGGGCTTTTTTGACTGGCCCAGCTAGGACAGCGGGCTAGTCGAAGAAGCCCACAATGTAGCCGATGAAGTACAGGAGGCACAGCAGGACCACCACCGCGATAGCTGCGATCACCAAGAACTGCGTGCTCTTCTTGGTGCCGTGCTCATCATGGCCCTGGGGCCCGGCTGTGGAGGCTTCACCCGGAGGCGTTTCGCCCGGCGGCACTCCGCCTCCCGGCTCCAAGCCTGTAATCTTGTCGTCCTCCGGATCCGGATTATTTCCTGACACGTTAACTCCCTTGCTCGCGGTCCTGGTGCTTTTCCAGCGTACCGGTCCCGATGGTTGGACCTAGGCTGGTGCGGTGACCTTCCTTGAACCCCTTACCCTGACCGGCCGGTATGTAACCCTGGAGCCGCTGAATCAGGAGCATCACGACGGCCTGGTCCATGCTGCGCGCGACGGTGAGTTGTGGCGCCTCTGGTACACGTCGGTGCCGGCTCCTGACGAAATGGAAACCGAAATCCAGCGGCGGCTCACCCTGCAGGAGCAGGGTTCGATGCTGCCGTTCACCACCCGGCTGATCGACCCCGCCACCGGCGGCCCGGGCAGGATCATCGGGATGACCACCTATATGAATGCCGACGCCGGCACTCCCCGGGTGGAGATCGGCTCCACCTGGAATGCCGCTTCAGTGCAGGGAACGGGGACGAATCCGGACTCCAAGCTGCTGCTCCTGCAGCACGCGTTCGAAGTTCTGGGCTGCCCGGCCGTGGAGTTCCGGACGCACTGGCTCAACCACCAGTCGCGCGAGGCCATCGCGCGGCTGGGCGCCAAGCAGGATGGCGTGCTCCGCAACCACTCAAGGACGCGGGACGGCATCCTGCGCGACACTGTGGTGTTTTCCATCCTCGAACACGAATGGCCCATGGTCCGTGCCGGGCTCGAGTACCGGCTGGCCCGGCGGGGGTAGGGCGGGCTGGAAGACGCGGGCAGCCCTTAGTGCGGCGAAGTACGCCTCATAGCCTGCTGCGTTCGGGTGGAAGTTATCCGGACTGACAGGGTCGGTCGGGCCGCCAAGGATCAGGTTGATCCAGGGGTCCCGCGACATGGCGCCATGGCCGAGGAAAGCGGGCCGCACGTCGATGAATGTGGCTCCGGTGCTGTAGGCGGCCTTGGCGATGGTTGCGTTCAGTCCGTCGGACAGTTGAGTGGCCTGGTAGATGAACAGGGACCGCGGGTCGGTTTGGCCTGCGGGGATCGGGTCCAGGAGGTAGGGGTAGCCGGTCACGACGATCCTGGCGTTAGGCGCTGCGGCTTGCACGTGCTCGATCATCGCGACAACATCACGGTACAACTGGCCGCCGGAGATTTGGGATGTGGCGAAGGTGATCGAAGTTCCACATCCCGTACCTGGCGTGCCACCCGCCAATGCTGCGCCGCAAGAAACGATGATGTTGCCGAAGCCGATGTTGTTGCCGCCGGCGGTAATGGTTACGAGCTCGGTGCTCTTGTTCAGCTTGCGGAGCTGGTGGTTGACAACGTCCGAGGTTGTTTTGCCGCTACAGGCCGCGTTCGTGACGAGGTTGATGGCTGCGGCTTCATCCGCGAGCTCGGAGTAGGCATTTTCGCTCCGGTAACACCCGTCGAGGTACGGGCCCGCCCCCTGCCCGGCGGCGAAGGAGTCACCCAGGGCGATGTACTTGGTCTTCTCTGCAGCCTGCGCCGGGACCATGGCCAAGCCCGCGGCCATAACAACGCCGGCGAGGCTGGCCGCGAAGGCCGAGTGCCGCCGTCGTACTTTTGCTGTTCCCATCAGGGCTCTCCTTTGAACGATGGACAGAAGGCATGTAGGTGTCACCGTACGCCGGCAGTCCCCGGCCGTCACGGGGCCCGGCTATCCAATTTCACCAAAATGTCCCCTAAGCGACGTGCGGCTCCTGTGGCCAGTGTGGTTAGCTGTCCGGATGAACAGAGCGGACGGGTCCATGGACTGGGATGGTGCTGTCAACGCTTGGCACGTGGCCGGTGGTGTTTACCGGATGGGGCGGCGGGAGTGGCTGACCGAAGCGGGTTGGCGGCAGGCGCACGACGACGGCGTCCGCACCGTGATTGACATCCGTAACGCTGCCGAGGCGGGGCGCCGGGACAGTGACCCGCTGGTGGCGGACACAGCCTTGGCCGGAATCACAATCGTTACTGCGCCTACCGAGGTGCCGGGCGATCCGCGCTTCGTAAAACTGTCCGGGCCCTACCTCAACGATCCCGCCTACTGTGCAGACAACGCCCGGCTCTTTCCGGAAAAGCTGGCGGGCGTCTTTCGTCAGCTTTCGGCAGCGGCGAGCCGCGGCGACGTGGTGCTGCACTGTGCCGCCGGCCGCGACCGCAGCGGAATGGTGGCAGCAATGGTCCAGGACCTTGCGGGGGACTCGGACCAGGAGATCGCCGACAGCTATCGGCGCGCAGCCCGCGGCATCAACGAACGCTACCGCACCCACGGTCCGCCGCACGCCCGGGAACGCTATGTTGAGGAAACCGAGCTGGCGCCGCTGCTTGAGCAGCGCGGAGTCGCGGTGGTGGACTTTGTGCGGAGCCTGGATACGCGTGCTTTTTTGCTGCGGAACGGCGTCACGCCTGGCGAGCTGGGCGCGGTGCTGGCCCTCTGTGGAGCCGGGGTGTCCCGATGAAGGGGGCCAAGGTGCGGCGTTTCCTCGCCACTGGAGCGGCTGCGGGAGTCCTGGCGTCCTCTGCCTATGCAGCAGGCCCGGTCTGGGCGGCGGATGAACCTGTGCCGGAAGCTTCCGGCGTGGCCACGGATGGCCTCTCCGCGGCTGCCCTTGACGACGCGGTGGTGCGGGACCTTGGGATGACTCCGGCCGAATTCATTGCAGCGGGGGAGCTGGGTAACCAGGCGGCGAAGGCTGTCGCTTTGTTGCGGGACGTCCCGGGCTACTCGGGGACACGGCTCCAGGACGGACGGATCGTTGTGTCCGGTTCCGGCGCGGAGTTGCTGGCGGAAGTGGCCGTGCTCGCCGGCAGCATCCCGAACCTGGCGGTGGAGGACCCCGCTCAACGGCGCATAGCCGGACCCTCAGAAGCGGCCGCTGCGGAACCCCAGGGCACCGAGTTGGCCATCAGCACGGAGCAGCTGTTCCAGGCCTACGTCCGCGAAGTGGGTTTGAACGGCCTGCAGGCCGTGGTGACCTCCGGTGGGAAGTTCGTCATCCGGACTGGCACCCTCAACGCACCGGAGTCGTCGGCCGATCCGGCTGCTGGCCCGGTTGATACCAGTGCCGCAGTGGACGTCACTGCCCCGGCCGGTTCCGGCAAGAAGTCGGCGGCTGAGTTCGTGTCCCGTTACGCCAACGTGGAGCTCGACGGCGGCGCTCCGCTCGTGCCCGAAGAGGACGTTCCCGGGGGAGTCGGCTACATCACCGACACCGGTTGGATCTGCTCCACGGGTTTCTCTGCCTTTGACCCTGCAGGGCTGCCTGCGGTCCTCACGGCGGGCCATTGTGCTTCTGACGGTGCAGCCAAAACGGCTGACCTGACGCTTCAAGGCGTGCCGGTCGGGCTGCTGGGCAGGTTTGGCTTCAGCCAGTTTGGCGGTCCGGGTAATTCAAGGGTGCTGGACCCCAACACCGCAGCGGGCCCGGACCACATGGCGGTCACTGACCCCGGCAACGTAGGAACCGATATTGCGGTGGTTGGGTCCCTCCGCTCCGGCGTGGACCCGCTCCCGGCAGCCAGCACCTGGGGCGACGCCTCGCAGCCGGAACCTGACGTCAAGATCATCGGCACGGCCGAACCTGTAGTGGGGACGCAGGTCTGCCGTTCGGGCAGGACCTCGGGCTGGTCCTGCGGCAAGGTCGATGCCGTTGGGATTTTCCTGGTCGGAGGACCCGCTTATGCTGCAGACCCTAACGATGTGCGAGCCTTCCGTGGGTTCCTCTCGTACGGTGTCCAGTCCAGCGGTGGCGATTCCGGCGGGCCCTACGTCAGTGGAAACTACGCCGTGGGAACCCACGCTGCCGGGGATACTCCAGATGAGGATGGCAACGTGATCAATTTCGCCGTTGCCGCGACCCTCCAGGAGAGCATGAAGGTGTTGCCCGGATACCAGCTCGAGCTCTTCCTCAATAAGCCTGTGGTTTCGACCCCGGCAGCGGGAGCACCATTCGAGCCGGGGCAGGAAATCAGCGGGAACGTTCCAGCCGCACCGGCATCTGCGGTTGCTGCCGGGTCGGAAGTCCGTATCACGCTCCAGGGGCAGGAACCTTTCAAAGTCCCCCTGAGCGCAGACGGCAGCTGGAGCTTTCCCGCCCCCCAAGGCGAAGGAACGCTCCGGTTTACGGCCGAAACGGTTAACGGATTCAGCACTTCCGGAACCAGCAGCTTTGAGCTCAGACAAGCTTCCTCAGCTGAACCGGAGCCCACTGGGACTGCTTCAGAGGAGCCTTCCCCCGTTGAATCAGGCCTTCCAGCCTCAGCTCCGGCACCTGCACCGGCCGCTCCGGCACCAGCCCCTGCCCCGGCTGCCCCAGCCCCGCCCGCAGCGCCAGCTCCCACTGACGGCACAACCGCCGTCGTCGTAACCCCTACGGACGCCGCGCCTCCCGCTGACCTGGCCAACACCGGAGCCGCCGCGCTCGTCCCGGCGGCAGGCGCTGCCGCAGCAGCCATTGCCGCCGGCGGGCTGCTGATGATGCTGGTCCGCCGCCAGAGGCAGCACAGCACCACCGAATGAGCTATCAGTTATCGTCGCCAAAAGCGGGCGATAAGAGCCTTATCTGATAGGGCAACGCGTTATTTGTGGCGCCGCATCAGCAGGTTGGTGATGCGCATGGTGCAAAGCCGCTGGCCTGTTTCATTAGTGATGATCACCTCGTGCGTGGTGAGGGTGCCGCCCAGGTGGATGGGTGTCGCGGTGATGGTCACCTGGCCCTCGCGCGCGGAGCGGTGGTGGGTGGCCGAGACGTCCACACCCACCGCCGTCTTGCCCAAGGTGCTCGCGTGGATCACGGCCGCCCAGGACCCGACTGCTTCGCCCACGGCAAGCGACGCTCCGCCGTGCAGCAACCCGAAGGACTGCCTGTTCCCCTCCACAGGCATGGTGGCCACCACACGCTCCACCGACTCCTCCAGGATCTTCACGCCCATCTTCTCGTCGAGCTCACCGAGGGTGATCTTCCACAGTTCGTGCGCATCCGGGTGGTTCTCCACAGCTGCATCCTTTGGGGACGGGGCGCTCATAAGTTCTCCTTCTGGGTGACCATTTCCGGGTGGCTTTTTCAAGCCCGGCCTTCTAGTCTGCACCGCGGCCTTTCATGTATGGTGAATATATTACCGAACGGACGGTCAGTAATCACTGGCCGCCTTTGTATGTCCCATGTTGGAAGGACCCGTCAACGATGACCACCACTGCCACAGCTCCCCAGGCCACGGTCGACACCGTGGAGACAGTGCCCAGCTTCATCATGGATGCATGGTGGACGCCCGACGACGGTTCCACGGGTTCCGCTGTCCCCGTGCGTGACGCGAGCACCGGGGAGATCCTGGCCAAGGTGAGCACGGAGGGGCTGGATCTTTCAGCGGTCGTCGACTACGGCCGCACCACTGGCCAGGCGGAACTCGGCCAGCTGACCTTCCACCAGCGTTCCCTCAAGCTCAAGGAGTTGGCGCAGTACCTCCACGCCCGGCGCGAACACTTCTACTCCTTCTCTGCCCAGACCGGCGCCACCAAAGTGGACTCCATGATTGACATCGACGGCGGCATCGGCGTCCTCTTCACGTTCGGCTCCAAGGGCCGGCGCGAACTGCCCAACTCGCAGGTGGTGATGGACGGACCCATGGAGGTGCTGTCCAAGGACGGATCCTTCGCCGGCGAACACATCTACACCCGCATTCCGGGCGTTGCCGTGCAGATCAACGCCTTCAACTTCCCGGTATGGGGCATGCTGGAGAAGTTCGCCCCGGCCTTCATCGCCGGGGTTCCCACCATCGTCAAGCCGGCCACTCCCACCGGGTACGTGGCGGCCGCCGTGGTCAAGGCGATTGTTGAATCAAATATTCTGCCCAAGGGCTCGCTGCAACTGATTTCCGGCTCCGTCCGCGGGCTGCTGGACGTGCTCGACTACCGCGACCTGGTCGCCTTCACGGGCTCTGCCACCACTGCGCTCTCCCTGAAGTCCCATCCCAACGTTGTCCAGGGCGGCGTCCGCTTCACCTCCGAAACTGACTCCCTGAACGCCGCCATCCTGGGCCCGGACGCGGTGGAGGGCACGCCGGAATTCGACGCCTTCGTCAAGTCCGTCGTTACTGAGATGACGGCCAAAGCAGGGCAGAAGTGCACCGCCATCCGGCGCGCCATCGTCCCCCAGGAGCTCGTTCCCGCGGTCTCTGCTGCCATCGGCAAGCGCATCTCCGAACGGATCGTCCTCGGGGATCCGCGGGCGGAGGGCGTCACCATGGGCGCGCTCGCGTCGGTGGAGCAGCTTGAGGACGTGCGTGCTGCCGTCCAGTCAATGCTCGACGCCGGCGGTGAGCTTGCGTACGGAACGCTCGATTCGCCGTCGGTCACCTCTGCCGACGGATCCACTGGGGTTGTGGATGGCGGCGCCTTCATGGCCCCCGTTCTGCTCAAATGGCAGGACCCCGAGGCGGAGGAAGTCCACTCGCTGGAGGCGTTCGGCCCCGTTTCGTCGGTCATCGGGTACAGGGACATTCCCGACGCCGTCCGCCTCGCCGCCCGCGGCAGCGGCTCGCTGGTCGCCTCGGTGTGCACCAACGATCCCGCCATCGCGCGGGAACTCGTCACCGGGATCGCCGCCCACCACGGCCGCGTCCTGATGCTCAACCGCGAGGACGCCCGCAGCTCCACCGGGCACGGCTCGCCCGTGCCGCACCTGGTCCACGGCGGCCCCGGCCGGGCAGGCGGCGGCGAGGAACTGGGCGGCATCCGCTCGGTGATGCACCACATGCAGCGCACCGCGATCCAGGGCTCGCCCAACATGCTGACCGCCGTCACCGGCGTCTGGCATGCCGGCGCGGACCGCAACTTCACCCTTGAAACCGAGGGCACGCATCCGTTCCAAAAGTCCCTGGCGACGCTGCGGATCGGCGACGCCGTCCGGTCCGAGCTGCGGCAGGTCATGCTGGAGGACATTTCCGCGTTCGCCAACTCCACCGGGGACAAGTTCTACGCCCACACCAACCAGGAAGCCGCGGAAGCCAACCCGTTCTTCCCGGGCATCGTGGCGCACGGCTACCTGCTGCTCAGCTGGGCGGCGGGCCTGTTTGTGGAGCCCGCCCCGGGCCCGGTCCTGGCCAACTCCGGGCTGGAAAACCTGCGCTTCATCACTCCGGTGGCGGGAGGCGACTCGATCCGGGTGACCCTGACCGCCAAGAAGATCACCCCGCGCGAAACCGACGAGTACGGCGAGGTGGCCTGGGACGCCGTGCTGACCAACCAGAACGATGAGATCGTTGCCACCTATGACGTCCTCACCCTGGTAGCAAAGTAGCCCCAACCCCCGCTCACCTTTCCTGGCGAAGGTGGGCGGGCGTTTGGGTCTGGGCGGCCGGGTACGAACTCCAGGACCCGCCGAAAGCGGTAGGGGTGCCCCGGATCAACCGGGACGCCCCTACCGTCGTTTCAGGCCCGTTTTACGCCAGAAGTGTCAGGATTCGGCGCCGTTGTGCAGCCCGTCGTCGCTGCTGTCGTCCGACGGCGCTGCCCCGGTCTGGTCTGAAAGGTCCATGTTGCCGCGGGCCTCGTCCATGGTGGGGCCGCCGGCGGGAACGCTGTAGGTGTCCGGGCGGATGCCCTTGGCCTGTTCTTCGATCAGTGCCTGCTCCTCGCTGAAGCGGATCGCGTTGGCCTCGTCTCCGGCGTCGCCGGGGATGTCCTCGCGGACTTTGGAGGGATCCGGTGTGATGAATCCGGCGTTCGGTTCTTCCTTGGGGCTCATTGTCTAACCTTTCTCTCGGGTACTACTGTGTTGGTCGGTTCGTGAGGTCCGCTTTGATGTCCAGCGTCTGGTTATCCCGCCGGACTTTGAAGCCGACGGTATCGCCGGGGTTGCGGTTCCGGAGTTCAGTAAGGAGCTTCTCCGGTGCGTTGAGCTCCACCCCTTCCATGGACTCCAGGACATCGCCGGGGCGGATTCCTGCACGTCCGGCGGGCCCGTCCTCGTCAACGGACAAAACTACGACGCCGGTGGTCGCGTCGATGCCCAATTGGTCCGCGATCTGCGGTGTCAGCTGGGACGGAGTGAGGCCCAGGTAGGCGTGCTCGGCGGTGCCGTCCGCCAGCAGTTCCTCTGCCACCTCCACGGCGGTTGCGGCAGGTATGGCGAAGCCCAGCGAGACGGCTCCGGCAGACGGCGGGATGTACGCCTCGCTGATGCCGATGATCTCGCCCCTCATGTTGATGACCGCACCCCCGGAGTTGCCGGGGCTGATGGGCGCGTCAGTCTGGATCAGGTCCACCAGGGAGAGGCTGTTGGAGGCGGAACCCGGGATGGAGCGGTGGAGTCCGGAGATGATGCCAGCGGTGGCAGTATTCTCGAAGCCCAGCGGGGAACCCAGCACCAGGGCACCCTCTCCCACGCGGGGCAGGGTGGTCTGGTAGGCGGGCTTGGGCAGGCCGGTGCGTTTGGCCTGGACCAGGGCCAGGTCCGTGACAGGATCGGTGGCCCGCACTGTACCCTCCACCCGCTGGCCGTCGGCGAAGCCCACCTCCACCGTGGTGTTGCCCCTGATCACATGCTCGTTGGTGAGGATGAGGCCGTCCTCCGAATAGACCACGCCGCTTCCCAGCCCGCCGCCTTTGGTGAAGATGGTCACCACGGACGGGGAAAGGTTCGCCACCAGATTGGGGATGCCGCCGGCCGCGTCAGGGGCCGGAGCGGAGTTGCCAGCGCCGGGTGAACCAGTGGCGCCCGGCGACGCGTTGCCGTTTGTCCGCGCGGTGGTTTCGCCCGGCGCCGGTGGAGTGGGTGAGCCGGTGCAACCTGTGAGGGCCAGGCACACCGCCAGCACCACGCCTGCTGCTGCGTGCGCACGGAGCGGACGGCAAAAGCCCTGGCTGATGGTGGTGCTCATGGTCGACCTCCTGCGGATGCTGGCTGGTCCTATCACCGTAGCCGGGGAGCAATGGAAATACCAAGCACGCTTAGTATTTTGGTCCCGGGAGGGGCTTAGGGCTGGGAGTGAAGCCCGTCGAACGCCATGGTGATGACGTCGTCGGCAAGCCTCTCAGGCGAGAGGGAGCCGCCCGGCTTGTACCATTCCACGATCGAGTTGATCATGCCGAAAAGGAGCCGGGTGACGGTCCGGGGATCAATGTCCTGGCGGAGCGAGCCCTCGTCCCGGGCGTTGGAGATCAGCCCGGCCACCTTGTGGTCAAAGGTGCGGCGCCGTTCCAGGGCGTCCCGTTCAATCTCGGTATTGCCCCGCAGCCGCAGGAGCAGCGTGACGAACGGCAGGCGGTCCACCAGCACGGCCACGGTCTGCCGGAGCACGAACTCGAGCCGGGCATCGGCTGCGCCGGAGGTGGCCTCGGGCGCTTCAAGGATGGCTTCGAGGCCTCCGAGTGCGTGGTCCAGGGCGAGCTTGAGGAGGTCGCCCTTGGACGGCACGTGGTGGTAGATGGCGGACTTCGAAATGCCCAGGTTGTCCGCCAGGATGCCCATGGATGTTGCGTCGTAGCCGTGCCGGTTGAAGACGTCGACGGCGATGCGCAGCACCGACTGCTGGTCGTATCCGGGCCGGCCGCGCTTGGCGCCGGCGGCGGAAGTGGCTGTTTCAGTGGTGCTGGGCATGGTGCCTAGTTTCTCATGAACGGTCAGTCAGTCTGCGTGGGCTGATGCTGCTAGCCCTTCGGCCGCAGGTCGTAGATCCGGCGCAACTTGCCGTTGGACCGTTCGAGCGAACCTGGCTCCACCACGTCCACCGAGCACGAAGAACCCACATGGATCTTAATCTGCTCCTTCAAGGTGCGCGCCGCCGTCGTGCTCTGCTCGGAGGTCACAGCATCCCGGCGTTCGATCCGGACGGTCAGCTGATCCATCCGCTGGCCCTCGGGGCGGGTGAGTTCGAGCTGGAAGTGCGGGCTGAGCTCGGGGATGCGGAGGGCGATCTCCTCGATCTGGGACGGGAAGAGGTTTACGCCGCGCAGGATGATCATGTCATCGCTGCGGCCGGTGATGCGGCCCATCCGGCGGTGCGCGGGGCGGGCCGTGCCGGGCAGGAGCCGGGTGAGGTCCTTGGTGCGGTACCGGATGATGGGCAGCGCTTCCTTGGTAAGGGACGTGAAGACGAGTTCGCCGTGTTCGCCGTCGCGCAGGACGTTCTCCTTACCCACCACGGGGTTGAAGGCGTCGATGATTTCGGGGCGGAAGTGGTCCTCCCAGATGTGGCTGCCGTCCTGGGTCTCCACGGCCTCACCGGCGACGCCCGGGCCCATCACCTCGGAGAGGCCGTAAATGTCGCAGGCCTTGATGTTCATGGTGACTTCGAGTTCGTGCCGCATCTCCTGGGTCCATGGCTCCGCGCCCAGCACCGCGAATTTCAGGGAGGTGGAGGCGGGGTCGATGCCCATGTGCGCCATGGCGTCGGCGATGGTCAGCAGGTAAGTGGGGGTGGCCAGGATGGCATCAGGCTTGAAGTCCTGGATCAGCTGGATCTGCCGTTCGGTCTGCCCGCCGGACATCGGGATAACCGTGCAGCCGAGGGCTTCGGCGCCGGCGTGGGCGCCCAGGCCGCCGGTGAACAGCCCATAGCCGTAGGCGTTGTGGACCTTCATGCCGGGCCGAATGCCGGAGGCGCGGAAGCTGCGCGCCACAAGTTTGGCCCAGTCGGCCAGGTCCTGCTTGGTGTAGCCGACGACGGTGGGCCGGCCCGTGGTGCCTGAGCTGGCGTGCACGCGGGCTACTTCGCTCTGCGGCACGGCGAACATGCCGAACGGGTATTCCGCCCGCAGGTCGTCCTTGGTGGTGAACGGGAAGTTGCCCAGGTCGGTGAGCTCGCGCAGGTCGCTGGGGTGGATTCCGGCGTCGTCGAACTTGCGCTTGTACAGGGGCACGCGCTCATAGGCGTAGGCCACGGTGTGCTGCAGGCGGCTGAGTTGCAGCGCCTCGAGTTCGTCGCGGGAGATGGTTTCTTCGCGGTCCAGTGCGACGTCGGGTGCGGTGGTGCCGGCGGAGGTGGGGGTTTCGGGGGCGTGGAGGGTCATGGTTGTCCTACTTCTTGGGAATGGTCCGGCTGCGTCCGCGGAACTCGGCGATGAGTTCGCCAGGGGCCTGGGAGCCGGCGTCGGCAGCGAAAATCTGGATGTCGTACAGTCCGCTGCGTCCAGCGCTGGAACGGCGGTCGGCGACGGCGGTGATCACCTGGCCGCGGTAGGCGGGCTTGAGGAAGTTGATGTCGACGCCGGCGGCTACGGTGATGTTGTTCTCCTCGCCGGGTGCCGGGTGGACCGGGTTGCAGGCCATGGCGAAGGCGGAATCCGCGAAGGCGAAGATCATTCCGCCGTGCGCCATGCCGAAGCCGTTGAGCATTTCCTGGCGGAGGGTCATCCGGATGGTGGCGTGCCCGTCGCTGACGGCGAGGACTTCGATTCCCATCCAGATGGAGGCGTAGTCGTTTTCCAGGATGGGGTGGATGGCCCCGGACACTGTTGTTTCAGCCATGCGTCATTGCCTCCAGCTTTATTTACCGAATGTTCATTAGGTAATCCCATGAGGGGGTCCGGTGTCAAGGGCATCTCCTTCCCGCGAGATGGCATTTCACGGCAGTCCCGCGGCCGGACATTGCCGCGAAGTGCCATCTCGCGGGGCGGGAAGTGCAAGGATGGAGGACCGGCACCAGCAGACCAGCAAAAGGGCGGACCATGGCCAAAAGCATCTACGTCAGCGCAACCACTCCCGGATCGGGCAAGTCCCTTGTGGCCCTGGGTTTGGCGGACACCCTGCACCGCCACGCGGACAGGATCGGCTTTTTCAAACCCGTAGTCACCGGGCCCACGGCCAAGGACGATCCCATGGTGGCGCTGATGAAGTCAAGGTTCGCCCTGGAGGATGAGCGGTGCCGCGGCGGCCTCACCCACGAGGAGGTCCGGTCCCTGCTCGCCGAAGGAAACCGCGAGGAGATTGATTCCCGCTGTGTGGAGATCTTCGCCGACATTTCCCGCCACTGCGACGTGGTGATTGTGGAGGGCACGGACCTGACCGGCCAGGATGCCGCCGTCGAATTCGACCTCAACGCCCGCCTGGCCAACAACCTGGCCGCCCTCGTAGTGGCCGTGGTGGGCGCCAAGGGGCGGACCGTGGCGGAGGCGGCGGCCGCCGTCGAGGTTGCCCGCAAGGAGCTCGCCGCCGAGAAATGCGCGCTGCTGGCCATCATGGTGAACCGCGCAGATCCGGAGGACGTCGAGGCAATCTCCGCCGCCGTGAAGCCCGGCGCCTCCAAGCGCCCCGTGTATGTCCTGCCCGAGCTGGAAGAGATTGCCCGCCCCACCACCGGCGAAGTGGCTGCGGCGCTGGGGGTGCGGCAGATTGCGGGCCGGGCGGACATGGAGCGGGACGTGAAGGACATCAAGGTGGCGGCCATGAACGTGGGCAACTTCCTGAATGTGCTGGACGAGGGCGCCCTGGTGATCGTGCCCGGGGACCGCGCCGACGTGATGGTCGCGTGCCTGGCATCCTCCTTCTCGCCAGAGTTTCCCGTGGCTTCAGCGCTCATCCTCACTGGCGGGCTGGCACCGGACGCCAACATCTACCCGCTCCTGGCGCAGGCGCCGTTCCCGGTGTTTGCCGCCACGGATGACACCTACACCACTGCCCGCCGCGTCTCCGAGGTCCGGAGCGAGATCTGGTCCGGGCACCGCCGCAAGGTGGCCTCGGCGCTTGGGCTCTGGTCCCGCACCGTGGATGAGGCCGAGCTGGTGGAGCGGCTGCACCTGCCGCGGGCTGAACGGATGACTCCGCTGCGTTTCCTGCACGACCTCATCGAGCGGGCCCGCGGCCAGCGCCGCCACGTGGTCCTCCCCGAGGGGACGGATGTACGGATCCTCCGCGCCGCGGAAATCCTGTACCGCCGCGACGTCTGCGACCTGACCGTCCTCGGACCGGAAACGGACATCCGCGAGCTTGCTGCCACCCGCGGCATCGATCTCTCCGGGATCAACATCGTGGATCCCGCCACTTCGGACCTGCGGCAGAAGTTCGCCGAGCAGTACGCAGAGCTGCGGGCGCACAAGGGTGTTGACGTGCCCAAAGCCTTGGAGATCATGCAGGATGTCAGCTACTTCGGCACCATGATGGTCCAGCTCGGCGTGGTGGACGGGATGGTGTCCGGTGCCGCCCACACCACCGCCCACACCATCCGGCCGGCGCTGGAGTTCGTGAAGACCCGGGAAGGCGTGAAGATCGTGTCCTCGGTATTCCTGATGCTGATGCCGGACCGGGTGCTGGTCTACGGCGACTGCGCAGTGAACCCGGACCCGAACGTGGAACAGCTGGCGGACATCGCGCTGGCCTCCGCCGAGACCGCTGCTCAGTTCGGCGTGGAGCCGCGGGTGGCCATGCTGTCCTACTCCACCGGCGGCTCGGGCTCGGGGGAGGCGGTGGACGAGGTGCGGCAGGCCACCGAGTTGGTGCGCGAGCGCCGCCCGGACCTCGCCGTCGAGGGCCCCATCCAGTACGACGCCGCTGTGGACGCCTCGATCGCCGAGTCCAAAATGCCGGGCTCTTCTGTGGCCGGGCAGGCCACCGTGTTCATCTTCCCGGACCTCAACACCGGCAACAACACGTACAAGGCGGTGCAGCAGAGCTCCGGTGCAGTCGCCGTCGGGCCGGTCCTGCAGGGGCTGCGGAAGCCGGTCAACGACCTCTCCCGCGGCTGCACCGTGGAGGACATCGTGAACACCGTGGCCATCACCGCCATCCAGGCGCAGGCCTGACGCTCCCCGTCGCCGCAAGGCTCAGGGAGGACGGACGACGGCGGCAGCAGGCTTGGGTGCCGTCGTCGCCTAGGGTGATAACATGGACCGTGCGTTCCTCGCGACGAAACTGTACGTCCCCGCGCCGAGGCGCGGTTTTGTGGCCCGGCCGAGGCTGCGGGAAAAGCTGCGCAGTGGCGCCGATTCCGGCCTGACACTTGTGTCCGCTCCGGCAGGATTCGGGAAGACAGCCCTCCTTGCCGACTGGATTGCCACCACAGCCGGCAATGACCGCTCCGTTGCCTGGCTTTCCCTGGACGCGGGAGAGAGCGAACCGGCCGCATTTTGGGGTTACGTCGTTACGTCACTCCAAGCCGCTGTGCCCGGTGTGGGGCGGACCGCCTTGGAGCTTATCGCTTCTCCGCCCCTTGCTACCGAGCTTGTCCTCACCGCCCTGGTGAACGACCTCTCGGCCGTGCCCCACGACGTCTGGCTGGTACTGGACGACTATCACACGGTGGACAACCCGGAGACGGGCGCCGGGATGACCTACTTCCTGGAGCACCTGCCGCAGCACGTCCATGTTGTGGTGAGCACCCGCTCCGACCCTGGCCTGCCCCTGTCCCGCTGGCGGGTGAAGAGGGGCCTGGTGGAAATCCGCGCCGCTGACTTGCGGTTCACTCCTGAGGAGGCGGCGGCCTACCTCAGCGACGTGGCAGGGCTGGAACTGGCCGCGGCGCAGGTTTCCACGCTTGAACAGCGGACCGAGGGATGGATCGCGGCACTTCAGCTGGCCGCACTCTCGCTCCGGGACCGGGACCGGGAGGACGCCGCCGGCTTTGTTGAACGCTTCGCCGGGGACGACCGGTACGTCGTGGACTACCTGGTGGACGAGGTGCTGGAGCACCAGCCGGACGACGTCCGCAGTTTCCTGCAGCACACAGCGATCCTCGACCGGCTTACCGGGCCGCTCTGCGATGCCGTGACAGGTCATGAAGGCGGCAGTGCGATGCTCGTCAACCTGGAGCGCGCCAATCTGTTCGTCATCCCACTGGATGACCAGCGGGAGTGGTACCGCTACCACCACCTCTTTGCCGACGTGCTGAGAGGGCGTCTGTTCAGCGAGGAGCCAGGGCAGATTCCACCCCTGCACCAGCGCGCGAGCCGCTGGTACGAGGCACATGGCCACGAAGCCGACGCCGTCCGGCACGCCCTCGCCGGACAGGACTTTGACCGCGCGGCACAGCTGGTGGAGCTCGCTGTGCCCGGGCTCCGGCGCAACCGCCAGGACGCCGTGTTGTTCGGCTGGCTCAAGGCGCTGCCCGAGGCCGCCATCCGGCGCAGCCCGGTGCTGAGCGTCTTCTTTGGCGCCATGCTGATGGCCTCCGGGGATCTGGCCGGGGTGGAGCCGTGGCTGGCTGCCGCGGAGCGCGGACTCCCGGAGGGGGCGGCGCCTGCCGGATCCGTTCCCGGGCCCGGGAACCAGGAGGTCAGGACGCTGCCGGCCACCATCGCCACTTACCGAGCCTCCCTGGCGCAGGCGCGGGGAGATGCCGAGGGCACGGCGGCCTATGCCCGGCAAGCACTCGACCTTGCCCGCCCCGAGGACCACCTGGCGCGTGGTGCCGCTGCCGGCTTGCTTGGGCTTGCCGCCTGGGCGGACGGTGACGTGCAGGGAGCCCTGGAGATATTCACGCAGGCGGTCGCAAGCCTGCACGCCGCCGGCAATCTGTTGGACGAGTTCAGCAGCACGGTGATCCTCGCGGACATGTGGCTTGCGGCAGGCCGGCCGGGGGAGGCACGCCGGCTCTGCGAGAACGCGCTGCAGCAGGCCAACCGCCGGGGCGACTCCATGCTGCGGGCGGGCGCCGAGTTGCACGTGGCCCTCAGCGAGATCAGCAGGCAGGCCGGAAACGGAAACGAGGCCAGGCGGCACCTCGATGCAGCGGCGGTGTTCGTCGAACGGGGGCCAATGGCCGAAAGCCGCTACCGGTGGTTCGTGGCCAAGGCGCTGGTGGCCCAGGATGAGGATGACCCGGATGGCGCCATCAGCCACCTGGAGCAGGCGGAGCAGCTGTACCGGCCGGGCTTCTTCCCGGACGTGCGCCCCGTCCCGGCAGTGAGAGCCCGTATGTGGGTGCGCCAGGGCAAGCTGTCCAAGGCGGCCGGCTGGGCACGGGAGCATGGCATCACTGTCACAGGCGACGGCGGCTACCTGAAGGAGTACAGCCACCTCACCCTGGTGCGATTGCTGATCGCCCAACAGTTGGCGGGCGCCGATGCCACCGAAGGCGCCGTCGAAGATGCCTTTGGCCTGCTGGACCGGATGGCTGCCGGCGCCGCCGAATCCGCCCGCGCGGGCAGCATGGTGGAGATCGCCATGCTCCAGGCCCAGTTACACGCGGTGCTGGGCCATCGCCGCCAGGCGCAGGAGGCGCTCGCCGCTGCGCTGGCCGCCGCGCCGGAACCGGACGGGTACGTGCGGCTGTTCCTGGACGAAGGCCCGCTGATGGTGGAGCTGCTGCGGGAAGCAGCGCACGGAGCAATGCACGACGGCGTTGCTGCCGCCCGCGCCCAGCGGCTGCTCGGCCTGGCTGCCCCTCCACCCACGGCACCTGCCGGCCCCCGGGACCACCCGCCGTCGGACGTTGACCCCCTGAGCGAACGCGAACTGCAGGTCCTTCGGCTCCTGGACAGCGAGCTGAACGGGCCGGAGATCGCCCGCGCCCTGTTTATTTCGCACAACACGCTGCGCACGCACACCAAGCACATCTTCACCAAGCTCGACGTGACCAGCCGGCGGGCGGCAGTAAGCCGGGCACGCGACCGCGGCCTGCTGTAGGGCCGGCGGCTGCAGCGCCGGCTGCTCCAGCGCCGCTGCTGTCAACGGGCCGCTGGATCCGGCCCGGGGTTCACCCCGCTGGTCACATCATCGGGTGATGCCTGCTCACCCCGTTGGTCCCTACCTTGGAGTTATCCGGCAGCGTCAGCCGGAAATCCCAAGCGCCGCAGCCACCGACAGGAACCCTGACATGTCCATCAGCACCACCAAACTCACCCGCTGGGCCGGCCTGTCCGCCGTCGCAGCGGGCCTGCTGTTCATCGCCGTTCAGATCAACCACCCGCACCTGGACGCGGAGTTCGCCACCACCACCGAGTACACGGTCCGCCAGACCCTCAAGGTCCTGATGAGCGGGCTGTCCCTGATCGGCATCACCGGCATGTACCTGCGCCAGGTTAAGCAGGCCGGATTGCTGGGCCTGGTGGGGTACCTCGTGTTCGGCGCAGGCTACCTCATCATGACCAGCGTCGAGGTCATCGGCGCGGTAGTCCTTCCAACGCTCGCCCGCACCAACCCCGGCTACGTCAACGACGTCTTTGCCATGGTCCTTGGGGAACAGGTGAACGGCGACACCGGCCTCTTTCCGGTCCTGAACATCGCCTCGGCACTCACCTTCCTGGGCGGCGGACTTCTCTTCGGCATCGCCCTCTTTCGTGCTAAGGTGCTGGCCCGTTGGGCTGCGGCGCTGCTCGCCATCGGATCCGTGGCAACCCTCGCCATTCCGCTGCTGCCCCAGGTCAGCGAACGGCTGTTTGCCATCCCCACCGGCGTCGCCCTAATGGGCCTGGGGTACTCGCTGTGGAGCGGGCTGCGTACACCGGCAGCCCTGCCGCTGTCCGGCACTGCCGGGCCGGCCGTTGCACCGGAGGCCGTGAGGTGACTGTCCCCACCCGGTACGGGATCCGCATCGGCGGGCACCTCGACCAGCGCTGGTCTGCCTGGTTCGGCAACCTCACGCTTACCCACGAGAGCGACGGCACCACAATGCTCAGCGGAGCCGTCGCCGACCAGGCGGCGCTGCACGGCCTGCTCACCAAAGTCCGGGACCTCGGCGTCGTCCTTCTCTCCGTGGAGGCGTTGGACGCAGCCGACGGCGGCACCCGGGTGAGTGCCGCCGCTGGGAGTTAGGCGTCGCTGCTGTCCGGCCTGGCCAGGCTGTCCGGATCCTCCTGCTGGGCCGGTTCGTCGGACAGGCCCTCCGGGGTGAGGTCGAGGTCCTCCAGGTTCTCCGGCGCTTCCGGGGCATCCCCTGTCTCGCCGGCCTTGGAGGCTCCGGTGTCGTCCAGGGCCGGGTTCGCGCCCTCCACTCCGGTGGGGTCCTTCGTCCCGGAACCTGCGCCTCCCTGGGCTTTGAGCGCAGCGGTGTTGCCGGATCCCGTGTCGGTGGGTTTGTTTTCGTCGTACGAAGTGGGCTCGTTCGTCATGGAAATGTCCTCTCGGGCGTGGTCCAGCCTGTCCGCCGACTCTAGGCACAGCCCGCTCCCTTCCGCAAGGAAACCGTGCGGCACCGGGGCAACCTATAGTGTGGTTTGAACTGCAGAAGCCAGGCTCAGGAGGCCCGCATGCTCGTGCTCGTCATCAATTCCGGCTCGTCCTCGCTCAAGTACCAGGTGCGCGATGTTGCTGCCGGGAGCGTGCTCACGGAGGGACTGATCGAAAAGATCGGCCAGGGCAACGGCGGTGACGGTGACGGCGAAATCGTAGGCCCGCGGGACCATGCCGAGGCGCTGGAGCAGGTGGACGCCGCCATCCACCAGGAACTCGGCGACCTGGAATTGGCCGCGGTAGGGCACCGCGTCGTGCACGGCGGCGAGCGGTTCGCTGAGCCGGTGCTGATCGACAACGAGATCACCCGTGCCATCGAGCGCCTCAACCCGCTGGCGCCCCTGCACAACCCCGCCAACGTGCTGGGTATCCGCGCCATCACCAAAAAGTGGCCCGAGATGCCGCAGGTGGCTGTTTTTGACACGGCGTTCCACCGCACCCTTCCCGAACACGCCTGGCGCTACGCCGTCCCTGACGAGCTCTACACGAACCACGGCATCCGCCGTTACGGCTTCCACGGCACGTCCCATGAGTACGTCACCCGCCGGGCGGCCGCACTGCTGGACCTACCCGTTGAAGAATTCGACGGCGTCATCGCCCACCTGGGCAACGGCGCCTCCGTCACGGCAATCCGCGGCGGCCACTCGGTGGACACGTCCATGGGATTCACGCCGCTGGAGGGCCTGGTGATGGGAACCCGCTCCGGCGACCTGGACCCCTCCATCCTGGTCTTCCTGGGCCGGGCCGGCTGGACGCCGGAGGACATCGACACCATGCTGAACCGGGAATCCGGGCTGAAGGGCCTGGCCGGCAACAACGACATGCGCTCGGTGGTGGAAGCAGCCGAGGCCGGCAACGCCAAGGCGGCCACCGCGCTCGAGGTCACCTCGTACCGGCTGGCCAAGTACATCGGCGGCTACCACGTGGCCGTGGGCGGGGCCAAGGCACTTGTGTTCACCGCCGGGATTGGCGAGAACTCGCACCAGTTCCGTGCGCTCGTGGCCGAGAAACTGGGCGCCCTTGGCATACAACTCCACGCCGGCCTGAACGCCGAGCGGTCCAAGGAACCGCGCGTTATCTCCACGCTTCAGTCCGCCATCCCCGTCCTGGTGGTTCCCACTGATGAGGAACGGGCCATCGCGGAGGTGACAGCCGCCGTCGTATCCTCATCGACTGCTCCGTAACGGCCCTTTTGGTCAGTCAAAACGGCGCTTATGGAGCAGTCGATGCGGAATGACGTAGCCTCGGTCCATGCCTGACATCACCCTGCCGATCCGCACCGAGCGGCTGATCCTGCGCCGCTTCGACGGCGGCGACCTCGACGCCTTCCACGCCTACCACTCGCTGCGTGAGACCGCCCGCTTCCTGCCGGGGCCGGCGAAAACCTACACGCAGTCGATGGAGCGGGTGGGCCGGTACGCCAACTTCGTTTTCGAGAAGGAGGGCGACTGGGTGGCGCTTGCCATCGAGGCAGCGGACGACGGCGGGCTGCAGGGTGAGGTGGTCCTCAAATGGCTGCCGGGGTGCGGGCAGGGCGAAGTGGGCTGGACCTTGGCCCCGGGCGGCAGGGGCAAGGGCTATGGCACGGAAGCCGCGGCGGCGATGCTTCGGCTCGGCTTCGAGGAGCTGGGCATGCACCGGATCGAGGCACGCCTGGACGAGCTCAACACGGCGTCCGCGGAGCTTTGCTGCCGCCTCGGCATGCGTCAGGAGGCGCGGCACGTGGACAAGTGGCACTACAAAGGCCAGTGGGCCACCGAGCTGATCTACGCGGTCCTGGCCGACGAGTGGCGCGTCGACCAGGCAGCGAAGGCAGCTAAGCCCGGCCCTTGAGAATCAGGTTCCAGTACACCTGCGGGAAGATGTCCCGGTCCACCACCCAGGACAGCTTGCTCTCGTTCCAGGTGGGAACACGCGGGATGGTGGGCATGGGCCGGTACCGGTCATCGAACTCGGCAAACACCACCGTGTTGCGCGAAACCGTGAACGGGCACACCGAGTAGCCGTTGTACTTGGCCGGCAGTGGCTTTCCCTTACGGGCAGCCACCAGGTTCTGGGCCAGCACCTTCGTCTGCTTGCGCAGGGCGCCGCCGGACTTGGAGTTGGTGGTTCCGGCAGCGTCCCCCAGCGACCAGACGTTGTGGAACCGGAGGTGCCGGAGGGTCTGCCGGTCCACCTCCACAAAACCACCTGTGTCATCCGGTGCGGGCAGGTTTGTCGCCTTCAGCCAGTCCGGGGCGGACTGGGGCGGGACGGCGTTGAGGACGTCGTAGTGCAGGTTTTCCCCGGCGCCCGATTCGGTGTTCCGGATGGTGGCCTTCTGGCTGGCAGCATCCACGGACACCAGTTCGCTGTTGGTCCGCAACTCGATGCCGTACTCCGCGATTTTCCGGTCCAGCTCGCGGTCCACCTCCGCCACCCCGAACACGGTGGGATAGGGCTGGACCATCACCACGCGGATCTTGTCCAGTACGCCCTGTTCCCTCCAGTAGTCGCAGGCGAGGTACATCGGTTTCTGGGCTGCGCCGCCGCACTTGATGGGACCGGCGGGCATGGTGAACACTGCGGTGCCGGACGTCAGCCCGCTCAGCAGCGTCCAGGCCTTCGGTGCCAGCTCAAACTCATAATGTGAGGCGCCGCTCGGCGAGTATACGGCTTCGGCAAGGCCGGGCACATCGTCCCAGTCGTACTGCAGGCCGGGGCACACCACCAGCTGCCCGTACGCCACGGTGCCGCCGGAAGCCAGGGTGACCAGGTTCGCGTCGGTGTCCACGCCCGAGGCGGAGTCACGGATCCACGTGACGCCCTTCGGGATCAGGGGTCCCTGCGGCCGGACGGCTTCCTTGGCTGCGGCCCTGCCCCCGGCGATGTGGGAGAACAGCGGCTGGAAGAAGTGGTGGTCCCGGGGTTCGATGAGGGCCACGTCCTTGACGCCGTAACGCTCCAGCCGGGCGGCCAGGGAGATCCCGGCGTTGCCGCCGCCGATGATGACAACTTCGTGCTGGGCGGCCACAGCGCTACTTCTTTTCCGTCAGGGCGGAGGCCTTGTGTGCTGCCCGCGCGCCGGTCTTCGCCGACTCCACCACGTACTGGGGCTCATCCTTGCTGGCGCGGTGCGTGTGGCCGTCCAGCTCGAAATCGCTGGTTTTCTTCTCCACAATCTTGCCGTGCGTTTTGCCCTGCGGCGTGTTCCATTCCACGGACGTTCCCTTGCTCAACGACATCTGCTCTCCTAGCTGGGGTTTGCGGTGGGTAGTGGTTCAGCGGCGGGGGCCGTGCCCCCAGTATCCGCCGTTGGGGCCGGCGTCTCAACGGGTGCGTACGACGCCGGTGCCCCACCGGGGGCGGGCTGCGTCGCCGGGGCGGTTGCGGCCCCGGCCCCTGCCGGAGCGGGTGCTGCGGGCGCCGTCGCAGGTGTAACCCCGGAAACCCCCGTCCCGGTGGGCGCTCCGCTGGGTGCTCCGGCCGGCGCAGTTGGAGGCGGGGCGGTGTTCGTTGAGGCGGGCACGGGCGTTGCCGCGGTTTCTGTGGCGCTCGGGTCGGCCTTGATGATGGCCGTGATCTGTTCCTTGTACGCGGCCAGCCGGGCCTGGATTTCCGAGAGCGGTACATTCTGTATGTTCCGGCCGTACTCTGCGATTTCCGCCCAGAGCGCCGTCAGTTGCTCCATGCCCGCTTCGCTCAGGGGGCCGTCCAGCGTCAGGACGAGTTGGCTGGCCAGTGCATAGGTGAGGCATTCGACGCAGTTGTAGTTGGCAGCGGCCGAGAGGTTTTCCGGGACCACAACATCCGCCTGCCCCACGATGAGGACCACCTGGAAACCCACCGCCACGGCGGCGCAGCCGGTGCAGTTGGCAAAGGCGTAGGCCTCGTTCCGGGTGTCCACGGGTTCGCCGTCCTCTGCCCAGACCAGCGCGAAGGCCACGTTGTAGGTGACCGAGCCGTCGGTGGTGTTCACTGCAAGCGCCTGGTTGCCGTCCTGTTCCGGGGCCGCCGGCCGGTCGAACGGGAATACCCAGGACGGGGCGGTGGAACCGGCAGTGGCGGCAGCGTCTGGAGAAGCGGCCGGGGATGAATCAAGTCCGGCGCCCGGCGAGGCCTCCACCGGAACCAGCACCAAGCTCAGCTGCGGGTTCTCCCGGGTTGGCTTGGCGGCACCTTCGGGCCACAGCGCCACCGTCCTCCCGCTGCTGCCCTCCCGCAGGACGGTGTCCGCTGCTGGAAGGACCGACGTCGTGGCGTCCGCCAGGGTCCCGCGTTCGTAAGGCTGCACCGGACGGTACGTCCCGCCGTCGGGCCACCATGCCCAGGCGAGCCCGCCCAGCAGTACCGCCACAACGCTCATGGCGGCAGTGCGCTGCAGGATCCTGCCGCGGGTCTTCTGCCAGAGCCCGGTGACCAGCTGCCTCAGCAGCCGCAGCAGGATATAGAGCATGCCCAGCATGGGAAGGGCCACGGCCACGATGGCCAGGACGCGCACGGCGGCCCCGGCAATATCCCCGGCGGAAAGGCTGTCGGCGAGCAGTCCCTGCTGTCTAACGGCGCTGCTCCATGCCGTGGCCAGCAGCCGCGGCAGGGCAAGCACCATCATGGCCAGGCTGAACAGCAGCAATGGCACGGTGACCAGCACCCACACCGTCACCACTGCGCGTGCCCAGGGTTTGAGGACCTTGTTCTCCGGCTTTCCCCACCGCCAGGGAAGCAGGCCCAGCAGGACGGGCTTGATGCGCTGGAAGAGGTCGGGAACGCCGGTGGCATCGGCCAGGATGTGGTACCCGTCGAACCTGACAAGGGGGAGCAGCTGCCGGACCATCTGCAGGATCTGCGTGACCACCACCAGCAGCAGCGCATCAAAGCCGGTGGCCCACCAGAACGCCATGATGGCCACCGCAACGATCGCGTTGAAGTACAGGCCGCCGAAGTCTGTCCGGAGCCGGCCGCCGCGGCCAAGCCGGTACGAGTCGGTGACGTCCGTGAAGAACGCCGGCCAGATCAGGTACAGTCCTGCGCCCATGGCACCGGGCGTGGCTCCGCCTTTGCGCGCCGCGGCGGCATGGCCGAACTCGTGGAAACCGGCGGAGATGATGGTGATGGCAAAGATCAGCAGGAGCAGGACAGGGTTCTCGAACGCCTCATGCGTAGCCGAGCCCAGTCCCTTCACCATGAGCACCCACCAGCACGCGGCCAGGAACGCCGCGGTCACTGCCAGCACGATCAGCGGGTTGAACAACACCGCGAAGGGCGCGGTGATTTTGCGGGTTCGCTCCGGATCCGTCACGGTGTAGCGGAAGCGCATGCCCAGCAGCGGGTCCGCCTTCCGAACCTCCGGCTGGGACCCGTCCGCGAGCCGGAGCAGGCCCAACGGCAGGAGCTGAGAGTTGATCAACGTGCGCACGTTCTCCGCGCTGACGAGCCTTCCGGAACCCGCGCTGGCATGCTGCGCGATCTCCTCCAGGCTCCGCTGCCCGTCCACTGCCTCCAGCACCAGGTAGAGCAGTGGCGTCAGCTGGAGGGTCTGGCCGTCCGCACGGCGGACCAGTGAAGGCGCCTCGCGGTAGCCGGACCCCTCCGCCCTGCCGATGAGTTGGACGCCGTCGGCCCGCGCGGGAACCTGCGGTGGGCGTTCGGCAACGGGGGCAGCGGACGACGGCGGGCCGGCCTGGGGGCGCGGCCCGCCGCTGGCGTGGGTCATCTGTGCTTACTGCTCGAGGTCGGACTGCTGGTCGGCAGAGGCGTTGGCTTCGCCCTCGATGTTCTGGGTGATGATGGCGTCCTGCTCGGCCACGGCATAGGCCTGGCTGTCGATGGAGCCGATGTTCGCGGCCACAGCGGCGTCTATCGGTGCAGCGACGTTCGCGTTGGCCGCCACCGCGCCGTTGATCGGGGCGGCGATGTCCGCGTCGGCGGCGAGGTCCACGTTGACGTTGAGCAGGTCCCCGTCTAGAGCGGCGGCGGGGTCTGTTGGCAGCGCGCCGACGTCGGGCAAGGAGCCGACGTCGGGCAAGGCGCCGCCGAGGCCTTCCTCGGGCACGATTCCGTCCGTGGATGTTCCGTCGGGGAGGAGGCCGCCGGCGTCGGCCGTGGTGCCGGCGGCGTCCGCTTCGGTGCCGGTGGGAGTGGTGCCGCCGTTGTCAACGGTGTCGTTGCCCTGGTTGATGGTGCTGTCCTGGGTGGATTCGGCGTTGGCATCGGCCACAATGCCCTGCTCGATTATGACGCCCTGGTCCGCCAGTGCCTGCGCGTCCGAGCCGTAGGAGAGGATGTTGGCGGAGGCTGCGGCGTCAATCGGCGCGGCCACGTTGGCGTTGGCCGCAACGGCGAGGTCGATGGGTGCTGCCGCGTCAATGCCCAGGTCCAAATCCGCATTCAGGTCCAAGACAGAGGCAACTTCCTTGTCAGGCAAAGCCGTTGCCTGCTCCGCAATCAGTTCGTCGTCGGTCAGGGGACGCATTTCCTGTTCCATGCTCACGCAAACCTCCAGTGTGGCGCGGGTTGTCTACCCCCAGTGGGCAGCCCGACGCCAACTAATAGTAAGCATGATTATGTTTTTTTGAAATCAGTATTGAGGCTGTTCAGGCCCCGCGGCGGGTTTGCTGGACGTTGCGATGCCGTCCCCACCGGCACTCGGATCGGCTTGGATGATCGTGAGGATCTGTGCCTTGTAGGCTTCATCCTCGCCCAAACCAGTGCGAACTCCGCCGTCGCTGTGCTGCCGGGAAACCCTGATCACGTCAACCTCAACTTCCGGCGCGGGTTGATCTGCCCCCCAGCGGACAGCACAACGTCAGATGTGAGTACGCATGGCTGGCTTGTTTGGATACGGGCGCCGCGTGGCCCGCCCATCGATTGCTCCGTAACTGCCGTTTTACGGGCTCAAAACGGCAGTTACGGAGCAAAGGATGTTCAAGTTGCTACTTCAGGCCGGCGCCGGGGAGCAATTCAATGGCCCCGAGGGAATCGGCGATGAAGGCGTAGTCCCACGCCCTTTCGCGCCACTGGACGTAGCGGCCGGACGCGCCGCCGTGGCCGCCGTCCATCTCGATCTTCATCACCACCGGCTCGGATCCCGTGGTCCTGTTCCGCAGCTCCTGCACCCATTTTGCCGGCTCCACGTACAGCACGCGGGTGTCGTTGAAGGACGTCACCGCGGCGATCTTCGGGTACGACGCCGGGCGGACATTTTCGTAGGGCGAGTACGACTTCATGTAGGCGTAGACCTCAGGGTCCGTGATGGGGTTGCCCCATTCCTCCCATTCAAGGGCGGACAGCGGCAGTTCCGGGTCCAGGATGGTGGTGAGGGCATCCACGAAGGGCACCTGAGCCACAATCGCGGCGTACTTTTCCGGGGCCATGTTGGCAACGGCACCCATCAGCAGTCCGCCGGCCGAGCCGCCCAGTGCTGCAATCCTCGCGGGATCCACCCAGCCCGAGTCTGCCAGCCAGTCCGTGGCATCCACGAAGTCGGTGAAGGTGTTCTTCTTGGTGAGCTTCTTGCCGTTTTCGTACCAGTGCCGGCCCAGTTCACCGCCGCCGCGGATATGGGCGATCACAAACACCACGCCGCGGTCCAGCAGGGACAGCCGGGCAATGCCGAAGCCGGGGTCCATGCTCAGCTCATAGGAGCCGTACCCGTACACCAGGCCCGCCGCCGTCGAATCCTGCTTGACCGCCTTGTGGCGCAGCACGGAGAGCGGGATCCGGGTGCCGTCGCCGGCCTCGGCCCATTCGCGGGTGGCCACGTAGTCGTTGCCGTCGTAGCCGCCCAAAACCGGGCTTTCCTTCCGGAGCAGCAGTTCACCGGCTGGCTGCCCGGGAGTGGGCAGCACAAAGTCATAAACACGGGACGGCGTGAAGTAGGACGTGTAACCGAGCCGGATCACCGGAGCCTCGTAGTCCGAGCCGCCCACTCCCGCGGTGTAGAGCTCCTCGTCGAACGCGGGCTCCACGGGCGCCTCCTGCGCCGCAGTGCCCAGGCCTTCCAGTCCGATGACCTGGACACGCTCGATGGTGTCCTTCCGGATGGATACGACGAGGTGCGTGGAGGTGACGCCTGCGCCGTTGACGCGGACGTCGTCGGAATGTTCGACGACGGTGTCCCAGCGCTGCTCGGCGAGCGGCTTGCGGAGCTCGGCCCAGTCAGTCAGGGAGACCATCGAGTTGATGGCGCCGCGGTTATGCGTGAGCAGGATGCGTTCGGTCTTGACACCGTCGGGGCCGGGCAGCAGGAACGGTTCGGCCTCATAAAGTACCCGCTCATCCCGGGAAATGACGGTGGTGAGCTCCTGGGCGGGATCGTCGAACCGCAGCAGGCGGGTCTCGCTGTACTCCGAGCAGCCGATCCCCAGCACGAGGTAGCGCCGGTCAGCGGAGAGCTCGAACCCCAGCCACATGGCGACGTCGTCCTCCTGGTAGATCACCACGTCCTCGTTGACGGACGTGCCCAGAGAGTGGGCCTTGACCTGGTAGGGGCGCCAGGACTCATCCACCACTGTGTAGAAAATTCGCGTGCCGTCCGGGGAGAAGGAGACGCCGTAGAAGACGTTTTCGATGACGTCCGGCAACAGTTCGCCGGTCCGGAGGTCCTTGATGCGCAGGGTAAAGCGTTCATCACCGGCGTTGTCCACTGCGTACGCGTAGAGGTTGCCATCCACCGTTACGGCGGTGCCGCCAACCGAGAAAAACGGCTTCCCTTCGGCCTCGACGTTGCCGTCCAGCAGGATTTCCTCGCCCGGAATTTCGATGCCGGGTTCAACGGCCGGGGGAGTCCAGTCCGCGACGGGGTTGTTGGTGTGTTGGGCGCGGACCCGGCACTGGATGCCGTACTCCTTGCCTTCCACGGAGCGGCTGAAGTACCACCAGCCGTCCTTCCGGTGGGGGACGGACAAGTCCGTCTCCTGGGTGCGGCCCTTGATCTCCTGGAAGATCGCCTCGCGCAGCGGTTCCTGGTGCGCGGTGACCGCTTCCTGGTAGGCGTTCTCGGCTTTGAGGTGCTCCACTACCTCGTCGGATTCCTTGTTCCGCAGCCACTCGTAGTTGTCCACGAACGTGTCCCCGTGGTGGATGCGCTCGGAGGGGATCTTCTTGGCAACCGGGGGAGCGGGGGTGGAAGTCGCGGTTTTGGCGGAATCCTGCAGCGGAGTCTGGGTCATGGGTTCAAATATATCCACCCGCCCTGGCAATGGACCGGGCGTTCGCTACCGGACGAGAACCGGACGCATTGGGGGAGGCGGGGTGCCCTAGTAGGGTCCGGGCGGCAGGCGTATCCTGTTCACGCTAAGGCACATCCGCCCAGCGTGAGAGGGGAAGTTTATGACCATCCCGCCAGTGCACGAGCCCGAGCCGTTCCCGCCGGAGCCAGGCCCAACCCCTGATCCCGGCCACCCTGGTCCGCCGTCGCCCAACCCGTTCCCGGTGCCGGAGCCTCCCAGCCCATTGCCCGTGCCCGATCCGGGCCCTGCGCCGCTTCGTCCCGACCCAACCCGAAGCTAGGACAGCAGTAACGCACTGAAGGGCCCTTGCGCACGGCGAGGGCCCCTTTTGCCTGCCCTCGGCGGTCAAAAACGGGAGAAAAATTCTCCCCAAAAAACGCTTGCAGATCTACCCGGCCAGTGCTAAAAAATCTATATCAGCCAATACAGATCGGCTGGTACCAAAACAGTGTTGGACCGTCTCTCACGAGGAGGGAAGCCATGTTGATGCGAACCGATCCGTTCCGTGAGCTGGACAGGCTGGCCCAGCAGGTCCTCGGCACGGCAGCGCGTCCGGCAGCGATGCCAATGGACGCCTGGCGTGAAGGCCAGGACTTTGTAGTCGCCTTTGATCTGCCCGGTGTTTCAGTGGACTCAGTGGATCTCGATGTTGAACGGAATGTCCTGACGGTGCGGGCAGAACGCCCGGAACCTGCAGGTAAGGACACCGAACTGATCGCCTCGGAGCGGCCGCGCGGCGTGTTCAGCCGCCAGCTGATCCTCGGGGACACCCTGGACACCGACAACGTGAAGGCGTCCTACGACGCCGGTGTCCTGACCCTGCGGATTCCTGTCGCTGAAAAGGCAAAGCCGCGTAAGATTGAGGTTGAGACGAAGGGGGCAAAGCACGAGATTTCTGCTTAGTCCCCAGCAGGATCGGGATGTCGGGTAATGATTGTTGACTGCCTTTTGGGGCGGATAGCCATTCTGAGCACGCCACAGCGCTGAAAGCGCATTGGCAGGGTAGGCCTGCACTTCCCGATACGGTGGCCCCCGGCTTCGGCCGGGGGCCATCCCCTGCCCGGGCTTCGAAGGCCCGGGGCAGGATTAGGTGTTCAGCTCCAGCATCAGGGCGGGCAGTTCGTCGGCCAGTTCGCGGGCGAGGAACCCGAGGGGGCCCAACCTGCTGGCAAGCCGGTCTGCCGCTGCCGCATGGAGGTGGGTGCCCCAGCATGCGGCCTGCGCGCTGGTGGTTCCCCGGGCGCGAAGGCCCGCGATTGCCCCGGCTAGGACGTCCCCGCTGCCAGAGGTTCCCAGCCCGCCGTAGCCGGTGGTCATTTTCCAGAGCTCCGATTCCTCCGGCCCGTCCCCGCCGGAGGGCCGCGCGATGAAGCCTTGGCAGCTCACCACAGCCTGGTACTTGTCGGCGATCTCGGCGATGTCCGCCGTCAGATCATCCACCTCCCGCTCCAGCAGGACAGCTGCCTCCTTGGGGTTCGGCGTCAGGATCAGCCGCCCCTTCCACGGCTCCAGTTGGTCCGCCACCTTTACCAGGCCGCCCAGGGCATAGGCATCAAGTACGACGGCGGGACCACCGTTTGCTTTCCCGTCGCCAGAGTCTGAATCACTGGAGCGGGGTTCCCGCTCCAGCAGTGCCCGCAGCAGCTTTTCCGCGAGGTCCGGGTCATCCAGCCCGGGGCCAACGAGGATGGCATCGGCGCGCTCGAGGTATGAGGAAATCCGGTCCAGGCCCTCACCCGTCACCGACCCTTCGGCGGTTTCCGGCAGCCCCATGGCCCCGCATTCCGGGAGTGCCACGCCAAGATGCATGGCCACCGATTCCGCCACGGCGAGGGTGAGCTTCCCGGCGCCGGCCCGCAGCGCAGCCGTACCGGCCAGCAGTACCGCACCGGGTGTGGCCCGCGCACCGCCGATCACCAGCACCGAGCCGCGTGAGTACTTGTCCGCGCCGGGTGCCGGCAGCGGCCAGTCGCGCAGCAGCGACGGCGTCACAAGGGTAGGTGAAGCGGCTTCAGTTGCGCTGGCGACGGAATCACTTTGGGTGGACACTGGCGTCTCCCGCGTGTTCGGTGACTGTTACACCCTGCTCCGTGAGGTGGTCCGCCACGTTGAAGCTTTCCAGGGTCCACGGCCCTTCGCCGGAGGGCCGGACGTAACGGGTGAGGGAGGCATTGAGGACCGACGTGCTCGCCGCAAGGTCCAGGAGCTCCTGTTCATTCATGCCCTCCAGCACGTAGCGGAACAGCAGGATCACGGCGTCGTGGCAGACCAGCATGACCCGGTGCCCCGTGCCGAGGTTGTTGAGTTCGTCCAGGACGGACCGCAGCCGCAGTGCCACGTCGGCCCACGATTCGCCGCCCGGCGGCCGGTAGTACATCTTGCCCAGCCATTCGCGGCGTTCGGCCTCTTCCGGGAATCGGTTTTCAACACCGCGGCGCGTCAGCCTGTCCAGGATGCCGAGCTCGCGGTCCCGCAGGCGTTCATCGGTCCGCACCGTCACGGGCCAGCCCGCGGCCTCAACGGCGATCTCGGCGGTCTGGCGCGCACGGGCGTACGGCGAGGAAACCACCGCATCCGGCCGGAGGTCCTCGGCGATCCGTGCCAGTGCGGCACCCAAAGCCTTTGCTTGGTCCTGCCCGGTCCCGGACAAGTTCACGTCCGCATCCCGGGCGGGTACCTCGATGACCTCAGCCCCCGCCAGCCGCGCATCCGTGGCCGCCACGTTGCCTTCGCTCTCGCCGTGGCGGATAAGGATCAGCTCCACCGCCCCGGCGTCCTGGACAGCCTCTGTCAGTCCGTCCTCTTTCACAAAGAATCACCCCGTCTGTGTGCCTTGCCGAATGCAGGAACATTACCAGCGGCGTACCCATGGCTCAGGGAATGTAAACGAAAAAAGCAAACGGGCGACGGCGGGCCCGCCCGGGAGCGCTGCAAGCGGCAGCGCTCCGGGAGTCTCCCGACACCCGACTTCCACCGCGACGCGCATATTCCCGGTCGCGCCCGCATAACCGGAGCGCCAGGGAATATCCGCGTCGGAAAGGAATTTACGCGTCACACACCGCCGCGGCCCAAAGCCTACGGCACCGCGAACTCCCCGATCCGTCCCTCCCGCAGGGCGGCTCCCACGGCAGCAATGGCACCGTAATCGGGGAGCAGCACGGACTGGCCGGCAATGAATCCGGATCCGGCCGTTGGCAAGGTCATGGTGCCGATCGATTTCGCATCAAGGTTGCGCAGGCTGTAAGCGAGAATGGCGGCCTGTACCGCGTTGAAGCCCTTGTTCACGGTGAGGCAGCAGGAGGCGAAGTTCACCAGGCTCCGTACGGCTGTCACGTCGTTGAGGCCACCGCCGGCGGTGAGGCGGGCGAGGACGGCGCGGAGCAGGATCTGCTGGTTGCGCACCCGCTGGAAGTCGCCGTCGACGAACGCGTACCGCTCCCGGGAGAATTCCAGCGCTGCCTGGCCGTTCAGGTGGTTCACGCCGGGACCGAAGACATGCCCAGTGTCGTGTGTGGACTGAAACGGGACCGGGACGTTGACGTCAATGCCGCCCAGCCCGTCCACCAGAAGCTTGAAACCGCCGAAGTCCAGCATCAGGGTGTGGTTGATGGTGATACCGAACAGCTGCTGCACCGTCTGGGTGGTCATATCGATGCCGCCGTATTGCAGCCCGGCGTTGATCTTCCCTCCACCGAAGCCGGGGATGTCCACCCACATATCCCTGTTCATGGACACGATGTACAGGGACCGGCGGTGGGCCGGGACGTGGACCAGCATCAGCACGTCCGAACGCTGGTCCCTGGGCTCGCCGGTGGCATCCGTGTGGGCTGCCGCGTCTTTCGCAATGCCGCGCATGTCGCTGCCGATGACCAACACGTTCATGGCAACGGCAGGGTGCTGCGGAATGGGTGGAGGGGGAGGGGGAGGGGGAGGCGGCGGCACAGCTTTGGAAGGTGTTTCAGTTGGCGAGGGTGTTTCGCTTGGCGTTGCAGCGGGCCGGGCCTCAGTACCCGCGCGGTTAAGGCTGGTGACCGCCACGACGCCAACCGCCACGAGGACCAGCGCCAGCAGCGCCGCGATCCAGCGCCGCCGTCCATACGCCACGAGGCCAGGACCGCGCAGGTGGGGGCCAGAGGGCCTGGAACCGGGTTCAGAACCGCCTGGCGTGCTCATTGTGCCTCACCTCATCGTGGGGATGGTGGGATCAGTGTCCGCCTGCCGGGCCCTCCCTGGCTACGACCGTGTCCAAACTGTCACCTGGAAGGGCGCTGTCGTCGGCTCGGACGCGCCGACGCTGATATCCCGGGGGAGGTGGCTGGCCCGCCGAACCGCTACAGCGACCCCGCACGTGTGCCGCGAACCGGAGCGTTGAGGCGTGCGTGGCGCAGGATGGACACGATCGCTGGCGCGAGTTCGTCTTCCATCTGCCGGTACACCTCGGGCGCCCGGCGGTAGGGGTCGATAATGTCGTTTTCGGACGAGTCGGAAGGCAGGGACAGGTGCCGCACTGCAGCCGCCCTCGCCGGCAAGCCCCGCCAAAAAGTTTGGTTGGCTGCCAGCTGATCATCGCCGTCGGACGCTCCTGCTGCAGGTTCCTTGCTTTCGGAAGCGGCAGCTCGCTCGTCCAGGACGTCAAGCATCCGGGCAAATTCGCGGATGGTGAAGGTCCGCTTGAGCAGGGACGCGTCCAGCTGCAGGACCTCGCCGCGGTGCCCGGAGGTCATGGTGAGCACCAGGTCCACGCCGCGGAGGATCTTGGGCGTCAGCTGGCGGGCGGCGAAGTTTCCGGGGTCGCCGCCGAAGGTGCGCACGATGTCAGCGGAGATGGGCTGCATGGGGTCGCCCACCATGGCCCGGGTACCGGCGCTGGCCACCTCGAAACCGCCCGGCAGCACCTGGTTGAGCCCCGCCTGCAGCAGCCGTTCGGCCACGGGGGACCGGCAGATGTTGCCCGTGCAGACGGTCAGGATTCTTACTGGTGCGGGTGAGTCCAAGGGAGATTTCTCTTTCCAGCCGGTGCCTCCGTGCTTTTCAACTTAACACGCCAGGGCCCCACGCCGGCCGCCCCACCCCGCACGCTCGCTCAGCTTTCGCCGGTTTAGGTGGGACGCTCGCGCACTATCAATCTGCCCGCTCTGCCTTCACGATGGAAGCAAACCAGTGGGAAGGGATGACAACATGCCAGCGGAGAACCTTCTCGAGCGCGACTGCGTGATTGCCGGCGGCGGCCCGGCGGGCATGGTTCTCGGCTACCTCCTTGCCCGCGCCGGCGTGCGTGTCACCGTGCTGGAAAAACACGCAGACTTCTTCCGCGATTTCCGGGGCGACACCGTGCATCCCTCCACCGTGACACTGCTTGGCGAGCTGGGACTGCGCGAAAAGTTCCTGAAGCTGCCGCTCACGCGTTTGCCCACCATGGACGTCGTTTTTGACGAACAGCGCTTTACCCTCGTGGACTTCGGCACACTCCGTGGCCCGGACAACTTCCTGGTCCTGGCGCCGCAGTGGGACTTCCTGAACTTCCTCGCCGGTGAGGCCGCAGTGTCCCCAAACTTTGAGCTCCGCATGCTGAGTGACGTGACGGAATTGATCATTGAGGAGGACCAGGTGCGCGGCGTGCGGGCCACCACGCCCGACGGCGCGCTTGAAATCCGGGCGACGCTCACCGTTGCCGCAGACGGACGCGCCTCGGTCCTGCGCGCTGCCGCCGGGATGGTTCCCGACGAATTCGGCGTGCCCATCGACGTGCTTTGGTTCGGCCTTCCCAAACCGTCGAACCCTCCGCCGGCAACCCTCGGCTACATATCTCCCCAGGGAATGGTCCTCACCATAGACCGGGGAGACAGATACCAGTCCGGCATGGTTATCCAGAAAGGTGGTTTAGACGAACTTCGAAGGGCAGGGCTTGACGCCCTTCACAGGCGTATCGGCCGCGCTGCGCCTGTTCTCCGGCCCGTCGTGGACACCCTCACCGACTGGGACCAGATCAAGCTCCTCTCCGTCCAGATCAACAGGCTTCGGCGCTGGTACCGCCCCGGGTTCATCGCGATCGGGGACGCTGCCCATGCGATGTCCCCGATGTTCGGCGTCGGCGTGAACTTTGCCATCCAGGACGCCGTCGCACTGTCCAACGCCATCGCCGAGGACCTCGTGACCGGAACCGTTCCGGTGGAGAAGCTTGCGGCGGTGCAGCGGCGTCGGGAGAAGCCGGTGAAGGTCATGCAACTGCTGCAGCGCAGCGGACACAGGGTCATTGCACGGGCAGCCGCCGGCAGCAGGGTGGCGCCACGCTGGTTCATCGGGCTTCTCCGCGCGGCGTCACCCCTGCTGCGCCGGGTTACCGCACGGTTCGTTGGTGTGGGCATCCTTCCCGAACACGTCAAACACCGTGTTTGACTCCACCGCCGCCTCCAGAAGGAACGCTCTCTCACTTAATGCGGTTTTCCGGCTGACGCTCTCTCACCTTTTCTAAGGAAGTGAGAGACCGTTGGCCGATTAGTTGCATTACGTGAGAGAGCGTCCTGGGAGGGAGGGCTGAGTCAGAGCGCAGCCAGCAGCTTCTTCATCTCGGCGATTTCCGCTTCCTGGGCCGTGACAATGTCGCGGGCCAACTGGACGGTGCCGGGGTGCTTGCCGGCGCCGATCTCCTGCTGGGCCATGTCAATGGCCCCTTCGTGGTGCCCGATCATCTGCTCCATGAAGAGCCGGGCAGCCTCGGTTCCCTGGGCGGCCTTGAGTTTACTGAGGCCCTCGGCGTCCAACATTCCGGACATGCCATGCCCGGAATGGTCGGACGCCATAGTGGGGACATGCCAGCTCTTAAGCCACCCGGTCATGGTCTCGATCTCCGGTGCCTGCGCGTCCTTGATCCTGGTGGCCAGGGCGGTGACCTCCGCTGGGATATCGGGCTTGGCAAGGACGATGTCACTCATCTCCACGGCCTGGGCATGGTGCGGAATCATCATCTGGGAGAACATGATGTCAGCCTGGTTACGGTCGGCGTTGGCGTCCGGCATCATGCTGGACATGGGGCCGGAACTGCCGTGGTTCATGGGCATATTGGTTCCGGAGTCGGCAGCGCACCCCGCCAGCCCGAGCGCGGCTGCGAGCGCAGCAGCGGCGGACAGCGTTTTGATTTTCGTGTTCATGGTTTGTCCTTCAGGGAAGTAGTAAAGAGTGGGCTGATGGAAGCGCGGCGGGCCACGCGGCAGCCCGGTCTACGTCCGGCTGATGGACAGCTCGCAGGGTGTTGGGCTCGACGGCGTGAAGGAGTACGCACGGACATGCCGGGCATGGACGGCCAGGTTAGGCTCTCCGCCGGCGGCGCCGTTCGGCGGGAAAACTGCAAGCGATCCGGTTGTGGCCAAGGGGATGCAGGACGCCCCACTTTCCTGGATGCCAGGGCAGGCCGAGCCACAGGCGTCGGCCGCTGTCAGTGGCGCGTGCTCAGCCGCTTGGATTGCCGGTTCAGCTTGACTACCGGCGGTGTCCCCGGGATGGCGCGAATGGTCGCTGTGCCCGCCAGCGGCGGCCGCCGCCGTCGATCCTGCCACGGAGCCCGCCACCGCAGGGCCCGCCGCGTGGGACGAGTGGTCCGCGGTTATAACGTGCATGCCGAGGATCCCGGCCATGACGGCCAGGACCGCGGCCACCAGCCCCGCACGCAGGAGGGCTGACGACAGGACACGGACGCGCGTTGCCATGCTGTTTCCTCCTTGGAGCGGGGGCTGGTGCCGGGGCTGCATTGTCAACGTACTTCGGACGGGTTGAGTTTCAGCCGGCGCAGCAGCTGGGCGTTCAAAGCCACCACGATAGTGGACACGGACATCAGCACCGCGCCGGCGGCCGGTGAGAGCACCACCCCGGCGAAGGCCAGGACGCCGGCCGCCAGCGGCACGGACAGGATGTTGTAGCCGGTGGCCCACACCAGGTTCTGCCACATCTTGCGGTAGCTGGCCCGGGACAGGTCCACCATGGACAGCACGGCTCGCGGGTCGTTTCCCGCGAGCACCACGCCGGCTGATTCCATGGCTACATCCGTGCCTGTACCAATCGCGATGCCCACCTCGGCGCGGGCCAGCGCCGGTGAGTCATTGACGCCGTCGCCCACCATGGCCACCTTCAGGCCGCGCGCCTGCAGCTCAGCCACCTTCTTGTCCTTGTCCGCCGGCAGGACCTCCGCGAACACCTCGTCGATGTTCAGGTCGGCTGCCACAGCCTGGGCCACCTGCCGGGCGTCACCGGTAATCATGCCCACCTTCACGCCGCGGTTCTGCAGGGCGGCAACTGCCTGGCGCGACTCTGCCCGCACCGCGTCCTCAAGGCTGACCGCCCCCAGCACCCGGCCGTCGTCGTCGATCACGTGCAGGACGGCCGCGCCGCGGTCCATCCAGCTGCGGGTCGTGTCCGCAAGGGCAGGAGGTTCGACGGCGGCAAGCTCGCGCAGGAGCGCGGGCCCGCCGACGTGCACCGCGCGGCCATCCATTGAAGCCCGGACGCCGCGGCCGGTGAGGGAGCTGAATTCCGCCACGGCGGGCAGCGGCAGGTTCCGCTCCCGTGCCGCGCGCACGATCGCCCGCGCTACGGGGTGTTCGCTGTCCGACTCCACGGCGGCGGCCAGGGCCAGCAATTTGTCCACCTCCACGCCAGGAGAGGCGGCCACGTCCTTTAGCTCCGGTTCGCCGGTGGTGAGGGTGCCGGTCTTGTCGAAGAGAACCACGTCCACCGTGCGCATCCGCTCCAAGGCCATCCGGTTCTTGATCAGGACTCCGGCCCGGGCGGCCTGCTCCGTGGAGATGGCGATGACCAGCGGAATCGCCAGGCCCAGTGCGTGGGGGCAGGCGATAACGAGGACGGTGACGGTGCGGGTCACGGCCTCCGGGATGCTCCCCAGAAGCGTCCAGACGATGAAGGTGAGCACGCCTGCGCCCGCGGCGAAGTAGAACAGGAAGGCCGCCGCGCGGTCAGCCAAAGCCTGTGCCCGCGACGAGGACGCCTGCGCTTCGGCCACCAGGCGTTGGATGCCGGCAAGGGCAGTGTCGTCGCCCACCGCATCCACGCGGACCCGCACGCTGTTGTCCGTGGCGACCGTCCCGGCCACCACGGCATCGCCCGGCCCCCGCAGTACCGTTTTGGATTCGCCGGTGATCATTGACTCGTCGAACTCGGCCTGCCCTGCCACTACGGTGCCGTCGGCCGGCATGCGGGCGCCGGAGCGCACCAGGACCAGGTCGGCTGGCCGGAGTTCGGCGACCGGAACGGTTTCGGTGCCGCTGTCCGTGATGCGTTCTGCTTCATCGGGGAGCAGCGCGGCGAGGGCATCGAGTGCGCCCTGCGCGGAACCCAGCGCCCGCATCTCGATCCAGTGGCCCAGCAGCATGATGGCCACCAGCAACGCTAGCTCCCACCAGAAGTCCAGGTCGAATCCGCCCAGGCCGAGGCTGGTGATCCAGGACGCCACGAATGCCACCGTGATGGCCATGGCGATCAGGAGCATCATGCCTGGCCGGCGGTCCTTCAGCTCCTGCAGCCCGCCCTTGAGGAACGGCTGGCCGCCGTAGAGGAAGATCACCGTGCCCAGGACAGGCGGGATCCAGGTGGAACCGGGGAACATCGGGGCCATGTAGCCGAGGATGTGGCCCACCATGGGGCTGAAGTAGACCACGGGGGCGGTCAGCGCCAGCGTGAGCCAGAACCTGTTCTTGAACATGGCCGTGCTGTGGCCGGCGTGCTGCCCGTGGGTGTGGACGGCATGGTCGTCGTCGTGATGGGTGTGGTGGGCGGGCGAAGCAGCCCCCGCTTCGGTGAGGGTGGCACCTGGCGGGCTTTCGTTGTCGTGTTGGTGCGTGTGGTGTTGGTGCTGATGGTCCTGCATTGGTTCCTCCTTGGAGGACGGCCGCGGCGTTGGAGCCCGGTGCGAAAGGGTTGCCCGATTTAGGGCGAAAGGTGAGAGAGGGTCGCCCAATTAGGGCGAAAGGTGAGCGAGCGTCGGGGAGGGGGGTCCGGCGTCGGAAATTACGACGGCGGCGGGCGGCTCGCCTGCCCTGGCCGACGGCGGGCAGCAGCTGCAGCCGGCAGCGGAGGCCAGGGGGAGGGTGGTGCGGTTTTCGATCTCCGGCATGTCAGTTTCCATTCCTTGGTGAAGGATCAATGGGCGCTGGGGTTGAACGGCTGTGAAAGGCGGTGCGGGGCACCTGCCGGGACATACCACTTCACTGACAACACCTGGAAATATACCCCTAGGGGGTATACAAGTCAAGAGGCCGAGGAGGGTGTGGCCTTTCCGACGTGCTGCATCTTGGCCATACTGGGATGAAAGGCAATGACGCCTTTGCCCGCGCGTGCAGGGCTGGAAGATGGACCGGAGGTGGCTCTTTGGCTGAATTGAGCGGCCCTTACACGTACTCAAGTGCGCTGGGTGACAATGAGTGCGTGGCGGGCACATTCCACGTGGATCTGGACGGCTGGAAGATTGAATGGTCGGACGGCATGTTCGCGCTTCACGGGTACCGGCGCGGCGAAGTGGTTCCCACTATGGAGCTGCTGTATTCGCACAAGCACCCGGAGGACAGGCCCAGGTGCGAAGAGATCGTGGCGCAGGTTGCCAAAACCGGAGGCTACTTCTGCATGTACCACCGAATCATCGACTCTCGGGGCCGGACGCGGCGGGTGCTGACATCCGGTGAGGCCGTCACGGATACCGCTGGGAAGGTCACCGCTATGGAAGGGGTGGTGGTTGACCTCACTACCACGCTTCAGCGCGAAACTGAGGAGAAAACCCGCGAAGCGGTGGCAGGCGCCACATCGACCCGGAGCGTTATTGACCAGGCCCGGGGGATCCTGATGGGACAGCTGAACCTGGGCTCGGACGACGCCTTCCAGCTGCTGGTGAGCACCAGCAGCCACCGCAACGTCAAGCTGGTGGTGGTGGCCGCGGAGCTGGTGCAGCTGGCCAACTCTGCAGCTACGCGCCGCTACCTGAACGACGCCGTTGCTGCCATTGCCCAGGACGGCCGGTGGCGGGCAAACGGGCGGGGCAAGGTTGCGTCCTAGTGATGCTCCACCCAGCACGCCAAGATAGTGGTGGACAGCTGGTACGCGAGGGCGTTCCGGGTGATAACGTCCGGGCCCAGGGTTTCCGGCAGTCCCGAGGCATCCACCTGCAGCACGAAGTTGTCCTTCTGGAAAACCGCCGCTCCGTCCGCCGTTTCGTAAGCAGGGAATCCCAGGTTGGCCAAGCCCTTTAGCGGCTTGGCATCCGCTGCGAGTGCCTGCATGGCGTCGAAGTACCTCAGCGCCGTGGCCTGGTCTGCAGCTTCCTTGACGGAGATTTCCAGCGCACCTTCGTCCAGGTGGTAGATGCAGGTAAAGGTGCTGTCCGCCCAATTGTTTATGGTGTGCGGTTCTTCGCCCAGCTCCAGGATGGAAGTCAGCCTGTCCATCGGCTGGTCCCCGCACACCATCTTCGCGGCTTCGGTGGGGCCCTTGGCGGAAGCGCGGAGGGAGGATGCGCCGCCGTCGTGATGGCCGCCGGTATGGCTGGGTGACTGGGATGCGGCAGGGGAGGATGTAGCGTCCGACGCCGGCACGTCAGCAGTTGCTACGGACCCCGCCGCTGCCGCGCAGCCGGAGAGCAGCAGGGACGAGAGTGCCAGCGAGGCCAGCAGGCAATTGCGGTTCTTCATGGCGCTTCCGTCCTGGCCGCTCCCTCTTCAGGGTTTAGCGGCCGCGGTTAGTACTCGATGTCCGGGCGAAACGTGGTGTCCGGCCGAGGAGCAGGATCAGGTTCTTAGCTTCGCGTAGATCACGTAGTTGTCGTCGAAGAGCCCGGTGGCTGGGTCGTAGCCGTCGCACGTGATAAGCCGCAGCTCGGACCCGGGAGTATTTCCGTAGACCTTCAGCGTGGGAAAACTGTCCTTGCTGTACAGCTCGCCGCGGTCAACGGTGAACACGGCGATGCTGCCGTCGGTTCTGGAGACGTTGATTTCGGTTCCGGGAGTGAGCTGGCGGAGATCTTCGAAGACGCCCCCGCGTCCGTTGGGTGAGTTGACGTGGCCCAGCATGACGGATGGTCCGCGTTCGCCGGGGGTGGGTGACCCTTTGTACCAGCTGGCGGGGGCACCGTTGCCGTCGTCCTGCGGTACTTCCAGGGAGCCGTTCTCCCGCAGGCCAAGCTTCAGGAGTTCGGTCCGTACGCCGATGGCAGGAATTTCCAGGGTCACGGGCTCGGACCGGGACAGGACTGCAGGTTTTGCAGCAGGAGGCGCGGCGGCAACGGGGGAAGCTGCCGACGGCGCCGGCGCGGTGGAACTCGGCGGGACCGAGGTAGCCGTCGCGGAAGGCGTGGCGGAAGCGGAAGGCGGGGAGCCGGCGTCAGGCGTGTTGTTGCTGCCGGCGCCGCAGCCGCTCAAGGCTAAGGTGAGCAGAAGCCCGGCCGCCGTGGAGGCCAGCAGGCCCCCGCGGCGGCCGGAATTCGTATCAAACACAATGGTGATCCAGTCAGCCGGTGCTTAGGCTGCTGCGCCGGCGGTCCGGCGGCGGACGGCGTAGGCGCCGCCAGCGAGGGCGATCAGGGCCAGGCCGCTGCCGATGGCGAGGGCTCCGGTGTCGGTGCCGGTTTCGGTAGCGACGCCGGTGTCAGCGCCGCCAGCAGGCATCTGCATCTGCCCGGCCGTCAACGTCCCGCACAGGGCAGGCGAAGTGGCGGCGAGCGGAAGGGTGGGCGCAAGATCGCTCTTTGCTGCCTGTCCGGCCGCGCTCAGGGTTGCGGGGTCAAGGCCGTGGACCACCACCACGGCGGTCCCGGCTTCCAGGGCGGCCTTGGTTTCGGCGTTCAGTTCGAACGTGCGGTCAACGGTGTAGGCGGCGCCCTGTCCGCCGACTTTGAGATCAAGGCCTGCTGCCGGGCTGGTGTCGCCGCTGGTGGAAAGGGTAGTGACGATGCCGCCGTAGGAGGGTGCGCCTTCGGTGGTGGAGATGACCTGGTCGCCGTCCTTGTCCGCCGAAGGGGCCGGGCAGACGCCCTGGGCTCCGCCGTGGATGTGCTGGACGTGCGGGTATGGGGCGTCCATGAACGTGGCAGGCATGCCCGAAACGTTTAGGACAACGTGGGCCTGGTTGCCGGTGACATCAACAGTGATGGTGCCCGAGCCGGCGCTGCCGTTGAGCTGGCTGAGCGTGGACTGGTAGTGGTCGGCGCCGTCGTGGGCCATGGCCGGGGCAGCCGAAAGGGCAAGGGCTCCCAGAGCGAGGGTGGGAACAGCCATAAGGCGGAGTGTCTTGTTCATCGGAATGCAGTCTCCTCATACAAGTGACGTTGTCGTCCCAGGTGAGGGACATAGGCACTTCGCTGCTGCTCCCGGCCTGGATGGGTCACCACGTGAACCGGGCCACATGCTGATGCCAAGCCCGGCTGCAACGAAGCGATAAGCAGAAGAGGAAGCTGAGCCCGTAGTATGGATCGAAGGTGCGCCGGGAAGTCTGGTCGGCATATATTTGCCGACCCCGGATTTGAGGATGCTTGATGAGCCCAACGCCCCCACCCAATCGAACCCGCTCCACCATTTTCGGCCGGGGCAGCTATGCCGAAGCCCTGCGGATCGGCGAGATTTTGCGCAAAGAGACCGTCGGCGGAGCGCTGCTGGTTGCGGCGGCGCTGATCGCCCTGGTCTGGGCCAACTCTCCGGCTTCGGACAGCTATTTCGCCTTGCGGGACTTCAAAATTGGCTACGAGCCGTGGCACCTTGACCTCAGCCTCGGAGCCTGGGCTGCCGACGGGTTGCTGGCAATCTTCTTCTTCCTGGTGGGTTTGGAGCTCAAACGGGAGTTCGTGGCCGGGGACCTGCGGCAGCTGAACAAGTCCATCGTTCCGGTGGCTGCCGCAGCGGGCGGCGTGGTAGTCCCGGCGCTGATCTATGTGGCCATCAACCTGACCAGCCCGGAAACCCTGCGCGGCTGGGCTATCCCCACTGCCACGGACATCGCCTTCGCAGTGGCGGTCCTGGCTATCATCGGCTCGCACCTGCCCAGCGCGCTGCGGATCTTCCTGCTGACGCTGGCTGTAGTCGATGACCTTATTGCCATCAGCATCATCGCCTTCTTCTACACCAGCGACCTGCACGTCATGCCGCTGCTCCTGGCACTCATCCCCCTGGCGCTCTACGCCTTCCTGGCGCATAGATTCCGATACTTCTTCGGCCTGAAAGCTCCGGCGGCCTGGTTCATCCTGCTGCCGCTCGGGGTGGCCACGTGGGCGCTTGTCCACGCCTCCGGAATTCACGCCACTGTGGCCGGAGTGCTGCTGGGCTTCGCCATCCCCGTAATCCGCTCGCAGGCGGCTGGCGGCCCCGACGCGGGACCGGGACTGGCCGAAATCTTCGAACACCGGTTCCGGCCCATTTCTGCAGGCATTGCGGTGCCGGTCTTCGCCTTCTTCTCCGCGGGCGTGGCCGTGGGCGGACTGGAAGGATTCGCCTCCGCCCTGGCTGATCCTGTGGCTTTGGGCATCATTGTGGCCCTGGTGCTCGGAAAGCCTATTGGTATTTTGGGCACCACTTGGCTGCTGACGAAAACCAGCAGGGCTGAGCTGGACAAGTCTTTCAAGTGGATCGATGTCTTTGGTGTGTCCCTCCTGGCAGGCATCGGATTCACGGTGTCCCTGCTGGTGGCTGAACTCAGCTTCGGTCAGGGCAGCCTGCACGACGACCATGCCAAAGTCGGCATCCTGACCGCCTCGTTGGTGGCGGCGTTACTGGCAACGGCCGTGCTCCGGACCAGGAACCGCCAGTACCGGGCGGCGGAGGAAGCCGAGAAAGTGGACGCAGATGAGGACGGCATCCCGGACGTGTACCAGGACCGCACATAGGGTCCCAGCCAAGGGGCCGCCGTCGGGCTGTCACCGCAGACGCTTGGCCCACTTGACGCAACAGGCCCCCGGGAAGTTCCAGGGGGCCTGCTGCATTTCGTCCGGTCGGGCCGGCAGCCCGCAAATCCTGGGCGGGCGGCTCAACGAGGTTAGCGGCGCACTGACTTCCGGCGCCCGGCAACTGCTTCCGCGGTGCCCACCAGGAGCACCGACGCGATGACAGCCACGATGAAGCCCAGGAAGTTCAGTTCAAAAATGTCTCCGGTGCCCAGGAGCGAAGCCACCACGCCGCCGATCACCGAACCGACAAGGCCCAGCAGCAAGGTGGCGAGCAGGCCCAGGTTCTGCTTGCCCGGCTTGATGAGGCGGGCCAGTGCGCCGATAACCAGGCCGGCAACGATGAATCCAATCACGGTGTGCTCCTTCGTGGTTGTGGGCATATGCGCCCGGACTTCCGCGGTGGTTCCGCATCAAACTCATTCTATGCACGGCCCCCGCACCGCCCGCCCGCACGTACGCCAGACCCTCTCAGGCCGTGGCCAGCGGCTGCGCCGGTGCCTCCACATGCCGGATCTCCAGCGCCTCCGGATCCAGCAGCTTCCGTGCGCCAGTCCTCGCGTCGAGGATCCAGAACAGTTCCAGGGCGGGTACCACGTCGGTCACCCGCCCCCGATGGAACAGCTTGCCGTTGTGCCACGCCTCGATCTGGTCGCCGATGCGAAGCTGGGCGGTCAGTACTTTTTGTGCCTCCATGATGCGGTGCCTCCTGCTGTTGTATCCCCGTACTCACAGCTTGCCCCGCCGAGGTTGCTGAAATGTTTCAGCAGGGTGATTCTTCTGTGTCAGCAGACAGGAATCACGACGGCGGGGGTTCGCACAGCTTGGTCAGGCTGCCTCGCGCCGGGCTGCTGCCACTGCCTCCTCGATGCCGCCCGTCCAGGGTTCCCCGTGCCCGGGCAGGACCAGGGAAGCGCCGGTCCGTGCCAGTTGCGTCAGAGTGTCCAGGTTCTGCCGGCTGTCCATGGTGGCGGCCCCGGCCACGATACGCGGCCCCGTCCTTCCGGAATAGGGGTCCAGCGTCACCAACGCATCCCCGCTGAACAGCACGTCCCGGTCCCGCAGGTACAGCCCGCAGTGGCCGGCGGTGTGACCGGGGGAGAACACCACCTCGGGCTGTCCCGGCACCGGCAGGGTGCCAAGTCCAGCGGGAAACAGGGTCAGGTCGTCAACGCCCTTCACCCGCAACGCGCCCGCCTTGGTCATCCGGGCCAGGACGGGCAGGCCGCCGGGATGGGAGAGCGAGAAAATGAAGCGCGATTTCTCGTGCTGGTACCGGTAGGGGTGCCGGGCGATGAAGGAGTCACCGCCGTGCACCCAGACGGGAATCCTGAACTCCGTGTGCAGCCGGTGCGCCAGGCCCAGGTGGTCGAAGTGCGCGTGCGTGAGCACCACCGCCCTGATGTCGCCCACGGCGTGCCCCAGCCCCTGGACCGATTCCTCCAGTGTCTTCCACATCGCCGGCAGCCCGGAGTCCACCAGGGTCAGCCCGTCGGGGCTCTCCACCAGATAGAAGTTGACGAAGGCTTCTGAGACGCAGTGGACGCCGTCCGCCACCGTGCTGAAGGACGCCTTGCCCGAGGTAGCCTGCGTCATTTCCGCCCCGCCGCCCGCCGCAGCGCCCGCACCGCGGCAACGCCACCCAGGCCGGCAAGCACCCACGGCCCGCCCACCACAATCGGATCGATCCACTGGTGGTTGACGTCTGCCCGCTTCTTCCCGAGCCGGGAGCTCAGGCCGTGCCGGGAAAACTCGCTGAGCACGCCCGTCTCGGTCACAGGGTTGTCCGGGCGCACAGTGGCCAGCGAGGCGAGGTGGTGCTCCCACGCGTCCACCCGGTCAGCGGCGATCAGCAGCAGCCAGTGCGCGGCCCTGCCCTCGCTGAACCTGGCGTAGGCGTACTTCCGGATGGCTCCCGAGACTCCGGCAGGAGGGGTCGACGTTCCAAAAACCGGGGTCACAAAAGCGTGTTCGATGGACCGCTCCCGGGGCCACTCCTCGTTTTGGCGTTCCGGGAAGTCCCAGTGCGCGCCGGTCTCGATTCCCGGCTGCTCGCGGGGGAAGGAGGGCCGGTCCGCCGGGTCGAGGTCCGCGCCCCATCCCGGGATGCGCGCCCGCAGTTCCTCCTTGGACTCCTTCAGGCCAGGCTTGCCGGCGGTGTAAGGCGTTGGTATCTCAGCCATGATGCCCTTCCTCTCAGGCCGGGGTGGAAACGATAAGGGGCTTGATGCAGTCATCAAGCTTCGCGGAGAACATGTGGTACCCCTCGGCAATATGCTCCAGCGGGACACGGTGGGTGACGATGTCGCTGGGCTTCAGGTACCCGTTCCGGATGTGCTCGAACAGCCTCGGCCACTGCCGTTTGACCGGGCACTGGTTCATCCGCAGCGTCAGGCCCTTGTTCACGGCGTCCCCGAATTTCACCGCGCTGAAAATCGGGCCGTACGCGCCCACCACGGACACCGTTCCGCCCTTGCGGACAGCGTCGATGGCCCAGTTCAGCGCCACGGGCGAGCCGCCCTGCAGTTTCAGTTTGGCGGCGGTCACGTGCTGGAGGAAGTTGCCGTCCGCCTCGGCCCCCACCGCGTCAATCACGACGTCGGCGCCCAGGTAGTCAGTCGCTTTCTTCAGGTGCACCACAATGTCGTCGTACTCCACAAAGTTGTACGTTTCGGCGTGCGCGAAGGTGCGGGCCTTCTCCAGCCGGTACTCCAGGTGGTCGATCACGATCACCCTCCCGGCGCCCATCAGCCAGGCGGACTTGGCGGCGAACAGGCCCACCGGGCCGGCACCGAATACCACCACCGTGTCGCCTTCCACGATGTCACCGAGTTGGGCCCCGAAGTAGCCGGTGGGAAGCGCGTCGGTGAGCAGGACAGCGTCCTCTTCGTCCATCCAGTCCGGAATCTTCGCAGGCCCCACGTCGGCGAACGGGACGCGCACGAACTCCGCCTGGCCGCCGTCGTAACCCCCGCAGGTGTGGGAGTAACCGTAGATGCCGCCCACCGCCGTCGCATTCGGGTTTACGTTGTGGCAGTTTGAAAACAGGCCGCGGGAGCAGAAATAACAGGAGCCGCAGTAGACGTTGAAGGGGACCATCACGCGGTCGCCCGGTACGAGGTTCTGCACCGAGGAGCCCACCTCGTGCACCACGCCCACAAACTCGTGCCCGAACGTCATGCCCACCCGGGTGTCCGGCATCATGCCGTGGTAAAGGTGCAGGTCCGAGCCGCAAATTGCCCCGGTGGTCACGCGGATAATCGCGTCGTTAGGGTGCTCGATCTTCGGAATGTCTTTTTCTTCGACCCGGATTTTGTACGGGCCCCGGTAAACCATTGCTCGCATGTGTGCCGCCTTGGTTGTTGGCTGGCAGTGCGGTTCCCGTCTCGTGCAGGAACCACCCCCGCTGCTTGAGGCGCACCGCCTGCACTACGTTTCCACCTCGGGCAGGACTGGTCAAGGGTCCCCGCACAGGCGCCGGAAGCGGGTGCGGAGGATGCTTAGAGCGTCCGACGGCGGGTAGGGGACAAGGTGATAGGTGCACCGATAGAAGGGGGAGCGGAACAGTGTCAAGGGAAACCCGAACCACGCCGGCCAGGGCGGCCGGCGCACCGGCCAGGGCCCCGGCGTTCCTGTTCGGCATGGGGATCGGCGGGTTCGTGGACGGCATCGTCCTGCACCAGCTGCTGCAGTGGCACCACATGCTCAGCCACACCGAAAGCGGCAACACCAAGACGGTGGCAGGCCTGGAACTGAACACCCTGGCCGACGGCTTGTTCCACAGTGCCATGTGGGTGCTGGTGGTGGCCGCGGCGGCCCTCACCGTCCGGGCCAGGCAGCAGGGGCGGCTGTCCGCATGCTGGAGCTTCCACGCCGGTTTGGTCCTGTGCGGCTGGGGTGTCTTCAACATCGTCGAGGGCTTGGTCAACCACCAGCTGCTGCAGATCCATCATGTCCGGGACGACCTCGGCGGGCCCCTGGCCTGGGACCTTGGCTTCCTCACGGTCAGCGTGGTCCTGGCCGTGGGCGGGTGGCTTCTGTTTAGGGGTAGTCCAACGTCTGGCCAAACCAGAGCATCTGAAGCAGGATAGTAAGCATGCTGATTAACTCGGCTGCCGCAGCGTATCGGCGTGACAGCATCCCTGGCCGCAGGCGAATGGTTCAGCAGTAGCTGGACCGGCGCCGGCCCGGCACCAGCACAGACCACAAGGAGAGAATCACATGTACCTGCACACTGAACTCCTCATCAATGAAATTGCTGCCGATGAGCCTGATCCGGCAGCAGCAAACGCGTTGCAGGAAGGCCTGGGCGGCCAGTTCGGCGAAATGCGCACCATGATGCAGTACCTGTTCCAGAGCATTAACTTCCGCGGAGACCCGGCGTCCAAGCCCTACAAGGACCTCCTCCAAGGCGTGGGGACTGAAGAAATAAGCCACGTCGAGCTCATCGGCACTACCATTGCCCAGCTTCTCGACGGCTCCCCGCGCTACCAAGGAAAGAAAACCGACCCCGTGGACGAGCCCGGGGCGAAGGGTGCCACGCCGCTCAAGATCGCGCTGGACACCAGCAACATCCACCACTACCTGGTGGGTGCCCAGGGCGCGCTGCCCGTGGACGCCGCCGGCAACCCGTGGCTGGGGTCTTACGTCTACAACAGCGGAAACCTGGTCCTGGATCTGCTGTACAACCTGATGCTTGAATCCACTGGCCGCTTGCAGAAGTGCCGCATCTACGAGATGACGGAGAACAAGACGGCCCGCTCCACCATTGCCTACCTGATCGTCCGCGACCAGGCGCACGAGAATGCCTTTGCCAAGGCGCTGGAAAGCCTCGGAGTGAACTGGGGCAAGGTCCTTCCCATCCCCAAGACCAACGCCGAGCAGTTCCCCGAAGTCAAGAAGCTCCTCGACCTGGGGCTGCAAAGCGTCCAATACACCTTCAGCGCGGACAACCTCAGCCAGGCAGGGAAGCTGTACCGGGGCGCATCGCCGTCGAACGACGGCACTGAACTCAGCACCGAAGTCATGCCCACGGGTGTCCCCAAGACAATGGCCCCGGAGCGCAAGGAAGAGTTTGCCCCGGGACTGGACCCGGAGCTGCTCGCACTCATCCAGGCCACGGCAGAGATTGAACTGAAGGACGCTGACAACCCCAAGGAGACAAAGGGCTAACCTCAGCCAGCAAGAAGAAGCCCCCTGTCGGCCGGTACCCAGAATGACCGGCTGGCAGGGGGCTTCGTTGCGGCTACTTGTTGGGGTCCGGATCCCGTACGTCCCCCGGGCCAATGTCCGCAGCGCCAAGGGCAGCGGCCACGGGGCCGTGAGTGGGCTCGTGCTCGCGGACGCTCAGCTCAGGGTGGTGCAGGTCCAGCGCCGGGCGCTCCGAGCGGATCCTTGGCAGCGAGGTGAAGTTGTGCCGCGGCGGCGGGCAGGACGTGGCCCACTCCAGCGAGGCGCCGAAGCCCCATGGGTCGTCCACGGTGACCTTCTTGCCGGTCCGCCACGTGATGAAGACGTTCCAGAAGAACGGGATCACCGAGGCGCCCAGCAGGTAGGAGCTGATGCTGGAGAGCTGGTTCATTCCGGTGAACCCGTCCTCAGGCATGTAGTCCGCGTAGCGGCGGGGCATGCCCTCCACACCGAGCCAGTGCTGGATCAGGAAGGTGCCGTGGAAGCCCAGGAACAGCATCCAGAAGTGGATCTTCCCCAGGCGCTCGTTGAGCATGGTCCCGGTGAACTTGGGCCACCAGAAGTAGAACCCGGCGAACATGGCGAACACCACGGTCCCGAACACCACGTAGTGGAAGTGTGCCACCACGAAGTAGGAGTCAGAGACGTGGAAGTCCAGCGGCGGGGAGGCAAGGATGATGCCGGTGAGGCCGCCGAAGAGGAACGTAATCAGGAAGCCGAGGCTCCACAGCATGGGCGTCTCGAACGTCAGCGAACCGCCCCACAGCGTTCCGATCCAGTTGAAGAACTTCACGCCCGTGGGGACTGCGATAAGCATGGTCATAAACGCGAAGAACGGGAGCAGCACTGCCCCGGTGACGTACATGTGGTGGGCCCACACCGTCACGGACAAGGCAGCAATCGCGATGGTGGCGTAAACCAGGCCCTTGTAACCGAAGATCGGTTTGCGGCTGAACACCGGGAAGATCTCGGAGACGATGCCGAAGAACGGCAGCGCGATGATGTACACCTCGGGGTGGCCGAAGAACCAGAACAGGTGCTGCCAGAGGATGGCACCGCCGTTCGCCGGGTCATAGATGTGGGCGCCGAATTTCCGGTCCGCTCCCAGTGCGAACAGCGCCGCAGCCAGCGGCGGGAAGGCCATCAGCACCAGGATGGACGTGACCAGGGCGTTCCAGGTGAAGATCGGCATGCGCCACATGGTGAGGCCGGGTGCACGCATGCAGATGATGGTGGTGATGAAGTTGACCGCGCCCAGGATGGTTCCGAAGCCGGACAGTGCCAGGCCGAACACCCACAGGTCCCCGCCCAGGCCGGGTGTGAATGTGGTGTTGGACAGCGGTGCATAGGCGAACCAGCCGAAGGAGGCAGCGCCCTGCGGGGTGATAAAGCCGGACGTTGCGATGGTGGAGCCGAACAGGAAGAACCAGAAGGCCAGCGCATTCAGCCGCGGGAAAGCGACATCCGGTGCACCGATCTGCAGCGGCATAATGACGTTCGTAAACCCGGCGAAAAGCGGGGTGGCGAACATCAGGAGCATCAGGGTGCCGTGCATCGTGAACAGCTGGTTGTACTGCTCTTTGGTCTGCAGGATCTGCATGCCGGGTTCGAACAGTTCGGCACGGATCAGCAGCGCCATGATGCCGGCCAGCAGGAAGAAAACAAACGAGGAAATCAGGTACATATACCCGATGGTTTTATGGTCCGTGGAGGTGATCCAGCTGACCACCATGCTGCCCTTGGGTCGCTTCACCACCGCAGGTGCGGCAGTCGCCGACGTTACGCCCATGTTTTGGCCGGTGGTGGTCATTGCGGTTCCGTCCTTTGTTGTGCCTGTTCCAGGGCCGGCCGTGCCGGGTTGCGGTCGTATTCATCGCCGCGGATGCCGGTGTTGCCCTTAGCGCGGAGGTCGGCGATGTGGGTGTTGTACTCCTGCTCGGTTACCACCCGGACTTTGAAGAGCATCTCGGAGTGGTATTCACCGCAGAGTTCAGCGCACTTGCCGGTATACTCGCCGGTGCGGTTGGGAATGATGTCGATGAACCTGTTGAACTGGTTTTCCCCGGGGTACATGTCCCGTTTCTGCATGAATTCCACAACCCAGAAGGAATGCTGGACGTCACGGGAGTTCAGCTGCAGTTCCACCTTTTTGCCCACCGGCAGGTACAGGGTGGGCAGCCGGTCCGGTGTGCCCCAGTTCCCGTCCAGGTGGGCTTGCACGCCCGGGTCTTCGTGGACGTCCTCCTTGACGTAGTTGAAGTCCCAGGCCCACTGCTTGCCGCGGACATCGATGATCACATCGGGGTCCTCGAAGCGGTCGTCCATGGCCCGCTGCTCACGGTCGGTGAACACGAACAGCACGCCCACAATCATGAGCGGTACAGAGAGGTAGAAGACCTCCAGCGGAAGGTTGTAGCTCATCTGCCGCGGAAACCCGACCGTATCTTTCCTGCGGCGGTAGGCGATGATGCACCACAGGATGAGTCCCCAGGTGATCACGCCGATCACGGTTGCCGCGATCCACGAGTTCACCCACAGGTCAGTGACCAGGGGGGTGTGGTCTGTGGTGTCCCGTTCACCGGGCAGCCAGCCGCGCTGGACCTCCGCAGAACAGGAAGTCAAAGCCATCAGAGCCGGGATGAGGAGTAAAGCGGCACCCCGCCGCCCTCTAAAGGTGTTTCTTCCAGTTTTGCTCACCGCGGTTCCCTCCGGAAAATCCCCCAGAGGCCCAACTGCATGAGCCTGATAACCCATGGCTCTGGCCAGTGGTTTTGTGCCCACACTAGCGCGGGAAGGAGCTCAATGGGAAGAGGACGGAAGCCATGCCGACGGCGGTGCGTAACTGTCGCCGTCGGGCGTGGCTTCAGGGCGTCTCGCTGATAATTTCCCTGGCCGCCATGGCCAGCAGGTGGCGCTGCAGGGCAGGCAGGGAGATCAGTCCCTCCACGTAGGCCTGGACCTCGTATTCGCCGGCGGTGCCGCTCATGCTGAAGTACCGCAGCCAGAGCTCCGGGACGGTGATGTCGGCTTGCAGCAAGGTGGAATTGAGCTCCCTGCGCTGCTCTGGCTCGTGCGGCTCGAATCCCATGGCTGTCCCCAAACCACCCGTTTGGCGCGGCGCGGCGGCAGCGTCAGGCGACGTCGGGGTAGCTGCTGAGGATGTAGTCGGCCGCGGCGGGGCCGGTCATGTGCAGGTGGGAGTCGTTCACGTCGACGCCGCAGCGCTTCATCCCGGCGCGGAAAGCCTGGTCCGGTTTGGCCCGGAAGCCGTGCAGCGATGCCCAGCTGACGTAGAGGCCGTAAAGGCAGTCCGGCCCCAACGGATATTCGGCCGCAGGGTCATGAATGGTGGCTTGGTCAAGGAACTGCTGGAAGTGCGAGGACGGCATTATGGCTCAATCCATTTCTGCAAGGTGTGCCACCGGCTTGCTCCAGCAGCTGTTTCCACGGCCAGCGCAGGAGGGCCGGGGAAGGACAGGAGTTACGCCCGTCACACTCCTGAATCTACCCGCGGCGGCCAGGGAAGTACAGCTACCCGCTGCCCGCCTGCTGATACGCCGTGGAGGAGCGCCAGCACACGGCCGGGATAAAAGACAGGTCTTCCCAACATTTCATAAGCGTGCTTATTATGTTCTACCCCCGACGGCATGCAGCGCCCGTCAGCACACCTTCCCGGCTTGGGCTCCGCCCTGGGAAAAGCTGAAAGGCCCCGATGCACCAGTTCCGCCCCGAGTACTCAAACCCCAACCATGTGCTTGTCCACGTGAGCGACCCTCATTTTGTGGAAGAGGGGCTGCTGTACGGCGAGCTGGATCCCCAGACGGGACTGGTGGAAGTCCTTAACGCCGTCGAGGCCAGCGGGCTGAAGCCGGAAGCCATCATTTTTTCCGGCGACCTCACGGACAAGGGCAGCCTGGAGGCTTACCGGCGCCTGAGAACTACTAGCCAGGCATACGCTGAACGGATGGGCGCCCAGCTCATCTGGGCAATGGGCAACCACGACCAACGTGCCAACTTCCAAAGGATGCTCCTGGATGAGGCGCCGCAGGAGCTCCCGGTTGACCGTACCTATTACCTGGGCAACCTGCGGGTGCTGGTCCTGGACTCCTCAACGCCGGGCTACCACCACGGCGAGATCAATGACGGGCAGCTGCACTGGCTGGCAGGGGAACTGGAGACAAGGGCCGACGACGGCACGCTCCTGGTGATCCACCACCCGCCTGTTCCGCCGGTACAGGAGCTCGCGGTACTTTCGGAGCTGCGGAACCAGGACGGCCTGGCCCGGGTGCTGGAAGGCAGCGACGTCATCGGGATCCTCTCCGGGCACACCCATCACAGCGTCTTTTCCACCTTTGCAAACATTCCCGTTTCCGTGGCCTCCTCCACCAGCTACAACCAGGACCTGGCCCTGCCTTCGGGTGCCATGCAGGGCCTGGACGGTGCCCGCTCCTTCAACCTGATCCGGATCCACAACCGGACCTTCGTCTCGGCGGTGGTCCCGGTGGGCGAGTACCCCCGAATGGATTCCTACATCACCGCCGAGGAAACCCGGCAGCGGCTGCAGGCCGCATCCGTCATCATCCCCTCCGCCACCGAGAACACGGGAGGCACCCCCATCGGCCGCCGCTAGGCCGCCAACTCGAAGGAAAGGACCAGTCATGGACCAGAAACCACCCTCTCCATCCGGCACCCGCCGCCGCAACGTCGCGGTCATCCTGGCCGGAGGTGTCGGCGCCCGGATGGGCCTGGACATACCCAAACAGTTTGTCCCGATCGCCGGCCGCACTAGCCTTGAGCACACGGTGGAGCTGTTCGAGCACTGTGGGCTGGTGGACGAGATCATCGTCATGATGGCCCCGGGCTACATACCGCGGGCCGAGGAACTGCTCCTGGGCAGCAAACCCGGCACACCGGATGCGGAAGCAGCCAACAAGTTCACCAAGCTCACGGCGATCCTTGCCGGCGGCACAGACCGCAGCGAAACCTCACGCCTTGCCCTGGACGCCATCGCGGACAAGGACGCCAACGTCATCTTCCACGACGCCGTCCGGCCGCTGCTCGACGGCGACATCATCCTCGCCTGCATCCGCGCACTCGACGTCTATGCCGCCGTCGACACCGCCATCCCCTCAGCCGACACCATCATCGAAGTGGACGATGGGAACTTCATCCGCGCCGTGCCGCCGCGGGCCAAGCTGAGAAGGGGCCAGACGCCGCAGGCCTTCCGGATGCCGGTCATTGCCACAGCGTATGAACGGGCAAGGCAGGACCCGGACTTCTTCGCGACGGATGACTGTTCGGTGGTCCTTAAGTACTGCCCGGATGTTCCCATCTTCGTTGTGGACGGCGACGAGGCCAACATCAAGATCACCCAGCCCATCGACATCCATCTTGCGGACAAACTGTTCCAGTTGAAACACAAAACCATGCTGCCGAACGGGAGCGCGGGCGGGCTCCGCGGCTCCATTGTTGTGGTCTTCGGTGCAAGCTCGGGAATCGGCCTCGAGCTCGTCCAGCAGCTCCAAGCCGAAGGAGCTGTGGTGGCGGGGCAGAGCCGCACCGGCAACGGCACCTTCGTGGAGGACCGCGGCTGCGTGGCCCAGGCGCTCGCGTCCGCGGCAGCCGCCCACGGCCGCGTGGACCATGTCATCCTCTCCGCAGGCGTACTCAGCGTAGGCCCGCTGTCCCAGCTGACGGACGAGCAGTTGCACCATGATCTCGATGTGAACCTCACGGCGGCTTTCATCGTGGCCCAGGAGTCGCAGAAGTACCTGGCCGAAAGCAGGGGATCGCTGACGCTTTTCGCCTCCAGTTCCTACACCCGCGGCCGCGCCAACTACACCGTCTACTCCGCCACCAAGGCCGCGATCGTGAACCTCACCCAGGCGCTCGCGGACGAGTGGAGCTCGGACGGCATCCGGGTCAACTGCATCAGCCCCAGCCGGACGGCCACGCCCATGCGGACCAGGGCTTTCGGGGCCGAGGAGGAAGGATCCCTGCTGCCCGCCGCCGCTGTTGCCGGGGCCAGCATCCAGGTGCTGGCGTCGGCTATGACTGGGCAGGTGGTGGACGTCCGGCTTCCCTACACGGACCCGTCCAAGGACTCGGAACTGGTTGCCCAACCATGAGCCAGGACGTCGAGATCCGCAGCGTCCACAGCCACAGCCTCCAGGCGGACAGGTTTTCGCTTATCCTCGCGGGGCCGCCGATTCCCCGGGATGCCACCTTGTCCATCCTGCTGGGGGACAGGCCCATCTGGAATGTCCGGGCCGGTGAGGCCGCACGGCGTGGCTCCGGCTGCTGCACCATCGACTGGCCGCCCGCACTCGCCGGCCGCCTGTCCGGCTGGGCGCGGCTCGGCGTGCTGCAGGACGGAACGCCGTTATGCCCGACGGCGACAGTCACCTTTGATGATTCACCGCACCAGTTCTCGCTCGAGGAGCCCGGCACCGGGATGGCGCAGATCATTAACAAGTGGGGGCGGATCGCGCGGAACTTTGAAGGCCAGCGCGCCCACCTGATCGACGAGGCGCTGGATGAGGCCTGCAAGCTGGTGGAGTGGTCGCGGGGCCGCGGCCAGGAACTCTTTGTCACCGGCGGCACCCTCCTCGGTCCAGTGCGGGACGGCCGGGTGATGCCGGGCGATGACGACGTGGACCTGGCCTACCTCAGCCGGCACGAAAACCCGTCGGACATAGCGCTGGAGGGCTTCGAGCTGGAACGGGCCCTGCACGCGCAAGGCTACGAAACGGTCCGGCATTCCGCGGGGCACCTGCAGCTGCTGTTTCCCGGAGCGGACGGCACGGACCGGTTCTACCTGGACATTTTCACCTACTTCAACGTGGGGGGCTGGTTCCACGGCACGTTCCATGCCCGCGAGCACACCGAAAACGTGGGTATCTTCCCGCTGCGCACCCTCACCATCAACGGACGGGAGCTTCCGGCCCCGGCCGAGCCGGAGCAGATGCTCGCGGCGATCTACGGACCCAGCTGGCACACCCCGGATCCGGCGTTCCGGTTCACCACGCCGCCACCGGCCCGCCGTCGCTATGACAACTGGCTGGGCAGCCTGGATGGTGACAGGGAGAACTGGGAGGACCACCACCGCGCGCTGCTCCGTGCCAACGACAGACCCGGAACCTCGGCCTGGGCTACGGAGCTCGCCGGTGAGCTTTCCCCGGGGTCCCGGATCCTGGAGCTTGGCTGCGGGCACGGCGCGGATGGGAAGCACTTCGCGGAGCAGGGGCACCATGTGGTGGCCGTTGACTACAGCCGCCCCGCAATTGAGAACCTGCGCATGCACCAGGCGGGCCCTGGCACCTTGGTTGCCCGGCGGGTGAACCTCAACTCGCTCCGGGAGACCGCACCGCTGGCCTGCCTCGCGAACCAAGGCAATGGTCCGTTGCACGTGTACGCGAGGCTGCTGCTGAATTCCCTCAACGGGCAGGGCCGGGAGAACACGCTGACGCTGATCGGGCACCTGCTGCGGAACCAGCAAACGGCCGCCGAGGCCTTCCTGGAATTCCAGTCAGGGGACTGTGAACCGCCGTTCCCGGACTGCCGCTTGCATGCCCCCGTTGACGTTGCCGCCCTGACGAGCCGCCTCGCAGAGCTGGGGCTTGAAGCAGAAGAAGTTCCACCACAACCCGGGCGCGAAGGCGCCAAACCCGTCCGCCGACTGAAAGTGAGGGCCCTGCCATGAACGATTTCCTGAGCGATGCTTTGCCCGAGCACGAGCCCCTGAGCGACCCGCTGGAGGAGATGAACCTGCGGTTGGCTGTAGCGGCCGCGGACATCGCAGAGCTGCGTGCCGAGATCCTCCGGTTGGACCGGGACCTGGATGAATCCCGGCGGCTGAACCTGAGGGCGGCGGAGCTGCTGGACCTCGTCTACGTTCAGCTGGCCGGCAATACGGGCCGTACCCTGCAGGGGGAAGGGGCGGGCATATGAGCGGAATCGACATCATCGGCGCCTTTGAGAGTACGTATCTTCCCCGGCACGACACGGACATTTTCGAGTCCACCGCCCACGACGTCCAATGGAAGCAGGACCTTGGACTGCTGACCAGCTGCGGAGTGACCAGGTTGAGGTATCCGGTCCGCTGGCACCGGGTGGAGGCCGAGGAAGGCCTCTTCAACTGGCAGGACACGGACAGGGTGCTGCACTATCTCCGGGACCACGGCTTCCGGCCCATCGTGGACCTGGTGCACCACACCAGCTACCCCCGGTGGATGGACGGCGGCTTCGCGGACCCCCGCTTCCGCGATGCCTACCTGCGGTACACCGAGGAGTTTGCCCGGCGCTACCCCTGGATTGAGGAGTACACACTCTTCAACGAGCCCTTCTCCACCCTGTTCCTCACCGGCCACGAGGCCATCTGGCCGCCCTACCAAAAGGGCCTGGACAACTTCGTGGCCCAGATCCTCAATGTGCTGCCGGCCGTGGCCGAGGCAAGCCGCGCCTACAAGGACATGCTCCCGGACGCCAAGCATGTGTGGGTGGACACCTGCGAGCACCACACCGGCGAAGGTCCCGGCGGAAGCGCCTACGCCACCATGGCCAACGAACGCCGGTTCCTGGTGCTGGACAGCTTCCTGGGCAAAGGCTACGACCTCCACGGCCCCCTGGCGGAGCTGCTCCGCGAGGCCGGAGGCGGGAAGCTGCAGGACCTGGAACCGGGACGGATCGACGTGCTGGGGATGGACTACTACGCCCACTGCCAGTGGCACTTCGATGAGAATGGCGGCTCGCCCAATACCCCGTACCCGTTGCCGCTTGCCCAGCAGATCTACCTGTACTGGGACCGCTACCGGCTGCCGTGCCTCCTCACCGAGACCAACGTCCGCGGCTCCACCTCGGACCGGGCCACCTGGTTCAAGTACGTCCTGGAGCAGTGCGAACGGGCCCGGGAGATGGGGGTTCCGCTGGAGGGCCTGTGCTGGTTCCCGGTGATCGACTCCACGGACTGGAACACGCTCCTGTACCGCAGCGACGGCCATATCGACCCCGTGGGCGTGTACTGGCTGGACGACGAGCTGGCCCGCCAGCCCTCGGTGATGTCCGAGTCGTATGCAAAAGCCGCCGCCGGCACGCCGTCGAACGAGCTGCCTGCCTTCACGCTGGGCGAACCCGTGGCCACCTGGCTTCGCGGCTACGAGCCACAAATGTCCCACTGGAACTGGGCACCGGCCCCTGATGCGGATCAGGGAAACAGCCTGCCCAACACCAAGACCCGGATGGAATTGAGGATTGTCAATGCAGAGTGAACTGATCGTTTTGTCGCACCTCCGCTGGGACTGGGTGTGGCAGCGCCCCCAGCACCTCGTATCCCGCCTGGGCTCCCGCTGTTCCACCTGGTACGTGGAGGAGCCGCTCACGCCGTCACCCGACTTCGCGGGCCGGAACCGGATGAACCACATGGAGGTCAACGGACTGAACCGCGCCTGGCTGGAAATCCCGGAGCAGGGCCACCATGTGGGTTTTTTCGACGACGTCCTCCCGGACTACATCGAGCAGCTGCCCGAACTGGTGGGTCCGCCCGCGGGGGAGCGGGTGGTGTGGCTTTACACCCCGCTGGCACTGGAACTGGCCCTCGCGCTCCAGCCCACCACGCTGGTGTATGACGTGATGGACGATCTCGCCGCCTTCAAGGACGCCCCGCCCGAGCTGGTGGTCAGGCAGCGCCAGGCCCTGCGCCGGGCCGACGTCGTATTTGCCGGCGGCCGTTCACTCCACCGGTCCATGGTGCGGCAGGGCCGCGCGGACACGCTGCTCTTTCCCAGCGGCGTGGAGCCGGAGCATTACCGGAGCCCGACGGCGGAGGCCCGGGTTCCGGGGCAGCGTCCGGCGGCGGGATACGTGGGTGTACTGGACGAACGGCTGGACCTGGGGCTGATCGCCGGCCTGGCCGAAGCGCTGCCGGAGTGGGACATCAAAATGTACGGGCCGGTGGCAAAGATCGATCCGTCCAGCCTGCCCCAGGCGCCCAACATCAGCTACGCAGGGTACACCTGCTACGCGGACCTTCCCGGGGCAATGGCCGGGCTGGATGTGGCCCTGATGCCGTTCGCGCTGAACGAGGCAACCCGTTCCATCAGCCCCACGAAAACGCTTGAGTACCTTGCGGCCGGCCTGCCGGTGGTTTCCACACGGGTGCCCGACGTCGTCGCTGATTTCCCGGGAATCGTGCACCTGCGCGACGATGCCGGCGGCTTCGCCTCGGTGTGCCGGACGCTCGGCCAGCGGGATCCGTCGCGCGGGCCAAGGCCGAAGACCCGGGAGCTGCTGAAGAAGTACCACTGGGATGCTATCGCGGCCCAAATGGCGGAGTCAGTCTTTGCGGGCGGGGTCCAGGAGCCGGAGCCGGCAAGCGCCGGGGCCAGGGGCTGACCGTCTGTCCACAAACCCGCCACCAAGTTGCACTGCGAGAGAAGGAGCTGAAGAACGGTGAACGAAGTACCCCTGCACAAGGACCTGCCGCTGCCGGACTACGACCACCTGCCGGTGGGAACCCTGCCGTCGAGCATCTCCGGACTGGAGGAGGCGGAAGTGGCGCAGCTGATGACGTACGAGAAGGCCCACGGCAACCGCCTGCCCATCATGCAGATCCTCGAAAAGAGGCTGCATGACCTGCAGGGCGGCACCGTCCCGCGGGGCCCGCACACGCCCAGCACTCCCGAGGTCAACACCGGCACGCCGGATACCCCGCAGACGGCCAGCGTTCCCGGCCCCCCCATCAACCCGCCGTCGCAGGGCGATCCCACCAACCCTGCCCAGCCCCGGTGAGCTGGCAGCATCACGGCATCGAGGACCACGACGGCGGCCCGGAGCACCCTGCCATGGATAACGACGGCCAGGATCACGACGGCGACGCGGACCTTCGCGCCTTCGTCCAGTCCCACGTTGAAGGCACCCCGGCGCTAGCTGAGGATGCCGGCGCAGGCGCGGCCGGGCGCCGTCGGACGTTTGGGATCGAGGAGGAACTGCTCCTGGTGGACCCCGGCAGCGGGGAGGCGGTACCGGTAGCGGGCGCACTCCTGGACCTGTATGTCCGCCCGATGGAATCCCGCAACGGTCCTGTCCTCACGGCCGAGTTCCAGCAGGAGATGATCGAGGTGGTCACCCCGCCGCATTCCACGTTGGCTGCCCTGGAAGCGGACATCATCGCAGGGCGGGCCATAGCGCACCAGGCGGCAGAAGACATCGGAGTCAGGGTGGCCGCGCTGGCCACGTCACCGCTGCCCGCCGATCCCCATCCCGTGCAGCTCCGGCGGTTCAAAGCCATGACGGAGGAATACGGGCTCACGGCCCGTGAGCAGCTCACGTGTGGCTGCCACATCCACGTCTCGGTGGAGTCGGCGGAGGAGGGCGTGGCCGTGCTGGACCGGATCCGGAACTGGCTGCCGGTGCTGATTGCCCTCAGCGCCAACTCCCCGTTCTGGCACGGCGAGGACACCGGCTACGCCAGCTACCGTTCGCAGGTGTGGAACCGCTGGCCCTCGGCCGGCCCACTTGAAATCCTCCGGACCCCGGAGGCCTACTACCAGTTGGTGCAGGACATGGTGGGCACCGGCGTCGCGCTGGACGAGGGGATGATCTACTTCGACGCCCGGCTCTCGCGGCACTACCCCACGGTGGAGCTTCGGCTTGCCGACGTGTGCCTCCGGCCGCAGAACACGGTGTTGCTGGCAGGCATCGCCCGCGGGCTGGTGGAGACCGGAGCGCGGGAATGGCGGGAAGGAATTGAACCCACGGTAGTTCCCGCTGCGCTGCTGCGGCTGGCCGGCTGGAAGGCGAGCCGGTGGGGTCTGCGCGGCGAACTGCTCGATCCGGTGACAAGCCGGCCGGTGCCGGCCCTCGCCGTCGTAAATGCCTTGATGAACCACATCCGCAAGGCTCTGGAGGACATCGGGGACCTGGGACGGGTGGAGGAGTTGATGGACGATTTGCTCAACGCCGGCACGGGCGCAACGCGGCAGCTCGAGGTCCTGCACCGCACCGGGGACTTGGAGGACGTAGTAAGGGACGCGGCGGACTGCACGGTGCGGATCCCGGCCGAAGAAGGGTGACCCGTCTCAGGCAGCGTTCCGCGGCGCAAACATGATCACGGCGACGCCCAGCAAGCAGATCGCCGACCCTGCGATGTCCCACCTGTCGGGCCTGAAGCCGTCAAAGACGATGCCCCAAACGAGTGATCCGGCAACGAACACGCCACCGTAGGCGGCCAGGATCCTGCCGAAGTGCGCGTCAGGCTGCAATGTTGCGGCGAAGCCGTAGATGCCCAGAGCGATAACGCCCAGGCCGGCCCACCACCACTCCTTGCCTTCCCTGACGGACTGCCACACCAGCCATGCGCCGCCGATTTCAGCGGCGGCGGCAAGGATGAACAGCAGGATGGTCTTCGCGATAGTCACAGGGCCATCATGGCAGTTTCAACTGCCGGCCCACGAGCGGGCTAGGAGCCGGCCTTGTCTGCCTCGTGC
>NZ_JBWZCM010000007.1:0-174415 GCF_059383655.1 Pseudarthrobacter sp. Hb11
AATTGACAGCAGGACTTGGGTTCCCACCACCACAGCGCTGGGCCCGGGGACCGACCCACCGTCCCCGCCGATTCATACAAGTGCTGCGGGCTTGGCCCGCAAGCCGGGGCTGCTAGATGTCAGCGCCTTCAGCAGGTTCCGTGGTGTGGGCGCGCTCGGTCTCAACCTCGGCGCCTTCTTCCTCGGCAACTACCGGGGCGAGCGAGAGCTTTCCACGGTCGTCGATCTTGGTGATTTCCACCTGGACCTTCTGGCCCACCGAGACAACGTCATCAACGTTGTCCACGCGCTTGCCGTTGGCCAGCTTGCGGAGCTCGGAGATGTGCAGGAGGCCGTCCTTGCCCGGGGTCAGCGACACGAACGCCCCGAAGGTGGTGGTCTTGACGACCGTACCCAGGTAACGCTCGCCGATTTCCGGGACCTGCGGGTTGGCGATGGCGTTGATGGCGGACCGTGCTGCGTCTGCAGACGGGCCGTCGGTGGCGCCAATGTAGACCGTGCCGTCGTCCTCGATGGAGATGTCGGCGCCGGTGTCTTCCTGGATCTGGTTGATCATCTTGCCCTTGGGGCCAATGACTTCGCCGATCTTGTCCACGGGGATCTTCACGGCGATGACGCGCGGTGCGAACTCGGAGAGTTCGTCCGGGGTGTCGATGGCCGAGTCGATGACCTCAAGGATGTGCAGGCGTGCTTCGCGGGCCTGCTTCAGGGCTGCTGCCAGGACCGAGGCGGGGATACCGTCAAGCTTGGTGTCCAGCTGGATGGCCGTGACGAACTCGGAGGTTCCGGCAACCTTGAAGTCCATGTCCCCGAAGGCATCTTCGGCGCCGAGAATGTCGGTCAGTGCCGCGTAGCGCGTCTGGCCGTCAACCTCGTCGGAGACCAGGCCCATGGCGATACCGGCGACGGCGGCCTTCAGGGGCACACCGGCGTTCAGCATCGACAGGGTGGAGGCGCAGACGGAACCCATCGACGTCGAACCGTTGGAGCTGAGAGCCTCAGACACCTGGCGGATGGCGTACGGGAATTCCTCACGGGACGGCAGGACCGGCACGAGTGCGCGCTCAGCCAGGGCGCCGTGGCCAATTTCGCGGCGCTTGGGCGAGCCCACGCGTCCGGTCTCACCGGTGGAGTACGGCGGGAAGTTGTAGTTGTGCATGTACCGCTTGGTCTTCACCGGCGACAGCGAGTCGATCTGCTGTTCCATCTTCAGCATGTTCAGCGTGGTGACACCCATGATCTGGGTTTCGCCGCGCTCGAAGATGGCCGAACCGTGAACGCGGGGCAGAACCTCGACCTCGGCGGTGAGCTGGCGGATGTCCGTCAGGCCACGGCCGTCGATGCGGATCTGGTCCTTGAGGATGCGCTGGCGCACAACCTGCTTGGTGACCGAGCGGAACGCTGCGGACAGCTCCTTCTCGCGGCCTTCGAACTGGGCGCTCAGGGAAGCGGTAACTTCGTCCTTCAGCGCGTCCGAAGCGTCGTTGCGCTCCGTCTTATCCGCGATCTGGAAGATAGCGGCCAGCTTGTCAGCGGCAGCGGACTCGACGGCAGAGTAGACATCGTCCTCGTAATCGAGGAATACCGGGAACTCCACAGTCGGCTTGGCAGCGCGTGCAGCCAGGTCGGCCTGGGCGTCGCACAGTGCCTTGATGAACGGCTTGGCAGCCTCAAGGCCCTCGGAGACAACCTCTTCAGTGGGGGCGGTGGCGCCCTGTTCCTTGATGAGGTTCCAGGAGTTGTCGGTAGCTTCGGCTTCAACCATCATGATGGCGACGTCGTCACCGGCAACACGGCCGGCTACCACCATGTTGAAGACGGAGTTTTCCAGCTGCGAGTGCTTGGGGAAAGCAACCCACTGTGATCCGTTTTCGTCAGCAACCAGGGCAACGCGAACGCCGCCGATGGGGCCGGAGAACGGCAGGCCGGAAAGCTGGGTGGACATGGAGGAGGCGTTAATGGCCACCACGTCGTAGAGCTCGTCAGGGTTGATGGCCAGGACGGTCACCACGATCTGGACCTCGTTGCGCAGGCCCTTGACGAAGGCGGGGCGCAGCGGGCGGTCCATCAGGCGGCAGGCCAGGATGGCTTCGGTGGACGGGCGTCCTTCGCGGCGGAAGAACGAGCCCGGGATGCGGCCGGCAGCGTACATACGCTCTTCGACGTCAACCGTCAGCGGGAAGAAGTCAAAGCCTTCACGCGGGTGCTTGCCGGCCGTAGTAGCGGACAGCAGGGCTGTGTCATCGTCGATGTACACCATCGCCGCGCCGGCTGCCTGCTTGGCAAGGCGGCCGGTTTCGAAGCGGATTACACGCTTGCCAAAACGGCCATTGTCAATGACTGCTTCTGAGAACTGGATTTCGGGACCCTCCAAGAGAGTCACCTCCGTTTCTTTCTTACGGAAGTCCAGCCGCATCAACCCAGGCCAGCATCTGTCTACTGGCCCTGCACCCGGTCGTCGATCGAGACCCACGGGCCGGGGCTTCAGTCAACGAAGCCGTTCCCGGGGATCACTACCGAGGACCGCGAATGCGTGATGCGGTTGATCCTCCTGTTTAATTTTTCAGGTGAAGGAGGCGGCCCGTTCCGTGCGGGAAGGGGCCGCCCCTAAGTCCGACTAGCGGCGCAGGCCGAGGCGCTCGATGAGCGCACGGTAGCGGGCGATGTCGGTCTTCTTGAGGTAGCTCAGCATGCGCTTGCGACGACCAACCATGGCCAGCAGACCGCGCTGGGTGTGGTAATCGTGCTTGTGCTCCTTCATGTGCTCAGTCAGATCCTTGATCCGCTGGGTAAGGACAGCAACCTGGACCTCGGGTGAACCGGTGTCGCCTTCTCCGGTTGCATATTCCTTGATGATGGACTGCTTTACAGCGGCTTCAAGTGCCACGATAACTCCTAGGGATGTGCCGTGAGGGCCCAGGTCAGTAAATCACTGCCGGGTCTGCCGCCGCGGCTGGTCCGGGAAACCCGGACAGTGCCACACACAACAGGAACCAGCCGCCACGGACTGCAGCCGGATCCGTCCCCCAGTTTACCGGCCCCCGCCCAATCTTGTCGAAACAGACCCCACCGGCCAGCCGCATCACCAACCTCTCAGGTCAGGACAGCTAGTCCGTTAGTGCGCCAGCTGCTCCCGGATTGCCGCCATGCCCTGCAGTACCTCCGCGAAGCTGGTGCTCAGCGGCGAGAGTCCCACCCGGATGCCGTGCGGGGCGCGGAAGTCCGGGATGACGTCCTCGTCCCACAGCGACGCGACGTTCTCTTTGGTGAAACCGGGATGGTCCAGGGTGATGTGGCTGCCCCGCTCCCCCGGCTCCCGCGGCGAGGCAAGTTCCACGCCCAGGGGTGCCAGCCAGGCTTCGAAGACCTCGACGGCGAATGCGGTCAGCTTCACCGACTTCTCCCGGATGGCGGCCATGGTGGCTTCCTCGATGAGGTTGAGCGTGCCCCGCATGGCCAGCATTCCGAAGATCGCCGGGGTGCCGCTGAGGAATCCCCGGATACCTGCGGCCGGCTCGTAACCGGGGCCCATCTCGAAAGCGTCCTTGCGGCCCATCCACCCCCAGATCGGCTGGTTGAGCGAGGGGAGGTGGCGCTGGTTGACGTAGGCGAAGGCGGGCGATCCCGGCCCGCCGTTGAGGTACTTGTAGGTGCAGCCGGCAGCGAAGTCCACGCCTGCACTGTCGAGCCCAATCTCGACTGAACCGGCAGAATGGCAAAGGTCCCACACCACCAGCGCGCCGGCGTCGTGCACTGCTGCAGTGATGCCCGGCAGATCCGCCAGATGGCCGGAACGGTAGGCGATGTGGCTCAGGAGTACGACGGCGGTGCGCGGCCCGGCAGCTTCGCGCACCTGGTCCACGGTCACCCCGGCGTTGGGGTCCGTTTCGATCCAGCGGAGTGTCAGGCCTTCCTCGAGGGCGATACCCTCCACGAGGTAGCGGTCCGTGGGGAAGTTTTCGGTGTCCAGGACCAGTTCGTTGCGGTCGGGGTCGGCCACGGCCGCGAGGGCAGCGCGGATCAGCTTGTACAGCACCACGGTTGTGGAGTCCGCGATGATTGTTTGTCCGGGTGCGGCGCCGAGCACGGCGCGGCCCAGCTGGTCGCCGATGGACTGGGGCAGCTCCAGCCATTCCTCGTCCCATCCCCGGATCAGGCGTCCGCCCCAGCCGTCCCGGATGAACGCGCCGATGTCCTCTGCGGTGCGCTGGAGCGGGCGGCCCAGGGAGTTGCCGTCGAGGTAGGACAGTGGCGTATCGGTGCCGATGAACTGGGTGCGGTAACGCGCCAGCGGATCCTGCCGGTCCAGTTCGGCGGCGCGCTGCTGCAGGGCCGCTTCCTTCTCGTCGGAGTTTCCCACGGTTGATTGCTCCTGTGTGGTCACTGGCCGATCTCCGTCCTGACGGCGAACAGTTCCGGGAAAAAGGTCAGTTCGAGGGCTTTCTGCAGGAATGATGCACCGCTCGACCCGCCGGTTCCCGTTTTCATGCCGATGGTCCGCTGCACAGTGCGCAGGTGGCGGAAGCGCCATAACTGGAAGTTGTCCTCAAGATCCACCAGCTCCTCGCAGGCCTCGTAGGCGCCCCAGTTGTCCGCGGCGTTCTCGTAGATGTGCTTGAAGAGCGGCACCAGTTCGGGCGTGAACTCGTGGGCCTGGGTGACGTCCCGCTCGAGCACAGCCCGGGGCACAGCCAACCCCTGGCGGGCGAGGTAGGCCAGGAATTCGTCGTAGATGCTGGGCGCGTGAAGCAACTCATCCAGCATGGCGTGGGCTTCCGGATCCGAGTCGAACACCGGAAGCATCTTGCGGTTCTTGTTGCCCAGAATGAACTCAACGGCCCGGTACTGGCTTGACTGGAAGCCGGAGGAATTGCCCAGGAAGCCACGGAACTGCGAATACTCCGTGGGAGTCAGCGTGGCCAGCACCGACCACTGCTCGGTGAGGGTCTTCTGGATGTGCTTGACGCGCGCAATGCCTTTGAGCGCGGAACCGAGGTCGTCCGCACGGAGCCAGGCAGCAGTGCTCCGCAGCTCGTGCAACACCAGCTTGAGCCACAGCTCAGTGGTCTGGTGCTGGATGATGAAAAGCATCTCATCGTGATGCTGCGGCTGGCTGACCGGCTGCTGCGCACTAAGCAGTGTTGGCAGTTGCAGGTACGAGGCGTAGCTCATCCTCGAGCTGAAATCGCGGACAATGCCTTCGTCCAGTTTCCTGGTGTTCTTCTCAACAGACACGCAACTGCCTTTCCCTGGGGCGCGCTTACCCTGCAGAAGGTTTCAGCGCCTGGCGAGGAGGTGGTGCGCCTGGACCACATCCAGGCGCATCTGGTCCACCAGCGCCTCAGGCCCACGGTATGCCACCATGCCCCTCAGCCGGGCCACGAATTCAACAACTACTGTCTGGCCGTACAGATCGAAGTCCTCCACCGCTTCGTGTGGCCGGTCGATGACATGCGCTTCGACCTGCCGGCTTACGCCGTCGAACGTGGGATTCGACCCCACGGAAATGGCGGCCGGCCAGCGCGTCCCGGCCTGGTCCACCAGCCAACCGGCATAGATGCCGTCAGCCGGGATGAGTCCGCTGGCGTTACTGGCGAGATTGGCCGTGGGAAATCCGAGCGCACGGCCGCGCGCGGCACCATGCACAACTTCACCGCGCATTCGGTGCGACCGGCCCAGCACAGCCGCGGCGGTGGCGACGTCCCCTTCCTGCAGGGCCTCACGCACCCAGGTGGAGGAGCAGCGGCGGTCTGTGCCGTCGTCGTCATGCAGGGGGTAGCCCTCCGAGCCGAACTCGCTGATCACCTGGACCTCGAACCCGAACTTCCCGCCGAGCGCCTTCATGGTGTCCAGGTCGCCGGAGTTGCCGCGGCCGAACCGGGCGTCATGGCCGATCACCACGTGGCTGGCGCGCAGGCGGTCCACCAGGAACTGCTCCACGAACTCTTCTGCAGTGAGACTGGCGAGGTCGAGGGAGTACTTCATCACCAGGATGGCGTCCAGGCCCAACTCCCCCAGCGCCTCCAGTTTGTCCTGGAGCCCCATGATGAGCTCAGGCGCGGATTCGGGGCGGTGGACCAGGGCCGGGTGGGGGTCGAAAGTGACGGCCACGGACTTGGCCCGGTTGAGGCGGGCGGTGCGTATCAGCTGGGACAGCACCTGCTGATGGCCGCGGTGAACTCCGTCGAAATTCCCAAAGGTGACAACAGATGGGCCGAAGTCCGCCGGGACCTCGGACGGATCGTTCCAGATGTAGACCATCACCCTCGCCTTTTACTGCGTGCACATATCAACGCTCCGGACCCTGACGGCCGCGGAACTCTCTAAAGATTACCTGTATTCACGCAGCGCACCTTGCCAGTCGGCGCGGGACGCCAACCGCCCCGGCGAACCGATGTCAGGACGCGCGGGACGGCCGCCGCCGGTACAGCCACCCCAAACCCAGGATGGGCAGCAGCAACGGAATGAATCCGTAGCCCCGGCCGAACAGGGACCACACCGTCTCATGCGGGAACTGGACGGAATCGAAGACACTCAGGGCGCCAACCACCAGCACGCCAACCAGTTCCACCAGGACGGCTGCGACGGACACCTTGAACCATGTGCTGCCGGCCCGGGCAAGGGAGATCGTGGCAATGACGTACACCAGCGCGGCGAACGCGGACAGCAGGTAGGCGAGCGGCGCCTCGGCAAACTTAGTGAGGATCTGGTACCCGGCGCGGGCCGAGGCAGAGATGGCGAAGACCGCATAAACGGCGATGAGCAGGCGTCCCGGCCCGGTGTTGCGCGTGTTCCCGGACCCGGTTGCGGTCGCGGTGGCGTCCCGGGCGGTTCCGGAGGGCTGGTCTTTCACGTTGCGTGCTTCTTCCACTTCAGTACCAGATCTGATTCATTCGGGCGGCCATCACCAGGGCGGTAACACCGACGGCGGCCAGGACAAAGTTGCTCCACCGGGTACGTTCCAGAATGGACCAGTAGACGGCGGCGGGCGGCAGGAGCATCGCCGTGGCGAGATAGCCCCAGAACTCCCAAGCCTCCCCCGCGATGGGCTCACCCGCGATAACGCGCACGATGGATCCCACCAGGTACACCAGGAGGGCCACCTCGACGGCGGCGACCGAGAGGATGGTGACGTCGTTAGGTGCTTTTTTCAGGATGCCGGCCAGCAGGCACACTCCGCTGGACAGGAGCCCCACCACCAGGATGATGTAAAAATACGCGTCCACCCTCAGGCCACCCCGGACGCGCCGGTACCGGGAGCGCCGTTGCCGGGGCCTCCGTTGCCGGGGGCAAAGACCAGCACGGGTTTGGCAAAGCTGCCCGCGTCAGCGAGCAGCGCCACCAGGTTTCCGTCGGGGGCGAAGGCGGCTGCGGGATGTTCGGCCGTGGCTGCATCCGGGCTGCCAGGGGCAGCACCGGCAGCAATCCGCCGGCCAAAGGAGATCTCCGTGGTTTCTTCCGGGCTGAGCTCGCGGTTGGGCATCAGCGCCCGGGCGGCCTCGGACATGTCAAGGACGTTGAGCTCTTCCGCAAGCTGTTCAAGCGTGCGCGCCTGTTCCAATGAGTAGGGCCCGACGTGGGTCCGCCGGAGGGCGGTGAGGTGTCCACCGACGCCGAGTGCGTTGCCAAGGTCGCGGGCAAGGGCACGGATGTAGGTCCCGGAGGAGCATTCCACTGTGACGTCCAGGTCCACAACGTCGGCCCCGGCATCCCTGCTGATGCTGTGCACCTCAAACCGGTGAATGGTCACTGGGCGGGCCGCCAGCTTCACTTCTTCCCCGGAGCGGACCCGGGCGTAGGCGCGTTCCCCGTTGACCTTGATGGCGCTTACGCTGCTCGGCACCTGCTGTATTTGCCCGGTCAAGGCCGCAACGCCGTCGTGAATTGCCTGCTCGCCCACCGTGGAAGTGCCTGCCGTGGCCGTGACGTCACCTTCGGCGTCGTCCGTGACGGTTGACTGGCCCAGGCGGATGGTGGCGGTGTAGGTCTTGGAGGTGCCCACGATGTATGTGAGCAGGCGGGTCGCCTTGTTGATGCCCACCACCAGGACGCCGGTTGCCATGGGATCCAGTGTCCCGGCGTGCCCCACTTTCCGGGTACCGGCGAGGCGCCGCATCCGGCCAACCACATCATGGCTGGTCCATCCCTGCGGTTTGTCCACTATCACCAGTCCAGAAAGCACGCTTCCCAGTATATCGGCGCTGGTCCCGGCGCCCGCCCACCCGGTGCAGCCCGCGGAATGCCGGCCCGCCCCCGCTAACGAGGCCAGCCCCGTGCTGCAGTGTCCGCCAGTTAGGATGGCAGGCATGCCTGAGCTTGCCGCCCACGTCCGCGACGTCCCCGTCAACCAGATCCGGGAAATCACCGAGGCCGCGTGGCGTACCCCCGGCGCCCTGGTCCTCAGCATCGGCGAGCCCGGGTTCCCGCTCCCCCGCCATGTCCTCGACGCCGGCATGGCCTGCCTGGACAGGGACGAGACCAACTACACCCCCAACGCCGGTATTCCGTCGCTGCGGGAAGCGTTCGCGGCGAGGTTCCGGGAGCAGCAGGGCTGTGATGTGGGGGCCGACCGCGTGTACGTAGTGGACGGCGCGCAGCAGGGCCTGCACTTCGCCATGAGCCTGCTGCTCTCCCCCGGGGATGAAATCCTGATTCCAAACCCCGGCTACCCCACGTTTGCGATGACCAGCCGCCTCCTGAACGCCGTGCCGGTGGGTTACCCGCTCTACCCTGACCACGGCTTCCGGCCTCGGACCGCGGACATCGAGGCCCTCATCACGGACCGGACCCGGGTGCTGGTCCTGAACTCGCCCTCCAACCCGCTGGGCGCAGTGCTCAGCGAGGACCTGACCCGGGAACTCGTGGAGCTGGCCCGCCGACACGACCTGTGGGTGATCTCTGACGAGTGCTACGAGGCGTTCACCTACGATGTCCCACACGTGAGTCCAGCAAGGTTCGACGGCGTGCTGCCTGGTGAGGCGCGCGTCTTCACCTCGCTGACCCTGTCCAAGACCTATGGCCTCACAGGGCTCCGCATCGGCGCCCTGGTGTGCCCGCCGGGACTGGAGCAAAAGATGAACAACGTCATGGAGTCGATCGTTTCGTGCGTGGCATCGCCGTCGCAGTATGCCGCGCTCGCCGCCCTCACGGGGCCGCAGGATTACGTCCAGCACGCACACGGGCACTACCGGGCCAACCGGGACGCCGCCTCCGCCGTGCTGGACGCCAAGGGAATTCCCTATTTGAAGGCCGACGGCGCGTTCTACCTGTGGGCCGACGTGTCCCATGTGAGCGGCGGTGACGTGCGCGGGTGGGTGCGGCGCTTCCTTGCGGAGTCGGGCGTCGCACTTGCACCGGGAACTGCCTTCGGCTCCATCGGTGAGGGTTGGGTGCGGATCGCGCTGTGCGGCAAGAAGCAGGAGCTGCTGGAAGCCCTGGCCCGGCTGCCGGAACGCGCCTAGGCCGAATGGCGGTCCTTTGTCAGCGGCGGGTGCCGGAAAGAGCTCCGTCCAGCCATTGGCGCAGGACCTCCGCGGGGGCGGCGCCGGCCTGCCGGGCTGCCACTTTGCCGTCCACCAGAACCATCAAGGTGGGAATTGCCTGCACGTCGAAACGCCGGGACAGGCCCGGGGATTTGTCGACGTCCACCTTCACCAGCTTGATTTCGCCGGCCCGTTCACGCGCCAGTTTGTCCAGGACAGGGCTCACCATACGGCAGGGCCCGCACCACGCCGCCCAGAAATCCACCAGCACCGGAACGGGCGACTGCTCGGCGACGGTGCCGAAGTCGGCATCGCCAGCGTCCACAATCCAGGGCAGCCCGCCCCGGCAGCTGCCGCAGCGGGGCCGGCCGGCAGCGCTGGCGGGCACCCGGTTGGTCTTCCCGCAGTGCGGGCATTCAACGAGGGTGGCATCCATACCTAGTAGTCTTTCCGGCTTTTGTGGGCGGCGCCCCACGCCTGGAAGGGCGCGTCCGACGCCGGCACGTCACCCTTGTTGACCGGCAACAGTTCCGGGCGGGTCCCCGAGAAGTAGTCGTAGAAAACAGCGTCGTCAAAGCCTGCGGAAGCAGCACCGTACCGGTCCGCGGCGAAATATACGCGGTCTATCCGCGCCCAGAGGGCAGAAGCCAGGCACAGCGGGCACGGCTCGCAGCTGGTGTAAAGAACCGCGCCGCGCAGGTCGAAGTTCCGCACTGCAGCTGCAGCCGTACGGATGGCAACCACTTCGGCGTGGGCCGTGGGATCGTTGTCGCGGGTGACGCGGTTGACGCCCTCGTGCACCCGCCCATCCTTCGTCACCACCAGCGCACCGAACGGCCCGCCCCCATCCGCGACGTTACGGGTGGCCAGGGCTACCGCCCTTTCGAGGTACTGGTTGGTTTTGCCGTGGTCCGCCTGGGTCATAGCTAGATCCTAGCCAAGGGGCTGGCATTAGGGGACGAAAATAGGGGGCGGCATAGGGGGAAATCCCGGCGACACAGTTGCTGTGCAGGCATACTCTGGCGCCGGGGGTTTCCGCATTTTTGCCTCTTGCGAGGCTCCTTATACCGGCCCGCGAAGGGCGCCAAACCCGGAGTACCCAATGAAGAAGAAGTTTTCAATTGTCGCGTGTCTCGCTGCTGCTGTGATCGCAATTCCTGCCGGCCCGGCGCTGGCGGGCTCCACCCCTGAGCACTCGGAGCCGCGGACCCTGGCGGAGAACCTCATTGGACCCCTGAGCCTGGCCGTGGGCTCCGATGAGTCTGTTCTGGTCACCCAGAATTTCGCCGGGCTCCTCAGCCGTGTCAACGACGACGGCTCCACCACCACCCTCTACAAGGGCAAGAAGGGTTGGGACGTAGCAGGTGTGGAAACCCGGCGCGGAACCACCTACTTCGTGGAAAGCGTGGGCGCCGGTGATCCGAAGGCTCTCGAGGGCTACCTGAAGTCCATCGACTCACAGGGCGAGGTGCGCACTATTGCCAACCTGGCCGGCTACGAACGCGAAAATAACCCGGACCGCGATCAGCATTACGGCTTTGGCCCCGACGTCTCAGCAGCATGCCTGGCCGATTGGCCTGCCTTCCCGCCTGCCCATTACCAGGGGGCTCTGGACTCGCACCCCTACGGGGTGGCCGTCCGGGGCGATACCGCCTATGTCGCTGACGCGGGAGCAAACGCCATCCTGGAAGTGAACATAGAGACAGGCGACGTTTCCACGCTGGCAGTCCTGCCGCCGCGGCCTGCCGTAATCCCTGCAGGGACAAAGATCCCGGTGGACATGGCGGGGACGACTGTGGAGGTCCCTGCGTGCGTGGTGGGCCACGAATACGCCTTTGAACCCGTACCGACGGACGTGGAGTTCGGCCCGAATGGCCGGCTGTACGTCACGTCTCTTCCCGGCGGGCCGGAGGATCCTTCGCTCGGAGCCCGCGGAGCCATCTTCCGCGTGAACCCCTGGAGCGGCTCTTCCCGTGTGTGGGCTGAGGACATCCTGAGCCCCACTGGCCTTGCCATCGCTGACGACGGCGACGCGTACGTAGCGTCCATGTTCGGCAACGAAATCATCAAGATCGATGCCCAAACCTGCGAGAAGTCACAGTTCCTCGCCATCGACGGGCCGGCCGCGGTGGAAGTCCGCGGACAGTCGCTGTACGCCACGGCAGGATTCAATTTCGCTGATCCAAGCAAAGGCAAGGTGATCAAAGCGGGCATCCGGTAGGACAAGACATAGTTTTCTGGGAAGCAGAAGCCCCGGACCGCAAATGCGGCCCGGGGCTTCTGCTGCCATGACGGCTACTGCTTGTTGCCGTCCTCGTCGAGTTCCTCGCCGTCCGTGACGTCAAAGTCCTCTTCATCAAAGTCGTCTTCGTCGATGTCCACATCGGCCGACGCATCACTCTTATAGGGATCGGCGTCCCCGGCGTGACTCGCGCTGGCAGCCAGGGCTGCCACTTCGGCGTCACGCTTTTTGGCTTCCCGGAGGAGTTCCTCCAGGTTGGATGCAATTACGGGAACCTCGTCGGAGACGAACTCAAGGGTGGGAGTCAGGCGAATGCTGAGATTGCGCCCCACCTCCTGGCGAAGTACACCCTTGGCTTTCTCCAGGCCCTTGGCAGCATCAGCCTGAACGGCCTGGTCACCAAAAACGGTGTAGTAGAGGGTGGCATGCTGCAAATCATTCGTCACCCGGGCATCGGTAACGGTGATGCCCTCCAGCCGGGGATCCTTAACCTTCCGGCCCAGGGCCTCAGCAACAACAACCTTAATCCGCTGCGCCAACTTGGCAGCACGTGCCGGATCAGCCATGAACAACTCCTAAAAGAAGAAAAAGTTGGGACGTACGACGGCGGCCCGAGGGGCTGCTACGCACGTTTAGGTTTTTTCGCCACGCACCTCAGGCGAGCTTAAACGACGGCTCCCGTTGGTTTTTTCCGGCGGCCCGGGAGTGGCATCGGGCCTGCCGAAGCTGGGCGGCGCAGGATCGAAGATCCTAAGCCGCCCAGCGAAGGGGCGGGGCCGCCGGAAAAATCCGACGGCCCCAACCGGCACTGCGTCAAGCCTTAGACGCGCGGCTTCTCACGCATTTCGAAGGTCTCGATGATGTCGCCTTCGGTGATGTCGTTGTAAGAGCCAAGACCGATACCACACTCGAAGTCCGTGCGGACCTCGGTGGCGTCGTCCTTGAAGCGCTTGAGCGTCTCAACGGTGAGGTTGTCACCGATGATCTTGCCGTCGCGGCTGATGCGTGCCTTGGTGTTGCGCCGGATGATGCCGGAGCGGACAATCGAGCCGGCGATGTTTCCGAACTTGGAGGAACGGAAGACTTCGCGGACCTCGGCGGTGCCCAGCTGGAATTCTTCGTATTCCGGCTTGAGCATGCCCTTGAGCGCCATCTCGATGTCATCAATTGCTGCGTAGATGACGGAGTAGAAGCGCATGTCCACGCCTTCGCGGTCTGCCAGTTCGGCAACACGCTCGGCAGGCTTGACGTTGAAGCCGATGATGACGGCGCTGTCGACCGTCGCCAGGTTGACGTCGTTCTGCGTGATGGCACCAACACCGCGGTGGATGACGCGCAGCTGCACGCCTTCGCCGACGTCGATCTTGAGCAGCGCGTCTTCGAGGGCTTCCACGGCACCGGACACGTCACCCTTGAGGATGAGGTTGAGGGTGTCGATCTTGCCTTCGGCGACGGCCTGGTCGAAGTCTTCCAGGCTGATGCGCTTGCGGCGCTTGGCCAGGGCGGCGTTGCGGTCGGCTGCTTCACGCTTCTCAGCGATCTGGCGGGCGGTGCGCTCGTCAGCGGTCACGAAGAAGGTGTCACCTGCACGCGGCACGTTGGACAGACCCAGCACCTGGACGGGGCGGGACGGGCCGGCCTCGGTCAGGGCGCTGCCGTCGTCGTCGAACATCGCACGGACGCGGCCGTGGGCGGTGCCTGCAACGATGGTGTCGCCGACGCGCAGCGAGCCGGACTGCACCAGGACAGTGGCCACGGAACCGCGTCCCTTGTCCAGGTTGGCTTCGATGGCGATACCGCGGGCGTCCTTGTTCGGGTTGGCGCGCATGTCCAAGGCAGCGTCTGCAGTGAGCAGGACTGCCTCGAGCAGCTCGTCGATGTTGAGGTTCTGGCGGGCAGAGACCTCCACGAACATGGTGTCGCCACCGTATTCTTCGGGAACGAGGCCGTACTCGGTCAGCTGGCCGCGGACCTTGTCCGGGTTGGCGCCTTCCTTGTCGATCTTGTTCACGGCCACCACGATGGGCACGTTGGCCGCCTGGGCGTGGTTGAGGGCTTCAACGGTCTGGGGCATCACGCCGTCGTCCGCTGCGACCACCAGGATGGCGATGTCGGTGACCTTCGCACCACGGGCACGCATGGCGGTGAACGCCTCGTGGCCCGGGGTATCGATGAAGGTGATCTTCCGGTCGTCGCCTTCGTGGTTGTGAGTGACCTGGTAGGCACCGATGTGCTGCGTGATGCCGCCGTGCTCGCCCGCCATAACGTCGGACTTGCGGATGGCATCAAGGAGGCGGGTTTTACCGTGGTCCACGTGGCCCATAACGGTGACAACCGGAGGACGTGCCTCGAGGTCTTCGTCGCCTTCGGCTTCGAGCTCGGCTTCGAAGTCGATGTCGAAGGTGGAGAGCAGCTCGCGCTCCTCGTCCTCCGGCGACACAACCTGGAGCTTGTAGCCAAGCTCCTCGCCCAGCAGCGCAAAGGTTTCCTCGTCCAGCGACTGCGTGGCCGTTGCCATTTCACCGAGGTGGAACAGCACGGTTACCAGTGCGGCGGGGTTCGCCTCGATCTTGTCGGCGAAGTCCGTGATGGACGAGCCGCGGCGGAGGCGGATCACAGTGTTGCCGTCGCCGCGGGGTACGCTCACGCCACCCAGCGACGGGGCACTCATCTGCTCAAGTTCCTGGCGCTTTGCACGCTTCGACTTGCGCTGCTTGCCACGTCCGGCGCCACCCTTGCCGAAGGCACCCTGGGTGCCACCGCGTCCGCGGCCGCCCTTGCCAAAGCCACCACCGGCGGGAGCACCGCCGCCGCCACCGGGACCACCGGTTCCGGGAGCGCCGCCCGGGCGTCCCGGGCCACGGCCGCCGGCACCCGGACGTCCGGCACCGGCCGGAGCCGGGCGTTCAGTGCGGTTGGGCATCATGCCCGGAGTAGGACGGTTTCCACCGGCACCACCGGCACCACCGGGACGGGGTGCACCCGGACGGGGTCCGCCGGCACCTGCGGCAGGACGGGGCCCACCGGCGCCTGCTGCGGGACGCGGACCACCGGGACGGGGTCCGCCGGCACCTGCTGCAGGACGCGGACCACCGGGACGGTCGCCGTCGGTACGGCTTCCGCCCGGGCGGGGCATGCCCTGGGAGGTGGCAAACGGGTTGTTGCCGGGACGGGGAGCGCGCTCACCGTCACCGCCACGGCCGCGGGGCATGCCCTGCGAGGTGGCGAAGGGGTTGTTGCCCGGACGGGGACCGCCGGGACGGGGAGCTGAACCGCCCTGCCCGCCGGAGCGGGGAGGTGCTGCCGGAGTCTCGGCCTTGGGGGCCGGGCGTGCACCGGGCTTTGCGCCGGTGGACGGTGCAGCGGGGGCTGCCGGAGCGGCAGGCGCGCTGGAAGCAGGCGCTGCCGGTGCCACGGGTGCTGCCGGTGCGGCGGGTGCCGATGCAGCCGGAGCTGCGGGGGCAGGTGCCTGCGCCTTGGGGGCCGGAGCCTTGGGCGCTGCCGGACCGGGAGCGGGGGTTGAAGGACGTGCCTCTGCCGCCGGGGCTGCTGCCTTGGGCGCGGCGGCCGGTGCTGATGCCTTGGCAGCAGCGTCGGGGAAGGCGTTGCGCAGTTTGCGCACAACGGGGGCCTCAATGGTGGAAGAGGCGGAGCGAACGAATTCGCCCAGTTCCTGCAGTTTTGTCACTGCATCTTTGGAAGTTATACCGAGCTCTTTGGCGAGCTCGTGTACGCGGACCTTGGCCACATTTCTCCTGTCTCGGTCCGCACCGAGCCAGGCACGAACCGTCTACTTCTTACTGCGGGCCCAAGCCGCGATTGCTGCAGAAGGGCCCATTGCAGAGCGCAACAAAGTTGTCATCGTTGCGCACTCATCGCTGGGAACTCATCGGGTTTCCATCAGATTTCTGACCCGCTTTCAGGTTGGACGGTTGGTGTTGCAGTTGCCGTGGCTGCAACGCTCGCTTCCGACTTGATCCAGTGTTCGACGGCGGCCGTTCCGGTTGCGCCCGAAAGGGCACGTCCGAAAGCCCGCCGTTTAATCGCCAGAGCCAGGCACGATTCGCTGGGGTGCAGCCATGCACCCCGGCCAGCCATCCGGCGTCGTTCATCCACCAGGACAGCGGTTGATCCGCTGCCTTCGGCGACGAGCCGGAGTAATTCATTCCGCTTGCCCTTCTTCCGGCAGCCGATGCAGGTACGTTCCGGTTGACTCCCGTTGGAAAGCACTGCCACGGTCATCTTCCTGACGTTCATATCTGCTGGCCCTGGAATTCCTTACCTCCGCTTGTTCAAGCGGAAGGGGCACTCGCAGGGCGCACAACTGCCGGCCGTTGGGCGCGGCCTTTTCTATTCTAGCCCCTCCGGGCCGTTCTGCCCGAAACCCCAGTGCTGTTCCGGCGTGGCCCGTCACTCCCGGGCGGGGCTAGTTTTCGCGCGCGGTTGCGGCGTCGGAAACGATGTCGATGCGCCAGCCGGTGAGCTTGGCCGCCAGGCGGGCGTTCTGGCCCTCCTTGCCGATGGCCAGGGAAAGCTGGTAATCGGGAACCACCACGCGGGCGGAACGGGTGGCCTCATCGGTAATGGTGACCGAATTCACCCGCGACGGGGACAGTGCACTGGCAATGAACGTGGCCGGATTCTCGCTGAAATCGACGATGTCGATCTTTTCGTCATTCAGTTCTGTCATCACTGCGCGCACGCGCGAGCCCATTTCGCCGATGCAGGCGCCCTTGGCGTTGATGCCGGCGGCGTTTGCCTTGACGGCGATCTTGGTGCGGTGGCCGGCTTCCCTGGCCAGTGCGACGATCTCGACGGAGCGGTCGGCGATTTCCGGTACTTCCAGTTCGAAGAGTTTCCGGACCAGTCCCGGGTGCGACCGGGACAGCGTCACGGACGGGCCCTTGGAGCCGCGGTGGACGTCGATGACCAGGGCACGCAGGCGGTTGCCGTGGATGTACTTCTCCCCCGGAACCTGTTCGGGCGGCGGCAGGAGTGCTTCAACGGCGCCCAGGTTGACCTGGACCATGTGCGGGTTGTGTCCCTGCTGGATGGTGCCGGCCACGAGTTCGCCTTCACGGCCCTTGAACTCGCCCAGGACGTTGTCGTCCTCGACGTCGCGCAGCCGCTGCAGGATGATCTGGCGGGCGGTGCTGGCAGCGATGCGGCCGAAACCTTCCGGGGTATCCTCGAACTCGCCGATGGGGGCGCCGTCGTCGTCAATTTCCACGGCCCAGATGGTGACGTGGCCGCTCTTGCGGTCCAGTTCCGCACGGGCCTTTTCGAAGGCGCCGGGCGACTTGTGGTAAGCCACCAGGAGCGCCTGCTCGATGGTGGGAATCAGGAGGTCCAGCGGGATTTCACGCTCACGCTCCAGAAGTCTCAGTGCGCTCATGTCAATATCCATCAGGCCTCCTCAGAAGGTCCATTGTGTTCAGTTTCCAGACCATTCCCGTTGAGGTGGCTGAATTCGATCTCGACTTTTCCGTTGCGGATCCTGTCGAAAGGAAGCTTGATGGGATCGCCCTGCTTGGGCTTCATCCCCTTTTTCACGGCGATTTCGGGCACGATCATCACACCGCCGTCATCCACCGACTGGACGCGGCCCATAACGTTGTCGCCCTGGACGACGTTGACTTTGACCATCCGGCCCTTGGCGCGGTGCCAGTGCCGCGGCTCCGTCAGCGGCCGGCCGACACCGGGCGAGGAGACCTCAAGGTCGTAGGGGCGGCCGTCGTCGGCAGGATCGTTGTCCAGCACATCGGACAGCACCTTGGAAATGTCAGCAATGACGTCAAGGCTGACCCCGCCCGTTTCCTCTTGGGGAAGGTCCACCACCACGTGGACCACCCGGTGGGAACCGGGGACGATCGCGACGTCCTCAAGGTACAGGCGGTTGGCCTGGACCGAGGGTTCAAGGAGTGCCCTGAGCCGTGCAGCTTCCGGATTGTGTGCGGCCTCAGCCTTACCCGTAGCGGTCTGGTCTGATGAAGCTGTGGCTTCTGCATTGCTCACGATGCCGGCCGCCTCCCGTTAGATGATGTTGTGTGTACTAGCCTAGCTATTTTAGCGGTTCATTGGTGCACGAAGTCCCCCCTCGGCGTGACACCATGGTCTGTTGTGAAAGATGACGACCAGGAAAACCGCCCACGGATGCGCTATTTCCGGTACGCCGTTTTTTCGCTCACAGCCCTCCTCGTCCTGAGCCTGGGTTTCGCGCTGATCCCCCCTGTTCCGCCTGCACCTGCGGAACCGCCGTTCTCCGAACAGGCGCGCGCAGCCGCCTTGGAAGATGCCCTGCGGCTCCGTTCTGCCGGGCTGGAACTTGGCGCTGCCGGAGGGAACGTTTCCGCCGGCGGGACTGGGGCGGCCCCGCTGGACCAGGTTGTGACGTTGCTGACCTTCCAGGCCCGGGCGCTGCTGCTTCCTGACAGTCCGGCTTCCGCTGAAGCTAGGGCGTCAGCTACGGCTACGGCGACGGCGTCCCTTCCGGCCGGGGCTCCCCCCACGGTTGCTCCCCCGTCGTCGGCTCCTCCTGCCCAAGTGACTGTGGCCAGGTTCGCCGCCGCCCTCGCCGCCAGCGGGCAGCAACGCCTGAGGGACGCGGAAACGGCCGACGGCGGCATCGCGCGGCTGCTGGCCGGCAGCGGCATCGCGCAGCTTCTGGCAGCCGAACAGCTTGGGGCGAAAGCTTCACCATCCCGGGGCGACCAGGGGCAGGAAGGCCTGGCGCAGGACGGGACAGCGCAGGAAGGCACGGCAGCTTCGCCGGGCCCCACGGAGCCCGCATCTCTGCCCCCCTCCCCTCCCCCTCTGCCGGGGCGGCCACACGCCAACGTCGACGCCAATGCCGCCGAGGGCACGGTGGATGACAACGGCGGCGTGGCAACCGCCCTTGCAGCCGCGGCTGAGGCGGAACTGGAGACGGTGTACGGGTACCAGGCCGCCCTCACCCGCCTTCCCCCGGAAGGGGCACGCACGGCGTCGGACTTCCGGAAACAGCACCAGTACCTCGCCGATCAGGCCGGAACGATCAGCCGGATGCACTGCGGGGCCCCAGCCCCGCAACCGCCCGGCTACGTACTGGACCAGGAGTTCCTGGATGCTCCGGCGGCAGGACTTGCCCGCTTGGAGGCCGACACCTTGCCGGCTTATGGGGACATTGTGGCAATTACCGACGGCAGCACGCGGGCTTGGGCCCTGTCAGCACTGCAGGGAGGGGCCCGCCGAGCGCAGCACTGGGGCGCCGGCCCAAATCCGCTTCCCGGTCTTGTCCTGGACGAAGCGCAGCTTCCCCAACTGCCCGGATAAGGCAGCCTGGCCCCGGGCGGCCTGGAGTTGCTGGTGCTGGCGGGTCCGCCGAGCGGGGTGGTTTGCTGTAGGGATGGACGCCGCCACCGCACCCTCCTTCCATAACAACGAACCGCACGGCAACGACATGGCGCAGCGGCTGAACTGGCTGCGGGCGGGCGTCCTTGGTGCCAACGACGGCATTGTCTCGGTGGCCGCCATCGTTGTGGGAGTAGCGGGAGCCACCGCCGCAACCGGGCCGATACTGACGGCAGGAGCTGCGGGCCTGGTGGGCGGGGCCGCGTCCATGGCGCTGGGCGAATACGTCTCCGTCAGCAGCCAAAGCGACAGCCAGCGGGCCCTGATAGAGAAGGAACGCCGTGAACTGGCCGAGGAACCGGAAGAGGAACTTGCAGAGCTGACTGCCCTCTACCTGGCCAAGGGCCTCAGCCCGGAAACAGCCGGCAAAGTAGCTGAGGAACTCACGGCGCATGACGCACTGGCCGCGCACCTGTCCGCCGAGCTCAACATTGACGAGACGGACATTGTCAGCCCTTGGCATGCGGCCTTTGCCTCTGCCGTCGCTTTCATCACCGGCGCAATCCTCCCCATGCTGGCAATCCTGCTCCCGCCACCGGAAATCCGGGTCCCCGTCACCTTCGCCGCAGTCCTCCTTGCCCTGGCACTGACGGGTGCGCTCGGGGCTTGGATCGGCGGCGGCTCCAAAGCCCGGGCAGCAGTCCGTGTCGTAGCAGGCGGAGCCCTGGCGCTCGCCGCCACCTTCAGCGTTGGCAACCTGCTGGGGGCCACGGGCGTGGTCTGAAGAAGCATCCTGCCACGCCGGCCGCTCCCCTGCCCCTACGCTGGAACTGATGAGCGAACCGGCGGCAGTACCAATCCCACCCGACCTCACTGCGCGGTACAGCCGCAGCAGCGCAGGGCGGGCCTGGCTTGCATCCCTGCCGGGCCTCATCCAGGGCCGGCTGGACAACTGGCAGCTGACGCCGGACCTGCCCCGCGGCGCCCTGCCCTGGAACGGCCATGGCGGGGTGGTCATCCCGGTGCAGCAGGTGGACGGCACTCCGGCGGCCCTCAAAATCGCTTTCCCGCATGACGAAGCCCGGGTTGAGCGGCATGCCCTCGCCTTATGGCAGGGACGGGGCGCGGTGGCGCTGTTGGCCTCCGATGCGGGTACCTGCGCCATGCTCCTGGAGCGGCTCGACGGCGAACGCTCCCTCGCCGCTGTCCCCGTGGAGGACGCCGTGGAGGTGTGGGCAGGCCTGGTGCGGCAGCTGAGCCTCACCCCCGATGACCGGCCGCAGTGGCAGGAATTCGAACACATCGCCGCGCGGGCAGAGCAGTGGAGTGACGACCTGCCCGTGGAATGGGAACAGCTGGGGCGTCCCTTCCCGCGCTGGCTGCTCGAGGCAGCCCTTGAGGTGTGCCAAACCCGCGGGGCGGTGGGCAGGCGTTCGGCACGCGATGTCCTGGTCCACACGGACCTGCATTTCCTCAATGTCCTGGCCAGGCCGTCTGCGTCCGCACCGGCAGGTCTTCCATCCCCGCCGGTAGTTACGACGGCGGCAGGCTTCGCCGCCATCGACCCCCAGCCCATGATCGGGGAGCCGGAGTTCGCCGTGGCGCCGCTGCTGTGGAACCGCTTGTCCGACTTGCCCGTCAAGGACACCGGAGCCGGGCTGCGGCAACGCTGTTCTGATTTCAGTTCCGCTGCCGGGCTGGACCCGGACGTTGCACGGCAATGGGGCATCGCCCGGGAAGTGGAGAACGCTTTGGCTTACGCGGGAAAGCCGGACCATCGAGGCGACCTTGAGCGTTCCCTGTGGGTGGCCAGCACTTTGGCCGGCCAGACCTTGGACGGGCTGCCGTCCGCACATCGCCTGCCGGAACCGGGAGCGGCGGTCAGGGCGCGCTGACGCTGAAGGATTCCCGTGAAGTCAGATGTCCCGCACGGCCGCGAGGGCGGACCCGACGGCCGCCACGGCGGTGCGCACTTCGTCATCGGCCGTTTGCCAGTTGCTGACGGAAATACGCAGGATGTCCCGGTCCTGCCAGCGGGAGCCGGACATCCATACCCTGCCGTCCGCGATGATGCGTGCTGTCACGGCACGGGTCGTGGCGTCGTCGCCGAACGCCACGCAGACCTGTGTGTAGCCGACGTCGTTCAGGACCTCCACGCCGTCGATTCCTGCCAGCCCTGCCGCAATCTCCGACGCCGCGGCCACAAGCCCGCGCACCTGGGCTGCAACGCCGTCGCTGCCCAGGCTTTTCAGTGCCGCCCATACAGGCACACCCCGGGCACGGCGGGACAACTCCGGCACCTTTTCGAAGCGGTCACCCGGGCCCTCGCCGTCCTGAATGAGGTAGCTGGTGTGCAGGCCCATGGCCGATCGGAGAGCCGAGGCGTCGCGGACAATGGCAATGCCGCAGTCGTACGGCACGTTCAGCGTCTTGTGCGCGTCGGTCCCCCACGAGTCAGCGTCCTCGTAGCCGCCTGTCAGGTCCCGAAGTTCGGGCACCGCCGCCGCCCAGAGTCCGAAAGCACCGTCGATGTGGACCCACGCGCCATGCTTCCGGGCGATGCGGATGGCTTGGGCGAAAGGGTCAAAAGCCCCGGAGTGCAGGTTTCCTGCCTGCAGGCAGACCAGAGCCGGCCCGGAACCGCCAGCCAGCGCCGCCTCAAGGGCTGCGGGAATCAACCGCCCCTGATCGTCAGCATCAACCACCACCGGTCTTCCCAGCCCCAGATACCGGAGGGCAAGGTCTACGGTGTCGTGCCGTTCCCGGCCCACGAAGCAGCGAATTCGAGGTGCCCCGCTCAGCCCGTCCCGGTCCAGGTCCCACCCAGCGTCGGCGAGCAGCCGCCACCGTCCTGCTGCCAGCCCCGTGAAGTTGGCCATGGTGGCTCCGGTGACGAACCCGACGTCGGACGCGGCAGGAAGAGCCAGCAGCTCCAGCAGCCAGGCCCCTGCGCTTTCCTCGATGGCCGCCATGGCGGGGGTGGCGTAGCGGAGGCCGGCGTTCTGGTCCCAGGCGCTCACCAGCCAGTCAGAGGCAAGGGCAGCCGGCAGCGTACCGCCGATCACCCAGCCGAAGAAGCGGCCGGATGGCATGGCCATGAGCCCCGGCTCGGCTGTCCGGGCCAGGAGGTCAACGACGTCCTCGGCCGCCATGCCGGCGGCAGGCAAGGGCCCCCCGAAAGCGCCCGTGAGGTCATGCGCGGGCAGGCGCGGGCCAACTGGCCTGTCAGGCATACTGCGCAGCCAATTCCCGGCATGGCCGGCAGCGGCAGCTAAAGCACGGGCGTACTCGTCTTCACCGTGTGGCATAGCTGCATGCTACGCCCCGCGTTCGGTGCCCACGAGGTCCTCTTCTACCCCTGTTGGGGGAAGTTTTCCTGCCAGACGTCGTAACCGAGCTTGAGGATCAGGGCGGCCACCACCACAAGGAAGACGACACGGACGAACCGGCTCCCCTGCGCTACCGCCGTCCTGGCTCCGAGGTACCCGCCGGCCATGTTGGCAATACCCAGCAGCAGGCCCAGCCCCCACAGGATGGACCCGTGCGGCAGGAAGAACATCAGGGCGCCGGCATTGGTTGCCATGTTCACGATCTTGGCTTTGGCACTGGCTTCGAGGAACGCATAACCCATCGCCGAAACCAAGGCGATGACCAGGAAGGAACCCGTCCCCGGGCCAATCAGGCCGTCATAAAAGCCGATGACGGCGCCGATCAGGCACGCCACCACATAGTGCTTATGGCCATTGTGCCGCAGGGCAGTGACGTGGCCCGCGTCCGGCTTAAGGGCGGTAAACAGCGCAACTGCCACCAGCGCGGCCACGATAATGGGCTTGAACACGCTGGACGGAAGCGTGGCGGCCAGAACTGCGCCGCCGAAGCTGCCCGCCAGGGCAATGACAGCCATCGGCAAGGCCGTCCTCAGGTCCGGCCCCACCCGTCGGTAGTACGTGACGGCGCTGGTTGCGGTTCCGAAAATGGACCCCATTTTGTTTGTCGCCAAGGCCTGGACAGGCGAGATGCCCGGGACCAGCAACAGGGCGGGGAGCTGGATCAGCCCGCCCCCGCCCACCACGGCGTCCACCCAGCCCGCGGCGAAACCCGCCAGCACAATCAATACCAGCGTGGTGAGCTGGATGGACTCAAGCCCCGGGAGCACTACTGCGGGTCAGCCGGCGCGGACAGCGTTGACTACGTAGTCAACTGCCTTGTCTACGGCAACGTTCTCGGCTTCGCCGCTGCGGCGGTCCTTAATCTCCACCACGCCGTCCACCAGGCCGCGGCCCACGGCAAGGATGGTGGGCACGCCAAGCAGCTCGGCGTCGCCGAACTTGACGCCCGGCGAGGCCTTGGGCCGGTCATCGAGCAGGACATCAAGGCCCGCTGCTTCCAGGCTTGCTGCCAACTGCTCTGCGGTGGCGAAGATGTCCTCGCCCTTGCCCACAGCCACGACATGGACGTCTGCCGGCGCCACGGCACGCGGCCACACCAGGCCCTTGCTGTCATTGTTGGATTCGGCCAGCGCCGCAACGGCCCGGGTGACACCCACGCCGTAGGAGCCCATGGTCACTGTGACCTGCTTGCCGTTCTGGTCCAGGACCTTCAGCTCCAGGGCTTCGGCATACTTCCGGCCGAGCTGGAAGATGTGGCCCATCTCGATCCCGCGGGCAATTTCCAGGGGGCCGGAGCCGTCAGGAGCCGGGTCACCTTCGTGGACGTCGGTGCACTCGATGACACCGTCCCAGGTGAAGTCCCTGCCTGCCACAAGGCCGAAGACGTGCTTGCCGGCTTCGTTCGCGCCGGTGATCCAGGCGGTGCCGCTGACAACACGGGGGTCCACCAGGTAGAGGAGCTTCGATTCGCTTTCGCTGCCCAGCAGCGGTTGGTCCAGCGCAAGTCCGGGCCCGAGGTAGCCCTTGACGATCAGAGGCTGCTTCTTGAGGTCGTCGTCGTTGGCTGCTTCGAGGCCGATCTCGCCGGCGATCGGCAGGAAGGACCCGATGTTCGCTTCGACGCGCTTCAGGTCCACGCCGCGGTCGCCCGGGAGGCCGATGACCACAAGCTGGCGCTCTCCGGTGGGCAGGGTAACGGCCACCACCACGTTCTTGAGCGTGTCCGCGGCAGTCCAGGCGCCGCCGTCGGCCTCCGAACGGGGGGCGAGCTGGTTGGCGGCTGTCACCAGCGTTTCGATGGTGGGCGTGTCAGGGGTGTCGAGGACCTCCGCGGCAGGAGCAGCGGAAAAGTCGATCTCTGCCGGCGCCACCGTGGTGACGGCCTCCACGTTTGCGGCGTAGCCGCCCGCTGAACGGACGAAGGTGTCCTCGCCGATCTCCGTGGGGTGCAGGAATTCTTCGCTCTTGGAGCCGCCCATAGCGCCGGCGGTTGCGGTCACCGGGATGACTTCCAGGCCGAGGCGTTCAAAGATCCGCAGGTAGGCGCCGCGGTGCGCGGCGTAGCTGGCGTCCAGGCCGGCGTCGTCAACGTCGAACGAGTAGGAATCCTTCATGATGAACTCGCGTCCGCGCAGGAGCCCGGCGCGGGGGCGGGCCTCATCGCGGTACTTGTTCTGGATCTGGTAAAGGCTGAGCGGCAGGTCCTTGTACGAGGAGTAGAGGTCCTTGACCAGCAGCGTGAACATTTCCTCGTGGGTGGGGGCGAGCAGGTAGTCAGCGCCCTTGCGGTCCTGGAGGCGGAACAAGCCCTCGCCGTATTCGGTCCAGCGGTTGGTAGCTTCGTAAGGCTCGCGCGGCAGGAGCGCCGGGAAGTGGACCTCCTGGGCACCGATGTTCGCCATTTCCTCCCGGATGATGGCTTCGACCTTGCGCAGGACGCTCAGCCCCAGCGGCAGCCATGTGTAGATTCCGGGGGCTGCGCGGCGGATGTAGCCGGCACGGACCAGCAGGCGGTGGCTGGCCACCTCGGCGTCGACGGGGTCTTCACGCAGGGTGCGAAGGAAGAGCTGGGACAGTCTTGTAACCACGGGCGGGTATCCGTTTCTGGGGAGGTGCTGGAGCAACAGCAGGCCGGGCAATTCGTCTGCGTACTAATCTACCGGCAAGCGCAGTAGAGCCACGCCCGGGAATACAAAGCCCCTGGCCCCCCAAAAGGGCTGGTCATTGCATCCGGGCGTGGCTCAACGCCGTTATCGCTTAAGTACTGGTGAGGAGTGGTGAGACCGCCCACGCCACTGCAGCGCAGCTAGATCGAACCTAAGTGATGGCGGCCACAATTGACAAGTATTCCTTCTATCAGGACGTAGATCAGCGACAGATCCAGGCTGGTTTTAGTTCACCGGCTGATTAAATTTAGGGCCCGCCGGGCCGGAGCACCCGGGGGCAGCGGAGACGGCTATGGCACCACTAGAACAGCACCGTAGCGAACGTGCCCACCTGCCGGAAGCCGACCCGCTCATAGGTGGCACGGGCGCGCAGGTTGAAGCCATTGACGTAAAGGCTGGTGACGGGAGCGATCTTCCTTGCCTGCTCCACAACGGCGGCCATGTATGCGGAGCTGAGGCCCTGGCCCCGGTAGAGCGGATTCATCCAGACGCCCTGGATCTGGGTGACCTCCGGCGTGACCGCACCCAGCTCGGCTTTGAACACCACCTCGCGGGCATTGTTGAGGTGAACCAGGGAATGGCCCTGGCGGATCAGTCCTTCCACCCGCCGGCTGTAAAATTCCCTGCCGCCCAGAAAAGGGGAATATCCCACTTCTTCTTCGAACATGGCGGCGCAGGCAGGAAGGATGCGGTCGAAGTCGGCAAGGTTTCCCGGCCCAAGGCCGGGGTCCGGTTGGATCGACGGCGGGCCCTCGATGGTCATCAGGGGCTGCTCGGCGCGGACTTCGTGCGCCCGGTGGCCCAATTCCACAAGTTCAGCATGGAGGGCTAGAACGGACTGGGCCGGGCCGAACGCGGAGGCGTAACGGCGTCCGGACGCATTGGCCGCCTCGGCGACGGCCCCGGCAAACTCCGGGTCAAGCTGGACCGGAACCAGGTTGGCCCCTGCCCAGCACGCACCCACCAGGACGCCATCGTCGAAGACGCCAATGACGCCGGCGCCGCCGCTCGTGGGTGCGGCAGTACCGGCAGCTTGCAGGTGCGCGAGGATAAATACATTGGCCACCGGATCCTGCTGGGCCAGCAGCCGGAGCGCAGCAGTATTCGTTCCGTCCAGGGTACGGACGGAAATTCCCGGGGGGTCGGGGACGTCCTTACGAGACGCTAACCACGGGGCTACCCTTGACAGCATCTTCGCCATCGGCCTCCCCCATCTCTTCCGCGATACGCATGGCCTCCTCGATCAGTGTCTCAACAATCTGGCTCTCTGGCACAGTCTTGATGACTTCACCCTTCACAAAGATCTGGCCCTTGCCATTGCCGGAAGCAACGCCAAGATCAGCCTCACGGGCCTCACCGGGACCATTCACCACGCAGCCCATAACGGCCACCCGCAGCGGAATCTCCATGCCTTCAAGGCCGGCAGTGACCTGCTCTGCGAGTGTGTACACGTCCACCTGGGCGCGGCCGCAGGACGGGCAGGAGACAATCTCCAGCTTCCGCGGGCGCAGGTTGAGGGACTGGAGAATCTGGTTGCCCACCTTGATTTCCTCCACCGGCGGAGCCGAGAGGGACACGCGGATGGTGTCGCCGATGCCCCGGGACAGCAGGGCACCGAAGGCGGTGGCGGACTTGATGGTTCCCTGGAATGCCGGGCCTGCCTCGGTCACGCCGAGGTGCAGCGGCCAGTCGCCTTTTTCTGCCAGCATCTCGTATGCCGCCACCATGATCACGGGGTCGTTGTGCTTGACGGAAATTTTGAAGTCGTGGAAACCGTGCTCCTCAAACAGGGAAGCTTCCCAGACGGCGGATTCCACCAGCGCCTCGGGAGTGGCTTTGCCGTACTTCTTCAAAATGCCAGGCTCCAGCGAGCCCGCATTGACGCCAATCCTGATGGAGGTGCCGTGGTCGCGGGCTGCAGCAGCGATTTCCTTGACCTGGTCGTCGAACTTCCGGATATTGCCCGGGTTCACCCGCACTGCGGCGCAGCCGGCTTCGATGGCCGCAAAGACGTATTTAGGCTGGAAGTGGATGTCCGCGATCACCGGGATCTGGGACTTCTTGGCGATGATGGGCAGCGCTTCGGCGTCATCGGCAGAAGGGCAGGCCACGCGCACAATGTCACAGCCGGACGCCGTGAGCTCCGCAATCTGCTGCAGGGTGGCGTTGATGTCCGTGGTGGGGGTTGTGGTCATGGACTGCACGCTGATGGGGAAATCCGAGCCAACCCCTACTGAACCAACCTTGATCTGGCGGGTCTTGCGGCGGGGGGCGAGGACGGGCGGCGGTGCTGAGGGCATTCCCAGGCTGACCGAGGTCACGTGGACTCCTAGAGTTGAAAGGGGCGTTGAAGCGGCTACGCGGCGAAGCCGGCCAGCATGCCGGTAACGGGTGACCATTCGGTGATCCGGGTTCCGGCGATCACCCCGGCAGCGGCGAAGGGGTCCTGCTTGAGGATGGAGTTCAGGGCGGCCTCGTCTGCTGCCTTGAAAATCAGCAGTGCTCCTGCCCCGTCACCGTACGGTCCGCTGGCCAGGATGGCACCGTCCTGCGCCAGGCCCGACGTCCATTCACGGTGGGCCGGACGGGCGGCGCTGCGGGCTTCGGTGGAATCGGCGGCGTAAACATACTCAACGGCAAAAACTGTCATACCGCTACCCTATCGCCCTGCCTGCCCTTGCACCCATCCGGGAAGCCTGCGGGGGCGATCGCGCCCAGTCCCGCCTCTTCCTAGGAGAGGAACAGTACTTTGACCACCGCTGCCGTTCCGGCCGCCCACAGCATGGAGGCCAAGGTTCCGATGATGAAGCGTTCGGCCGCCACGGGCGTTTCCTTCAGTTCCGCGAATCTGCCCAGGCCCTTGATGGCAACGATGTATGCGATGGCCACAGGCTGTCCGGTGAGGATCGCCAGGCACACGCCGAGCCGCTCCAGCACTCCGATTATGGCGCCGCCGCGGAGGATGCGCTGGCTGGGAGCAGGGGTCACCAAAGCGGAAGCACCCGACGACGGCGCGTTGGCTGCGGCTGTCAGCTCGCCATCCACGTTCTGGGCTTCGCCGTGCGCCTCGTCCACAGTTACGTCAGCTGCCGGGTCCTCGGCTGCCCTCCTGGCTTCCCCGGCAGCCTTTGCGGCATCGGCCTTGTCGTCGATGGTTCTGGCGAGGCGGAACACCAGGGCGGTCACCGGCCAACCGGCGAAGCCCGCTACGAGCAGTGCAACAGTGATCCAAAGCGCGGTCACCTGGCTCCTTCATTCTGGGAACGGACAAAGTGGGAGTGGGCGTGATCCAGGAGCATTGCTGCTGCCGGCCTGGCTGCCCATTCTTCCTGCCAGCCGGATCGAAGGACGGCCCGGCTCACCGATTGCTCGGTAATTCCCAGCTCTTGGGCAACGTGCTTCTGGCTGCCATGCCTGCCCTCGCCGCCCTGGAATGCGCGCAGCCGGTCCACCACCCGCCACTGCGCCTCGGTACGCTGCTGGACCACCCTCCCGATCAGGCGAAGCACCGCCTGGGCATTTGCACTGGCCATGGCCCCTTCCTGGGCTTGGGACGGGATGTCCCTGCCACGGCCCATAGTGCCCGGTACCACTGACAACGGAACCTGGCCTGTTGCAGTCTTCGCGAGTTCAACAGCTTTTCGCGCCGCCACGAAGCCGCTTCCGGACCCCTCCCTGGGACTTTCCCCCGGAGCCAGCTGCACGCTGCCGATTCCAATTCCGACGTACCAATGACCACTCCGAAGCGCCTGGAGGGCTACGTCCACCACCTCTGCGGCATGCTCCACGACACCTTGGAGCTCATCACCTACGGAACGTTCGAAGGCGGCAGGCGTGAGATCCCGCAGGGCGGAAATCAGCTCCGGCACCCGGTCTACGTCAGAAGAGCTGCCCCGCTGGTCAATGGTGAGAACGTACATGCCATAACTTTAAGCAGCTGATTCTGGATAATCAATCACCGGTAGCTGATTATTGAATATCAGCCGGAAGAGGCTGATAGGCGGAAAGCACTTGTTCCGTTAAAGAACAGGAAGGTCAGCCGAAGAGGTTCACCGGCTTCACGATATCGGCGTAGATGAGGAGCGCGCTCATGCCCATGAGCAGGGCCGCCACCACGTAAGTCACGGGGAGCAGCTTGGCAATGTCGAAGGCTCCGGGATCCGGTTTGCCGAACAGTTTGGCCACCTGCCGCCGGGCGCCTTCGTACAGCGCGCCCGCAACATGGCCGCCATCAAGAGGCAGCAGCGGGATCAGATTGAAGACCGCCAGCGCGAAGTTCAGCCCGGCAAGCAGTCCCACCAGGGTTGCCACCCGCGACTGGACCGGAATTTCCTCCATGGCGGCCACTTCACCGGCCACCCGGCCCACACCCACTACGCTGATGGGGCCATTGGGGTCGCGTGGTTCCTCGCTGAAGGCAGCCTTCGCCACGCCCACCACACGCGCGGGCAGGTTGAACACCACTCCTGCCACCTGCCGGATATTCTCCCCGGCCATGGGCAGGACGGACGACGCCGGCTGGGCCACCAGTTCCGTCTGCGCACCGATGCCCAGGAAGCCGACGTCCTGGTAGAGGAGGGTTCCGGCGTCGTCCTTCGCCTGCTGGCCATCCGCACCGATGATCGGCCGGGCCGACAGCACGGGAGTCACGGTGGTGGAAACGGGGGCCCCGTCCCGCTCCACGGTAATGGCAACCTCACGTCCGGCCGAGGCCCTGATCCATTCCGTCAGCTGGTCCCAGCTGGTCACGGCCTTGCCATCAAAAGAGGTTACTGTGTCACTGGGCTTAAGGCCGGCCGCGGCAGCGGGCGTCAGCTGGCAGTCTGCTGAATCGGGGTCCACGGTTTCGCCCGCCGCCACCTGGCACTTGGAGACGTCGGAAATGGTGGTGGTGGCTGTGGCCATGCCAAAGCCCATCAGCAGGACCGCCGTCAGCGCCACTCCGAGGACCATGTTCATGGCCGGGCCGCCCAGCATCACGATGATCTTTTTCCACACCGGAAGCCGGTAGAACACCCGGTTTTCATCGCCCGGGCCCACTTCCTCGTGAGCCACGGAGCGTGCTTCCGTTGCCAGGGTCTGGAACATTCCCGTACTGGAGGGACGCACGGATCCGTCGTCCTGGTTGGGCGGGTACATCCCGATCATGGACACGTAGCCGCCCAACGGAATGGCCTTCACCCCGTACTCGGTCTCCCCTTTCCGCCGCGACCAGAGCGTGGGACCGAAACCGATCATGTACTTGGTGACGCGGACCTTGAAAAGCTTGGCGGGCAGGAGGTGGCCCACTTCGTGGAGCGCGATGGAGGCAGCGATGCCGATGGCCACAAAGACGACACCGAGGATAAAAAGGAGAACGGGGGTCATGGAGGTACTTGCTGCTTCCTAGAGACTGCTGACTGCTAAACGTTCGTTGGCTCGTGCGCGTGCCCAGCTTTCAGCATCCAGTACGGTTTCCACCGTCAGCCCGGAGGAGCCTGAATGTTCGCTGAGAACTGCTGCGACAGTGTCCACGATGTCCGTAAACCTGATGCGGCCGGCATGGAAAGCCGTGACGGCTTCCTCGTTGGCCGCGTTGAACACGGCGGGGAAGGTGCTGCCCTGCTTTGCGGCGTCCTTGGCGAGAACAACGGCAGGGAACGCAGCCACGTCCACCGGCTCGAAAGTCCAGGCAACCGCCCGGGTCCAGTCGCAGGCAGCCGCGGCCCTGGGCACCCGGTCCGGCCAGCCCAGCCCCAAGGCGATGGGGAGGCGCATGTCCGGCGGGGAGGCCTGGGCGATGATGGAGCCATCGATGAACTGGACCATGGAATGCACCACGGACTGCGGATGGACCACCACGTCAATGCGGTCCAGCGGCACGTCGAACAGCAGGTGCGCTTCAATGACTTCCAATCCCTTGTTCACGAGGGTGGCCGAGTTGGTAGTCACCATCACGCCCATGTCCCACGTGGGGTGCGCCAATGCTTCCTGCGGGGTGACAGCGTGGAGCTCCTCACGGGTCCTGCCGCGGAAAGGGCCGCCGGAGGCGGTGAGGATGAGTTTGTCCACCTCGGCCGCAGACCCGGAGCGCAGGCACTGGGCAATGGCGGAGTGCTCCGAGTCAACCGGGACAATCTGGCCCGCCCGTGCTGCAGCCTTCACCAGCGATCCGCCCACAATAAGGGATTCCTTGTTGGCAAGGGCCAGCGTTGCGCCCGACTTGAGGGCCGCCAGGGTGGGTGCAAGGCCGATTGACCCCGTAATTCCGTTGAGCACCACGTCCGCCTTGACTTCGGCGATCCGGGTGGAGGCATCCGGTCCGGCGATGATCTCCGGCCGGTAGCCGTGCTTTCCCGCAGCGCCCGCAGCTTCGTCGATCAACGCAGCCAGGCGCCGGGGGTCGCCGCCGGCAATGCCCACAGCCGCTGCCCGGGTGTGCACCGCCTGGCGGGCGAGGAGCTCCAGGTTGCCTCCCCCGGCACTGAGGGCCACCACCTCGAAAAGGTGCGGGGCGCCGTCGACGACGTCAATCGCCTGGGTGCCGATGGAGCCGGTGGATCCGAGGAGGGCGATCTTGCGTGGCTGCATTGCTTAAGTATCGCGCACCATCCTTGACCCGCTGCGCCTTGACCACGGGGTGGCCGGGCGTAACGTGGACTGAGTGGACTGGCTCTCCTGGTTTGACGCGCCGGAATATGAGTTCGCCCGGCAGGTGCTGCAGCGGGGTGTGGCGGCACTGTATTTCGTTGCGTTCCTGTCCTCACTGAACCAGTTCCCCGCGCTGCTGGGCGAAAGGGGCCTCCTGCCCGCACCGGAGTACCTTTCCGGTTTCAGCCGTTTACGCCGGCCAACCCTTTTCCGCTGGCGGTATTCCGACCGGTTACTGCGCTGGGTCTGCGCGGCAGGGCTACTGGTGTCCGCGTTGCTTGTGGCCGGCGTCCCGCAGCAGGGGCCGCCCTGGGTTCCGCTCATTGCGTTTTTGGGCCTGTGGCTGCTCTACATGTCCATTGTGAACGTCGGCCAAACGTTCTACGGATTCGGCTGGGAGATGCTGCTCCTGGAAGCCGGCTTCACTGTCGCCTTCCTGGGATCGAACCAGACGGACCCGCCGCGCACCATCCTGATCCTGATCGTGTGGCTGGTGTTCCGGCTGGAATTCGGCGCGGGCATGATCAAGATCCGCGGCGGCCGGGAGTGGCGCGACCTGACCGCCCTGTACTACCACCACGAGACCCAACCCATGCCTGGGCCCCTGAGCCGGCAGGCACATCTGCTGCCCAAGCCGCTCCATAAAGTCGAAGTGCTGGGCAACCATTTCGCCCAGCTGGTGGTGCCCTTTTTCCTGTTCGCGCCCCAGCCGGTAGGCAGCGTGGCCGCGGCGGTGGTGATCCTCACGCAGTTGTGGCTCGTCGCCAGCGGCAACTTCGCCTGGCTGAACTGGATCGCCATCGTGCTGGCCTTCGCCGCGGTCAGCGATCCGGTGGCGCACGCCGTCCTGCCGGTTATCCCGCTGGACTCGCACGGAGAAGCCGCCGCGGGCAGGGACACTCCCCTGTGGTGGCTGGTGATTACCCTGGCAGTCACGCTGCTGCTGGTGGTGCTCAGTTACTGGCCCCTGCGCAACCTGTTCTCCCGCCGCCAGCTGATGAACGCCAGCTTCAACCGCTGGCAGCTGGTCAACACCTACGGGGCGTTCGGATCCGTAACGAAAAAGCGCATCGAGATCGTGGTGGAAGGCACGCTGGACGAGGACCCGGACGATTCCTCCAGCTGGCGGGAGTACGGCTTTAAGGGCAAGCCGGGGGATGTCCGCAAGATCCCGCGCCAATGGGCGCCGTACCACCTGCGGCTTGACTGGCTGATGTGGTTCCTGCCGCTGCGGAGCGTCCATGAGGAGTGGTTCTACGCCTTCCTCGGCAAGCTGCTGGAAGCGGACCGCCGGACCCTGCGGCTCCTCCGGCATGACCCGTTCGACGGCGTGCCCCCGCATTGGGTGCGCGTGCGGAGCTACCACTACCGTTTCGCGACGCGCAAGGAGTTCCGGGAGACCGGAGACCGGTGGGTGCGCACGCTGCTCCACGAGCCGATTCCACCGGTTTCGCTGCCCCGTTCCAGTGGGCGGAAACGTTAGGCGTGCTCCCTGCGCACCGGAAGCCTTAGGCGTGCTCCCCTGCGCGCCGGATGACGGCCTCGGCGTGCTTGAGGATGGGTCCGTCAATCATCTGGCCCTTGTACTGGAAAACGCCCTTCCCTGCCGCCGCGGCGGCCTGCAGCAGTGCTGCCGCAGCCGAGACTTCCGCTTCCGACGGCGCAAAGGCGCCCCGGACCACTGCAGCCTGGCTGGGATGGATGCATGCCTTGGATCCGAAGCCTGACGCGACGGCGTCTGCAGCCTCCGTTGCCAAGCCCGCCAGGTCCGGGATGTTGGTGTAGACGGCGTCCACGGCTTCCTTGCCGAACGCCCGGGCGGCCAGGAGAACCGAGGACCGGGCATGGAGCGCAACTGCCCGGTAGCCGCCGTCGTCCTTCCGGCTGGAGGTTCCACCCAGTGACGCGAGCAGGTCCTCGGCTCCCCACATCAGGGCCACTGCGTTGGGGGCGGCGGCGATTGCCGGGGCGTTGAGGACGCCTACTGCCGTTTCGCACAGTGCAACCACCTGGTAATGTGCCAAGGCCTCCAGCTGGGCCGCACTCTCGGCCTTCGCGAGCATCACGGTTTTGTACGGGGTATGGGCCAGGCAGTGCAGGTCCTTCTCGAATTCCTCAGTCCCGGCCGGGTTGACCCTGATAATGGTCCGGCTGGGATCCAGCTCGGGTTCGTCACCGGTGGCGCCAAGCTGGGCGAGTATCGCACCCCGGGCGCGCTGTTTGTCGGCAGGGGCCACCGCATCCTCAAGGTCAAGGATGACGGCGTCGGCCCGGGTGGCAGCCTTCTGGTAGCGCTCCGGCCGGTCGGCAGGGCAAAAAAGCAGGGCAGGGCCCATCACAAAGGTCATACCGGTATTGTCCCCTCTCCCGAGCCTGGCTGCCGGGCGTGCGCATCCTGCGTCCACATCAGGCAGCTGCGCTTCGCGAGCGCCACTATTGTGCCGTCCTGGTTGCGGCCCGTGTGTTCCATGGTCACGACTCCCTGGCCGGGACGGGATGCGGAGAGCCGTTTCCCGGTGATCACGGTCCCGGTATAGAGGGTGTCGCCGTGATAGAGCGGATGCGGGAAGGAGACGTCGGTCAGGCCCAGTTGGGCGATGATGGTGCCCTGGGTGAGCTGGGAGACGGACTGGCCCACCATCGTGGCGAGGGTGAACATCGAGTTCACCAGCCGCCGGCCGAAGGGCTGCCCAGCGCTCCAGGCAGCATCCAGGTGCAGGGCCTGGGTGTTCATGGTGAGGGTGGTGAACAGGACGTTGTCCGCTTCCGTAACGGTGCGGCCGGGACGGTGGGCGTACAGCACGCCCTCCTCCAACTCGTCGAAGTACAGTCCGCGCTGCTCAATCACGCGTTGCTCCCGGGTAGTTGGGCCTGTCGAAACCACGTCGCCCGTCATACAGTCAGTTCCCGGTCTTCTTCGAAGAGCTCGGCGCCGGTGGCTGCTGCCACATCCTCCACGGAAACGTTGGGCGCGAGTTCCCGCAGCACCAGGCGCGACCCTGAGGTGTCCGCTACGACGTCGATGACTGCCAGGTCGGTGATGATCCTGTCCACGCAGCCCTTGCCGGTCAGCGGCAAGGAGCACTGCTGGACGATTTTTGGGTTTCCGTTGCGGTCCACGTGCTCCATCATCACGATCACCTTCTTGGCACCGAACACCAGGTCCATGGCGCCGCCCATGCCCTTAACCATCTTGCCCGGGATCATCCAGTTGGCAAGGTCTCCGTTCGCGGCCACCTCCATGGCGCCGAGGACTGCGACATCCACGTGGCCGCCGCGGATCATTCCGAAGGAAGTAGCCGAGTCAAAGAAGGCAGCCCCGTTGTTGACCGTCACTGTTTCCTTGCCGGCATTGATCAAGTCCGGGTCAACAGCGTCCTCCGCGGGGTAAGGGCCCACGCCCAGGATCCCGTTTTCGGAGTGGAGCACCACTTCCACGCCGGCCGGAATGTAATTGGGAATGAGGGTTGGCATGCCGATGCCCAGGTTGACGTACTGGCCGTTGCTGAGCTCCTGCGCCACCCGTGCGGCCAGCTCGTTACGGGTCCAGCCCTTGGCTTCCGACGTATTACGACCGTCACCGGGGGCGTCGTGCTGGGAAGCTGCGCGGCGGTACTCGGGACGGACGCCCTCGGGCCGTGGTGCGTAGGGGCTGTTTGGATCCATGGCTAAGCTCCTGCCGGTTGGGTGAGTGCAACGGTCCGTTTCTCGATGCGTTTCTCGGCGCCGGGGGCCAGCACCACCCGCTGGACGAAGATCCCCGGGGTGTGGATGTGTTCCGGATCCAGCTCGCCCGGCTCCACGAGTTCCTCCACCTCCGCGATGGTGATCCGCCCGGCCATGGCGCAGAGCGGGTTGAAGTTCATGGCGGTGGCATGGAAGACCAGGTTTCCGTGTCGGTCGCCCTTCCATGCGTGGACCAGACCAAAGTCCGGGGTCAAAGCCTCCTCCAGCACATAGTCGACCCCCGCGAAGGAACGCACCTCCTTCGGTGGGGACGCGACGGCGATGCCTCCCTCGGCGTCGTACTTTTGCGGCAGGCCCCCCTCGGACACTTGGGTGCCGACCCCCGCCTTGGTGTAGAAGGCCGGGATGCCGGCCCCGCCTGCCCGGAGTTTCTCGGCCAGCGTTCCCTGCGGGGTGAGCACCACCTCAAGCTCGCCGGCCAGGTACTGCCGGGCGAACTCCTTGTTCTCGCCGACGTAGGAACTGATGGTGCGCCGGATCCGGCCGTCGCGCAGCAGGATTCCCAGGCCCCAGTCGTCCACACCGCAGTTGTTGCTGACCGTTTCGAGCTCCGATGTGCCGGCCCGGTGCAGCGCGTCAATGAGGGACACCGGGATGCCGCACAAACCGAAACCGCCCACGGCCAGCGAGGCGCCGTCCGGGATGTCCGCCACGGCCTCCTCGGCGGTGGCAACAACCTTGTTAATCATCGGTGATCCTTTCAGGCCGGCTACAGTCCCAGTTACTACAGGCCCAAGTCCTACAGACCCAGTTCGCGGGCGATCAGCATCAGCTGGACCTCCGTGGTGCCCTCCCCCACTTCAAGGATCTTGGAGTCGCGGTAATGGCGTGCCACGGTGAACTCGTTGATGAAGCCATAGCCGCCGAATACCTGGGTGGCATCCCGCGCGTTGTCCATGGCCGCCTCGCCTGCGACCATCTTAGCGATGGCCGCCTGGGTCTTGAACGGCTTTCCGGCCAGCATGCGGAACGCCGCATCGTAGTAGGCCAGGCGGGCGGTATGGGCCCTTGCCTCCATGCGCGCGATCTTGAACGAGATCGCCTGGTACTTGCCGATCTGGTGACCGAAGGCACTGCGTTCCTTGGCGTATTTGACTGAGAGGTCCACGCAGCCCTGGGCTGCGCCGGTGGCAAGTGCTGCGATGGCGATGCGGCCCTCGTCCAGGATGGACAGGAAGTTCGCGTAGCCGCGGCCCTCCAATCCCAGCAGGTTCGCTTCCGGGACGCGCACATCCTTCAGTGTCAGCGGGTGGGTATCCGAGGCGTTCCAGCCCACCTTGTTGTACGGCTTCTCCGCCCTGAAGCCGGGGGTGTCGGTGGGGACCAGGATGGTGGAGATCTCTTTCTGGAGGCTGCCGTCCCCGCGTTCCTTTTGGCCAGTCACCGCGGTGACTGTGACCAGGCGGGTAATGTCCGTGCCGGAGTTGGTGATGAACTCCTTGTTGCCGTTGATCACCCAGCTCGTCTTGTCTCCGACGACTTCCCGCCGGGCTGAGGTTTTGGTGCCGCCCGCGTCCGAGCCCGCTTCCGGTTCGGTCAGGCCGAAGCCGGCGAGCGCCTGGCCGGATGCCAGCATTGGCAGCCACTCCTGCTTCTGCTCCCCGGTGCCGAAACGGTAGATCGGCATGGCACCCAGGGATACGCCTGCCTCGAGGGTGATGGCAACGGACTGGTCCACGCGGCCCAGCTGCTCCAGCGCGAGGGCCAGGGCGAAGTAGTCCCCGCCCATTCCGCCAAATTCCTCGGGGAAGGGCAGGCCGAACAGCCCCATCTCCGCCATCTGCTTCACTACCTCGTACGGGAAGCTGTGTTCCTCGTCGTGCTTGGCCGATACCGGAGCAACAACGTTGTCCGCGAAGTCCCGCACGGTGTCGCTGAGGTCCTGGTATTCCTCGCTGAGTTCAAAACCTGCCATGTCTAGGCTCCTTCGCCATTGGATGAATCGATGTTCAGGGGGTGGGTGCCATCTGTGACGGCATGCGGGTGGATGGTGGCCAGGACCTGGTCCGCCTTCACGAGGTCACCCGGCCGGCCGCTGAGGTGGACCGTCCCGTCCAGGGGTGCCAGCAACTGGTGCTCCATCTTCATCGCCTCTACGGACACCAACACCTGTCCGGCCACCACGGCGTCGCCATCGCTGACCGGAACGGACACCACCGTTCCCGGCATCGGTGAGCGAACGGCGGGATCCGCGGCGCCCTCCTCCCGGTGGACGGCAGCGAGCACCCGCTCAAGCCGCGACTCGCGGGTGAGCACCTCCAGCCGGCAGGACCAGCCTGCGTTGCCTAGGAACAGTTCCGCGGGTACCCCGCTGACCGGCGAATCATATGCAGGGGTCGCCGGGCCAGGGAAGACCTGCGCGACAGCATAGGTTGTTGCGCGGCCGTCCAGGGTCAGCACGGCCGCGCGCGGGGAAAGGAACTCCAGCCGCGCCGGGCGTGCGGGTCCGCTGTCCACTGCCACAAGGACAGTACTCCCGGCAGCGGCACCGCTGACGCGGACTGTTGCGACGCCGCCGTCGGGCGTGCCCAAGCTGACCCGCCGGGGTGCCGGTGCTCCCAGCCGCCAGCCATTCCGCGCGTGCCAGGGGCCGGGCGGCAGGGGTGTGTTGTTTTGTTCCTCGGTCGCGACGGCGAGAAGCGCAGCCGCCACCAGTTCGGAATCGGCAACCCGGCGGAACGAGAGGTCCGGCAGTTTGCGCTCTATCAGGCCGGTATCGAGCCGGCCCGCGCGGACGTCGGGATCATTGATGAGCAGCCGCAGGTACTCCACGTTGGTGTCCAGCCCCAGCGCTGTATATCCGGCGAGCGCCACGTCGAGGGTAGCCAGGGCAGCCGCGCGGTTTCCGCCCCAGGCGATGAGCTTGGACATCATGGGGTCGTAGCTGGCCGAGAGTTCCAGGCCCTCCACCAAGGACGAGTCCACCCGCACGACGCCGTTACCGGCAGTAATCTGGGTCGGGGAAGGGGCGCTGGGCCGCCTTGGCCCGCCGGGCAGTTCGTCCAGCAGTAGCAAAGTGCCCGTGGAGGGAAGGAAGTTCTTCTCGGGCACCTCGGCGTACACGCGGGCTTCCACTGCGTGCCCGTTAAGTTCGACGTCGGACTGCCGGACGGTGAGTTCCTCGCCGGCGGCGATCCGCACCTGCCATTCAACGAGATCGATGCCGGTCACCATCTCGGTGACCGGGTGCTCCACCTGCAGCCGGGTGTTCATTTCCATGAAGTAGAACTCCTCCGGCGAATCATCGGAGACGAGGAATTCCACCGTTCCGGCACCGCTGTAATTCACACTGCGCGCGGCGTTGCAGGCGGCCTCGCCGATGCGGGCACGGATCGCGCTGCCCTCGGGGAGCCCTTCGAGCAGCGGCGACGGTGCCTCTTCAATAACCTTCTGGTGCCGCCGTTGCAGGGAGCATTCACGCTCGCCGAGGTGGATGACGTTGCCGTGGTTGTCCGCGAGCACCTGCACCTCGATGTGCCGGGGGGTTGGCACCAGCCGCTCCAGGAACAGGGTGTCGTCGCCAAAGGCGCTTGCCGCCACCCGCCGCGCCGTGGACAGCGTGGCTTTAAGGTCCTCCGGGCGTTCCACCACATGCATGCCCTTGCCGCCTCCACCGGCGGAGGGTTTGATGAGCAGCGGAAAACCAACAGCCTCGGCAGCCTGGACCAGTTGCCCGTCTGTCATTCCCGGTTGGGCCACCCCGGGGACGACGGGAACGCCGTATCCGGCCACATGGTTTTTGGACCGGATCTTGTCCCCCATTATGTTCAGGGCCTCCACGCCCGGGCCGATGAAGGTGATGTCCGCCTGGTCCAGGGCGCGGGCGAAGTCCGCGTTCTCGCTCAGGAAGCCATAGCCCGGGTGCACTGCTTCGGCGCCGGTCTTCCGGCAGGCCTCGATGATGGCCTCGACTTTCAGGTAGCTCTCCGTAGCAGCGGCGGGACCGATACGGACGGCAGTGTCCGCTTCGCGCACGTGCCGGGCGCCGGCGTCGGCATCGCTGTAAACGGCGACCGACCTGATGCCCAGGGCACGGAGCGTGCGAATGACCCGGCATGCGATCTCGCCGCGGTTGGCCACCAGGACTGTGCCGAAAAGGGCATCCTGGTTTGGCGGCGCCGTGACGGCTGTTTCCTGCCGGGTAGCGGGCGAAAGGGGCATGGTCATTGCTGGCTCACATCCTGAAGAGGCCAAAGGAGGTTTCCGGCAGCGGGGTGCGGGACACCACGTCCAGCGCCAGGCCCAGGACGGTGCGTGTGTCTGCCGGATCGATCACGCCGTCATCCCACAGCCGCGCGGTGGAGTAGTAGGGGCTGCCCTGGTCCTCGTACTGCCGGCGGATGGGCGCTTTGAATGCTTCCTCGTCCTCGGCGGACCACTCCTGGCCGGCAGCCTCGTACTGGTCACGCTTCACGGTGGCCAGCACGCTGGAGGCCTGGTTGCCTCCCATCACGGAGATCCGGGCGGCGGGCCACATCCACAGGAACCGCGGCGAATAGGCGCGGCCGCACATGGAATAGTTGCCCGCACCGAAGGAGCCGCCGATCACCACCGTCAACTTGGGCACGCGGGCCGTGGCCACGGCCGTGACCATTTTGGCGCCGTTCTTGGCGATGCCGCCCTGCTCCGAATCCTTGCCCACCATAAAACCGGAGATGTTCTGCAGGAACACCAGCGGGATCCCGCGCTGGTCGCACAACTCAATGAAGTGGGCGCCTTTCAGCGAAGACTCACTGAACAGCACACCATTGTTGGCCACGATGCCCACCGGGTGCCCGTGCAGCCGGGCGAATCCGGTCACCAGGGTGGCGCCGTACTCCTTCTTGAATTCGTGGAAGCGGCCGCCGTCCACCAGCCTGGCGATCACCTCGTGGACGTCGTACGGCGCATTGACGTCAGCGGGAACAGCCCCGTAGAGCCCTGCCGGGTCTTCAGCGGGTTCGACGGCGTCCGCCACCTCCCACGCCGGTGGCGCCGGGGGCGGCAGGGTGGCGACGATGTCCCGGATGATCTGCAGGGCGTGTTCGTCGTTTTCGGCGAGGTGGTCGGTCACGCCGGAGATCCTCGAGTGCACTTCCCCGCCGCCGAGTTCCTCCGGGCTGACGATTTCACCGATCGCGGCCTTAACCAGCGGCGGCCCGCCCAGGAAGATGGTCCCTTGGTTCCGGACAATAACGGTCTCATCGCTCATGGCAGGGACGTAGGCGCCTCCCGCCGTGCAGGAACCCATGACCGAAGCGATCTGGGGGATCTTCGCCGCCGAGAGCCTGGCCTGGTTGTAGAAGATGCGGCCGAAGTGGTCCCGGTCCGGAAAGACCTCGTCCTGCTTGGGCAGGAAAGCTCCGCCGGAATCCACGAGGTAGATACAGGGCAGCCGGTTTTCGAGGGCGATCTCCTGGGCCCGCAGGTGCTTCTTCACCGTCATGGGATAGTACGTTCCGCCCTTGACGGTGGCGTCATTGGAAATCACCAGCACGTGCCGGCCATGAACCAGCCCGATTCCCGCAATGACGCCGGCGCCGGGAGCCTCATCGTTGTACATCCCGTTGGCGGCCAGCGGGGCGACCTCAAGGAAAGGGCTGCCGTCATCCAGCAACTGGTTGATGCGCTCGCGGGGCAGGAGCTTCCCCCTGGCCACGTGGCGTTCCCTCGACTTTTCGGGCCCGCCCAGGGCGGCGTCGGCGAGCTTCTTCCGCAGCTCTTCGGCGAGCGCCAGCTGGGCTGCCCGGTTCGACGCATAGGCCTCCGCTGTTGAGTCGAGCCGGGTGGCAAGGGTCTCCATTGACGGTCCATTCCTGTTCCGATCCGAGCTGCCCGAAGGCAACTCGGTTAGCGGCCAATAACTGAAATTCAGGTTAGTCTGTATTAACTGTGAAGTCCAACACAACCACCCTGGCTAGATCTGCGGTCCGAGGAGGAAATGTGGCCAGCACCAATGCCACCCAGGCCGGCGAGCGCACGTCCTCGACCGGGAGCGGGTCTTCGACCCAGCACGGGCCTTCTACCCAGCGCGGCCAGGCGAAGGAGAACCGCCGGCAGGCGCTGCTGTCCGCCGCGGCTTCGCTGTTCGCCGTCAATGGGTTCAACCGCGTTTCGCTTGAGGACCTCGGGGCAGCTGCAGGGGTCAGCGGCCCCGCCGTCTACCGTCACTTTCCCGGCAAACAGGCGGTCCTCGCCGACCTGCTGGTGACCGTCAGCCAGGAGCTGCTCAACGGCGGATTGGAGGTGGTTGCCCAAAATCCCGATCCCGCATCCGCCCTGCGCTGCCTGGTGGAGTTCCAGGTGGACTTCGCCCTCGGCAAGCCGGACGTCATCCGGGTACAGGACCGGGACTTCAGCAACCTGTCCGAACAGGATCAGTCGGCCGTACGGACGCTCCAGCTCAGTTATGTCGAGGTGTGGGTGGACGTGCTCGCCAAGTTGCATCCGGACACCGAGATCGCGGAACTCCGGATGCGGGCCCATGCCACGTTCGGGCTCATCAACTCCACGCCGCATTCCGTCCGCAGCCACGGCCGGAAAATGGCCGCCCGGTCCGCCCGGCCCCTGCTGGAGCGAATGGCCCTGGCCGCGCTGCTGGTGGAGGTCCCGCAGGACTCCCCCTGAAACCGGAGTTTTTGGACAGCGGACGGGACGTGGCGCCCGCCGGAGTCGTGTTTGCTGTCCAAAAACTCCAGTTCAGACCATCGTGAGGGCCATCCCCGGCTCCGCGAGGATCGCGCCCACGTCTGCCAGGAAGCGTGAGCCCTGTTCCCCGTCCACCAGGCGGTGGTCGAAGGACAGGCTCAGCGTGAGGACCTGGCGCAGTGCCACCTGGCCCTGATACTCCCACGGCGTGTTCCGCACCGCCCCCAGCGCGAGGATGGCAGCTTCGCCCGGGTTGAGGATGGGTGTGCCGGCGTCGATCCCGAACACACCGATATTGGTGATCGAGATGGTTCCCCCGGACAGCTCGGCAGGTGTGGTCTTGCCTGCCCTTGCAGTTTCGGTAAGTTCGGCAAGGGCATCGGCGAGCTGCAGGAGTGACAGCGAGTCCGCGTCCTTGATGTTGGGTACTGTCAGCCCCCTTGGTGTTGCAGCGGCGATGCCGAGGTTCACGTAGTTGAACGTCACGATCTCCTGGTTCGCCTCGTCCCACCGTGCGTTCAGGGCGGGGTTTCGGCGCAGCGCGATCAGCACAGCCTTCGCCGCCAGGGTGAGTGGGGTCAGTTTGTGGCCGCTGAACTCGCGGCTTTCCTTCAGCCTGGCCAGCAGTTCCATGGCAGGGGTGACATCCACCGTGAGGAACTCGGTGACATGCGGCGCGGTGAAGGCGCTCTGTACCATGGCGGCGGCCGTGAACTTCCGCACGCCCTTGATGGGCGTCCGGGTTTCCCGCTCTCCTGGACGGGTTTGCAGCGCGCCCTGTGTTCCAGCTTCCCCGGCTGGAGCCGCCTCCGCCGGCCCGCCGTCCAGAAAGTGTTGGACGTCCTCGCGGGTGATCAGGCCCTGAGGTCCCGTCGCTGCCACCAGTGCCAGGTCCACGCCCAAGTCCTTCGCAAACTTGCGCACGGGCGGGGTAGACCGGGGGCGGGTTCCTGCGGGCTGGATTTCGACGGGCTCAACCCCCGGTGCTGTCACTGGGACAGACTCAACGACCGCGAGCCGGTTGCGGGGGCGCCGTGCCGGCCGGGCGGAGCTTTCGACGACGGCACCGTACCCCACCAGGTTGGGTTGCCTCCTGGCCGGCTCCCCCTCCTGCCCCGCGGCGGGAGACGCTGGAGCTGCCGGGGACGAAGCGGCGGTGCCGGGCCCTGACGAGGGGTTACCGGCGTCGTCCGCTACTTCGAATGAGACGATGGGTGTGCCCACCTCCACGATGGTGCCGGGTTGTTCGTGCAGCTCCCTGATGACTCCCGCGAAGGGGGAAGGCAGCTCGACCACTGCCTTGGCAGTTTCGACCTCCGCAATCACCTGGTTGAGGCTGACGGTATCCCCTACCCCAACCTTCCAGCTGAGGATTTCTGATTCAGTAAGCCCTTCGCCCAGGTCCGGGAGCCGGAATTCCTTGATCATGCTGGCGCTCATCCTTCCAGCCCGCTGAGGGAGTTCGGCCGGCCCAGGGCGCGGTCCACGCCGTCGAGGATGCGGTCCAGGCCCGGCAGGTGGTGCATCTCCAACTTGGAGTACGGGTACGGGATGTCGAAACCGGTAACCCGCACAGGCGCGGCTTCGAGGTAGTAGAAGCAGCGCTCGGTAATGCTGGCCGCCACCTCCGCACCGATGCCGCCGGACTGGCCGGCCTCATGGGTCACCACCAGCCGGCCGGTCTTGCGGACCGAGGCCACCACAGTGTCGTAGTCCACGGGGGCCAGCGAGCGCAGGTCGATGACCTCGATGGAGATCCCTTCATCTGCGGCGGCCAGGGCGGCGTCCCGTGCAGTCTTCACCAGCGGGCCGTAGGCCACCAACGTGAGGTCAGCACCTTCCGTCAGCACACTGGCCTTGTCCATGGGTACGGCGGAGTGCGGATCAACTGACTCATCGACTTCACCCTTGTCGTGATAGCGGCGCTTGGGCTCGAAGTACAGGACGGGGTCGTCGCAGGAGATGGCCTGCTGGATGACTGTGTGGGCGTCCTGCGGGTTGGAGACGGTCACCACCCGCAGCCCGGAGGTGTGGGTGAAGTAGGCTTCCGGGGATTCCGAGTGGTGTTCGGGTGAGCCGATGCCGCCGCCGAAGGGGACCCTGATTGTGATGGGCATTTTCACGGCGCCACGTGTCCGGTAGTGGAGCTTGGCCACCTGGCTGACGATCTGGTCGAAAGCCGGGTAGATAAAGCCGTCGAACTGGATCTCCACCACGGGACGGTAGCCGCGGTAGGCCAGCCCAACAGCGGTTCCAACGATGGCGGACTCTGCCAGGGGCGTGTCCACCACGCGGTGCTTGCCGAAGTCCTTCTGAAGCCCGTCGGTGATCCTGAAGACGCCGCCCAGGGCACCGATGTCCTCGCCGAGGAGGATTACCTTGGGATCGTTCTCCAGGGATTTGCGGAGACCGGCGTTGATGGCGCGGGCAAAGGTCATCTGGGTCATCAGCGTGCACCTTCTTCTGAGAGGGCTTCTGCGGGATCACCGAAGGAGGCCAGGTAACGGGTGTAGTGGTCCTGCTGCCGGTCCAGCCAGGAGTTGGGGGTGCTGTAGACGTGCTTAAAAACGTCCAGCGGCTGCGGCTCCGGCATGGTGGTGCAGCCTGTGCGCATTTCACGGGCGACGGCGTCGGCCCTGTCCTTGACCTGTTGCTTCAGCGCTGCCGTCAGCAGGCCTTTGCGGTCCAGAAGCGCTTCCACCCGGCTGATGGGGTCCTTCGCTGCCCAATCCTCCAGTTCATTCGCGTCGCGGTAGCGGGTGGGGTCATCGGCAGTGGTGTGCGGACCCATCCGGTAGCTGACCGCCTCGATGAAGGTGGGACCGCCGCCGCGCCGGGCACGGTCCAGGGCCACCCGCGTTGCGGCCATCACGGCCAGGACGTCATTGCCGTCCACCCGGAGGCTGGGGATGCCGAACCCGGCCGCCCTGTCCGCCAGCTGGATATGCGACTGAAGCCGCACCGGCTCGGAGATGGCCCAATGGTTGTTGGTGCAGAAAAACACCACAGGCACCTGGAAACTCGCGGCAAAAACCATCGCCTCGTTGACGTCGCCCTCGCTGGTTGCGCCGTCGCCGAAATACGTCACCGCCGCGGAATCGGCGCCGTCGTTCTGAATTCCCATGGCGTACCCGGTGGCGTGCAGGGTCTGCGCGCCGATGATGATCTGCGGCGTGGCCATGTTGATGGAGTACGGATCCCAGCCGGAGGAGGCGTTGCCGCGCCAGACCCGGACGATGTCCGTCAGGTCAACACCCCGGCAGTACGCCACACCGTTTTCGCGGTAGCTGGAAAAAACGAAGTCGTCCGCGCGGAGGGACCGGCCGGAGCCGACCTGAGCCGCTTCCTGCCCCAGCAGGGGCGGCCACAGTGCGAGCTCGCCCTGCCTCTGCAGGGCCGTGGCTTCGACGTCGATGCGCCGGACAACAGTCATGTCCTCGAACAGCGAGCACAACTGCTCGTCCGTAACGTCCTGTACCCAAGGGTCGAATTCCGGGTGGCTTACCCGCTCCCCGGAGGGAGTAATCAGCTGGACGAGGCCCTTGCCCTGCCCGTGGATATCCGCCCTGCCATCAGCGCTTGGGGCACCTGCACCTGGGGTATTTGCGCCGTCCTGGCCCGTTCCGTCTGTAGACACGATAGCCGCACCTTCTCACGTTGTTGACCCGCGGATTCCGGGACTTGTGATCCTGCTGGCCGCCGGCCCCCGGGCGCCGTTGCCCCGGATACTGTGACCCTACTCACAATGCTCATTGGGTACAACCGCCAGCGCCATCGTTGAGCACAATGCTCTGCCAGGCGTCTCGTGGCGGTGCTAACGTTGCGCATTATGCAAGCTTTGGATGGCACCGACACCCGCCTTTTAGCTGCCCTGGCCCAGGATCCGCGGCGGACGGTAGTGGCCCTGGCCCAGAAGCTGGGCCTGTCCAGGAATACGGTGCAGGCACGGATGGCCCAGCTGGAGAAAAAGCACGTCTTCCTGTCCTTCGAACGCAGGATCAATCCGGTGGCGCTCGGGTACCCGCTGATGGCGTTCATTTCCGTCCATGTCCAGCAGCAGAAGCTTGCCCAGCTGGCGACAGCCCTGGCCGAGGTCCCGGAAATCCTCGAAGGCTACGGACTCACGGGCTCCGCCGACCTGCTGCTCCGGGTGGTGGCACTGGACGCCGAGGACCTCTTCCGCATCAACGGGAAGATCCTTGCGTGCGACGGCGTGGACCGGACCGATACTGCGCTGGCGATGGGTGAGCTCATTCCCTTTCGCGTGCAGCCCCTGCTGGAGCGGGGCCCGCAAGGCGACTGACGCGCCGCGGACTGCCACCGCCCCGAAAGTACGACGGCGGCCGCCCGGGCTATAGGCTGTTGCAAGCTAATCACGGGTTCCGGGAGGTCCCCGCAACCAGGCGGTGCCATGCACCACGCCGGAAAGGCCCCATCTTGAGCAGTCCCCAGGAACCGTACCAGCAGCCCCCGGTCAAGAGCCGGCGGAAACTCTGGATCATTCTGGCGAGCATCGGCGGCGTCCTGCTTCTGGTGATCCTGGGCATCATCATCCTGGTCAATGTGGTGGGGAATGCCACCAACCAGGCGAGGGGCCTTGCTGACGGTTTCACCAGGATGGTCATCAGCGGCCAGAGCTCGCAGGCCTACGATGAGTACCTCGACCCTGCCCTGAAGGAACAGTTGTCAATGGAAGCGTTTATCGCCGGAGTAGACACCCTGGAGATGAATGATTCCTGCAAGCCGTCCTACAACGACTTCAAGGTGGGCACCGACAACGGGGTCAAGGCGGCGAACGTGGCGGGTGTCATCACCTGTGATGGCAAGGAAGTGGACCTTGCCTACCGCTTCGAAGGCACCGAGGAGCTGAAGATGACCAACATCAAGCTCCGGCCGAAGGCTTAGGGCCACACCGGCCCAGATCCACAACAGCCTCCTCGCAACGCCTCCACACAGATAAGTTCCACCGAAAGACACGAAAGAGCCTCGGCGCCGCAGCGCCGAGGCTCTTTTTCTGCAAAGGCAGATAACCGGTCCGCGACAGTTAGTGGTTGACTGCCTTTTCTGCCCCGACCCCGGTGAGGGACCGGACTTCCATCTCGGCCTGCTTCGCCGGATCTTCGCGCCCCTTGTCCAGGACTGTTCCCAGCCAGCCGAGGAAGAACGCCAGCGGAATGGACACAATGCCCGGGTTGCTCAGCGGGAAGATCGCGAAGTTGGCGTCCTTGATCATCGAGGTTGCTCCGCCGGAAACCACCGGCGAGAAGATGATCAGGACAATCGCGGCGCCAAGCCCGCCGTACATGCTCCAGACTGCGCCCTGCGTGGTGAACTTCCGCCAAAACAGGGAGTAGACGATGGTTGGCAGGTTGGCGGAGGCGGCGACGGCGAATGCCAGCGCCACGAGGAACGCCACGTTCTGCCCGTTGGCGAGGATGCCGCCCAGGATGGCCAGGATACCGATGACCACCACGGTGCGCCGGGCCACTCTAACTTCAGTGTCGGCGTCGGCCTTGCCCTTGGAGATGACGCTTGCGTAGATGTCGTGGGCGAAGGACGCGGCGGCCGTGATGGTCAGGCCGGCCACAACGGCGAGGATGGTGGCAAACGCAACGGCCGAGATGAAGCCCAGCAGGAGCGGTCCGCCCAGGTAGAAGGCCAGCAGCGGGGCCGCGGCATTCACGCCGCCGGGTGCCGTCCGGATGGTTTCGGGACCCACGAGTGCAGCTGCGCCGTAGCCGAGCACCAGCGTGAAGAGGTAGAACAGGCCGATCAGCCAGATGGCCCACACCACGGACTTGCGGGCTTCCTTGGCCGTGGGGACGGTGTAGAAGCGCATCAGGACGTGCGGCAGGGCGGCAGTTCCAAGGACCAGCGCGAGGCCCAGGGACATAAAGTCCAGCTTGGACGTCTCGGTCTTGCCGTACTGCAGGCCCGGGTTAAGGACGGCGGGATTGTTCGCCGTCTCCACTGCCGCACCCAGCAGGCTGGAGAGGTTGAAGCCATAAATCGCCAGGACCCAGAGGGTCATCACGGCCGCTCCGGCGATGAGCAGGACTGCCTTGATGATCTGCACCCAGGTGGTGCCCTTCATGCCGCCGATGAGCACGTACATGATCATGAGGCCGCCGACGACGATGATCACCAATGCCTGTCCGCCCCAGTCGCTGATGCCGAGCAGCAGCGACACAAGGCTTCCGGCGCCTGCCATCTGGGCCAGGAGGTAGAAAAAGCAGACAGCCAGGGTGGAGATGGCGGCTGCAATGCGGACGGGCCGCTGCCTGAGGCGGAAGGACAGCACGTCCGCCATGGTGAACTTGCCCGTGTTGCGCAGGAGCTCGGCAACGAGCAGCAGCGCCACAAGCCATGCGACCAGGAAGCCGATGGAGTACATAAAACCGTCGTAGCCGTTGATGGCGATGGCTCCGGTGATGCCCAGGAACGAGGCTGCCGAGAGGTAGTCCCCCGCGATGGCCGTTCCGTTCTGCGAGCCGGTGAAGGAGCGGCCGGCGGCGTAGTAGTCGGCCGCGGTTTTGTTGTTGCGGCTGGCGCGGAACACAATCACCATGGTGACCGCCACGAACAAGGCAAAGACGCCCATGTTCAGCAGTGTGGTGTCCTTGAGGGCGGCGACGTCTACCGCCGTGGCGATCCCGATCATTTGTTTACCCCGCCCACTCGGTTGCCGTCCTTATCAAATTCGTGCCCTTCGATTTCATCGCGGATTTCTGCGGCGATGGGGTCCAGCTTCCGGTTGGAGTAGCTGACGTACCAGCTGGTGATCGCAAACGTCGAGACGAACTGGAGCAGGCCCAGAATCAGGCCAACGTTGATGTTGCCCCAGACCTTGGTGGACATAAAGCCCACTGCGTAGTCCGCCAGGAGGACGTACGCGAAGTACCACAGCAGGAATGCGATTGCCATGGGGAAGACAAAGCTGCGGTGACGCTTGCGCAGTTCCTGGAACCGCTCGGTCGACTGGACCTGTTCAAAGTCCACGGACGCCGCTGCGTCCGGAGTGTGGGCATCGTTACCCATCGTTCCTCCTCATTGAGACTTGCCTTGGACACACCAGCCGCAAATTCTGTCAGGAATACCGCAAGTGTGACTGCAATCACTCTGCTGGGCGATGGCGGCACATGAAAGATCCGGCTCGCCGGCGGTCGCTCAACGGTCGGGATGCTGCGACAAACGGCACCCGCCATTACGCTGGGCACCATGCCGGACTCCCCCCTCCTGACTGCCGCGGCCGTGGCCGTGATCGCCATGGCCGTCGCCGTCGTCGTCGGCGTGGGACTCAAGGTGCTGCGCTCCTTCCGGGACCTCGGCACGGACGCCGAACGCGCCACGTACCACACCCTGCACGCGGCATCCCAGGCCGGCCAGCATCTTCGGCGCGGCCTCAACCCCGCGGGTGCGGCGAAAGCCAGCCGGCAGCTGCGCACGCTGCTGGGCTGCGAGGCGCTGGCCATCACCGATACCACAGGGGTGCTTGCATGGGACGGGGCAGCCGAAGAACTGAAGCCGCAGTTGATGGGTCTCGCCGAAGGGGTGCTGGCAGGCGGGCGGACGGCGGTTCTTCCGGCCGGCCGGCCCGCGGGGCGGGGCGGTGCCCAGAAGAGCGGCACGGGCGGTCAGCTCGCCGCGGTGATTTCCCCGGTGCGGGCCGGGACACGGGTGGTGGGCGCCGTCGCCGCCTTCGCGCCGTCAACAAGCGCGGGACTGGTGCGTGCCACCGGCGAGGTGGCCGACTGGGTGGCCGTGCAGGTGGAACTTGCGGAGCTGGACGCGTCACGGACACTGCTGATGGAAGCCGAGGTACGCGCGCTGCGCGCCCAGATCAGCCCGCACTTCATCTACAACTCGCTCAACGCCATAGCGTCCTTCATCAACACCGACCCCGCCCGGGCACGTGAGTTGGTGGTGGAGTTTGCGGATTTCACGCGCTACTCCTTCCGTCGGCACGGCGACTTCACCACGCTCGCGGAGGAGCTTCGCTGCATCGACCGCTACCTCCTCCTGGAACGTGCCCGGTTCGGTGAACGCGTCCAGGTCAGCCTCCGGGTGGCGCCGGAGGTCCTCAGCACCGTCATCCCCTTCCTCAGCCTGCAGCCGCTGGTGGAAAACGCGGTCCGGCACGGTCTGGAGGCCAAGGAAGGGCCGGGGCACATCAGCATCAGCGCGAACGACGCCGGCGCTTTCGCCGAGGTGAGGATTGAGGACGACGGCGTGGGCATGGACCCTGCGCAGCTGCAGTCCGTGCTTGCCGGCCATACCGACGGCGAGCACGTGGGCCTGCGGAACGTGGACGCCCGCCTCCGCCAGGTCTACGGCAATGACCACGGCCTGGTCATCGACACCGCCCCCGGGGAGGGGACGCTGATCACCATGCGGGTCCCGAAGTCGCAGCCGGGGCACGACGCGTGAACCTGCCGCTTCCGCCGGAAAGTACCCTAGGAACATGATTAACGTCCTCGTCGTCGATGACGAGCTGCCCGCCGTCGAGGAACTGGCCTTCCTCCTGGGGCGGGACGACCGCATCGGCACTGTCCTCCGCGCCACCTCCGGCACCGAGGCCCTCCGGGCCCTTGCAGCCAGCCCTGTTGACGCTGTCTTCCTTGACATCCATATGCCGGCGGTCTCCGGGCTGGATATTGCACGCGCCATCGCCGGGAGCAGGAATCCCCCGGCGGTGGTCTTTGTGACCGCAGACGAGGACCACGCGCTGAAGGCGTTCGAACTCGCCGCCGTGGATTACCTGCTGAAGCCGGTCCGGGCAGAACGGCTTGCCAGGTCGGTGGGGCGCATCAGTGAACTGCGCGACGGCGGTACCGCACCTGAGATGATCACCGTTGACCAGGGCGGAACCACCAGGATGATCAGGCGCGACGACGTGACGTATGTCCAGGCCCAGGGCGACTACGCCAGGCTGCACACGGCGGATGCGAGTTACCTGATCCGGGTGCCGCTGGCTGACCTCGAGCAGCAGTGGGCGGACGCGGGCTTTATCCGGACGCACCGCTCCTACCTCGTTGCCCTCAAGCACGTGACATCCATGAAGCTTGCTGCGGACGGTCCCAGCGTTACGGTTGCCGGCGCCGGCCTTCCCATCAGCCGGCGCCACCTGCCAACAGTCCGCGAAAAGCTGGGCGCCACCCGGATCAGGCCGCACGCATGAGCAGGGTGCGGGTCACTGCACCGCGCTCGGCAGCGCTTCCTCCCCGCGACAGCCGGGAGGCGGCGCAGGACTCCGAAGTGGGGCAGGTCTTCGTCAGGTCGCTCATCCGGTCCCAGCTCCGGCTGGCCCTGGTGGTGGCGGCCGGTTTCCTGCTGATCCTTGGCGCCTTTCCGCTGCTGCTGGCCGTGGTGCCCGGCTTGAAGGAGACCCGCATTGGGGGGATCCCCTTTGACTGGCTTCTCCTGGGCGCAGGCATCTACCCCCTGATCGGGCTCAGCGCCTGGCTGTACATCCGAACCGCGGCGCGCAACGAGGCGCGGTACAGGGACCTGGCCAAGGACCAGTGACGGCGCCATGAATCCAGGCGTGGCCATAGCCGCGCTCACCGTGGTGTCCGTAGCCACTGCGGTGATCGGCTTCTACGGCCTTCGGATCTCGCGGACCACGGGCGACTTCTATGTTGCTTCCCGGACCGTCCGGCCCTGGTGGAATGCATCGGCCATTGGCGGTGAGTACCTTTCGGCCGCAAGTTTCCTCGGGGTTGCCGGGCTCATCCTGCTGTCCGGGACGGACGCCTTGTGGTTCCCGGTGGGTTACACCGCCGGGTACCTGATGCTGCTGTTGTTTGTTGCTGCGCCTTTGCGGCGCTCCGGCGCGTACACGATTCCTGATTTTACCGAGGCAAGGCTGGACTCGCGGGCGGTCCGGAAGGTCACCAGCCTCGTGGTGGTCCTGGTCGGCTGGCTGTATATCGTGCCTCAGCTCCATGGCGCCGCTTTGACCATCCGGATCACCACAGGGCTGCCTTCCTGGGTGGGATGGGTGGCTGTGGTGATTGTTGTGTGCCTGACGGTGGTTGCCGGCGGGATGCGTTCCATCACCTTTGTCCAGGCCTTCCAGTACTGGCTTAAGCTCACGGCGCTGGCGGTTCCCATCCTGTTTATCGTCTTTATGCTCGCGGGGAACGGCACCCCTGCCCTGTCTCCGCCTGCCGTGAACCCCACGGATCTGGCCCCTGCCGGGGTGTACCAGAACGTGTCGCTGCTGGTGGCCCTCCTCTTCGGCACCCTCGGGCTGCCGCACGTGCTGGTCCGCTTCTACACCAACCCGGACGGCCATTCCGCCCGGCGGACCACACTGATCGTCCTGGGCCTGTTGTCCGTGTTCTACCTGTTCCCCACCGCCTACGGACTGGTGGCCAGGATGTTTGCGCCAAGCCTCGCCCGCGCCAACCAGGCCGATGCCATGGTGCTGCTGCTCCCCGGCGAACTGGTGGGCGGCGCCGCCGGCGACCTGCTCTCGGCTTTTGTGGTGGCCGGCGCCTTTGCCGCCTTCCTCTCCACCACATCGGGGCTGGTGGTATCCCTTGCCGGAGTTATCAGCCAGGACGTCCTGGGCGCCGGCGTAGGTGGCTTCCGGCTGGCGGCGGTGATCTCGATCGTGGTGCCGTTGGGTTTCGCCTCCATGACGGACTCACTGGCGCTCGCCGGCAGCGTGGGCCTGGTCTTCGCCTTCACCGCCTCCACGGTCTGCCCCGTACTCTTGTTGGGCATTTGGTGGCGTGGGCTTACTGACGCCGGTGCCATCGCCGGGATGCTGACGGGCGGGGTGCTGTGCGGCGGGGCGATGATCGCGGGCGCCGTGGCGGGCGCGTCCAACCTGGCGCCCTGGCTTGCACAGCCTGCGGCCTGGACAGTGCCGGCGGCCTTCGCGGTGATGGTGGTTGTTTCGCGTGCCACCCCTCAGCGGGTCCCCAAGACGATGTCCCGGGTCATGACCCGGCTCCACACCCCGGAACGGCCGCTGGCCACCGAGCGCTAGCGGGTCAGTCGATGGCTGCCATCAGTTCCACCACGCGGTCCAGGAAAGCGTCCACCTGGGTTTCCTCGTACCCGTCACGGCCAACGGCGGGACGGAAGACTGCCCGGCGGACGTTGTCGACGCTGAGCGGCTTGTCCTGTTCCAGGTAGGCGATGAGTTCGTGGCACAGCCGGTCCACGTCAGCGGTGTTGTAGCTGCGTGCCTTCTTCCTTGCGGGACGGCGGAAGCGGTCTCCGTCGGGGCGGTGAAGCCGGCCTCGGAGGATGCCGGACAGGTTGCCAATTTCGCGAAGCCAGGCATCCTCGCCGCGGGCAGCGATCAGCTCGTCGCGCTCCCGGCGGGCGAAGGCGTCTTCCAGGCGGTCCAGGGCTGCGTCCACGACGGCGGCGGAGTAACCGCCCTTGACCGGATCAAAGGAAACTGCCCTGACATCAGCACTGTTGACAGGCTCCGCCGCGGCGTCGGGGGTTTCAAGTGATACCCGTGCCCGTTGCAGGAACTGGTCCACCTGCTTGGCGTTGTAGCCGTAATCGCTACGCTGCACCCGCTCAAAGGACCCAGGGATCTGCCGATGAATGTCCAATGCCACTTTCAATTCCTTCGATGCTCTTCACGCCGTACCGCTCCTGCACCAGTCTATTGGCGTCCGGGTCCGGCCGGGGGTGTGTGTTTCAGGCCCCCGAAACGAGGCCGTACAGGACAAAAGCCGCCGGGGCTGCAAAAACGATGGAGTCCAGCCGGTCCATGACGCCGCCGTGTCCCGGCAGGATGCTGCTCATGTCCTTGACGCCCAGTTCGCGCTTGACCATGGATTCGGCGAGATCACCGGCTGTGGAGGCCGCCACGAGTCCCACCGCAAGGACCACACCCACCCACCAGGGTTTGTCCAGCAGAAAGAGACTGGCCAGGACGCCGATGAGTATCGCGCCGCCGATGGAACCGGCAAACCCTTCCCACGATTTCTTCGGACTGATCTTGGGCGCCATCGGGTGCTTGCCCAGGGACGCACCCACGAGATAGCCGAAGGTGTCGTTGGACACCACCAGCAGCAACATGACGGCCACCTGCCACGCGCCGTCGGGAATTGTTCCTCCCGGCCAGAAGCCCAGCGGGGTAGCACCGCCCGAAGCGTGCAGCGGGAGCGCCGCGAAGCTGATGAAGAACGGCACCCAGCCCAGGGTGAAGACGCCCGCGAAGATGCTGTTGGCCGAGCCGGCCGCGCTTTCGATGGAACGCCACAGCAGTACGGCAACGGAGCTCAACAGCATGGCGAAAAGCAGGCTCTCGATCCCGCCGAAGTAAGCGGCAAAGGGCATCGCCACCGTCCCGGTCATCACCGGCACTATGGGCATCCTTGTCCCGTTCGCCTCCAGGGCACGGAAGATTTCCCACACCCCAAAGACCGCGAAGGCGGTGGTGACCGCAACAAAGCCAAGAGGGAGGAACAGAAGCCCGCCCAGCACGGCGAAGAGCATTGCCAGGCCCACCACCACCGCGGCCGGCAGGTTCCGCCCGGCCTTCGGCGTCGGGTTGGTCCTGGGCTGCTTCCCCCGTGTGCGCGCCCGTTGTGCCGGGGCCTGCTCTGCCTGGCCCATCAGACTTCGAGCAGCTCTGCTTCCTTGCGCTTGAGCAGCTCGTCGATGCCGTCCACGTGCGCCTTGGTGAGGCCGTCCAGTTCCTTTTCGGCGCGGGTGCCCTCGTCCTCGCCGGCCTCGCCGTCCTTGACCAGCTTGTCGAGGGTTTCCTTGGCCTTGCGGCGGATGTTACGGATCGAGACCTTGGCGTCCTCGCCCTTGGTCTTGACGATCTTGACGTACTCCTTCCGGCGTTCCTTGGTCAGCTCCGGAATGGTGATCCGGATGACGTTGCCGTCATTGGACGGGTTGGCACCGACCTCGGAATCGCTGAGCGCACGTTCGATGTCGCGCAGGGCCGTCTTGTCGAAGGGGGTGATGAGGATGGTGCGGGCGTCCGGAATGGCGAACGAGGCGAGCTGCTGCAACGGCGTGGGCGAGCCGTAGTAGTCCACCAGGACCTTGTTGTAGAGGCCAGGGTTGGCCCGTCCGGTGCGGATGGAAGCGAAGTCTTCCTTGGCTACCTCAACGGCCTTGTCCATCTTTTCTTCGGCTTCGAGCAAGGTTTCTTCGATCACGGTCTCTCCTGAAGATTCTGGTGCAGTCCGGGGCGCCGGGTCCATGCACAAAACGTCGTTCTGTATTGCTTCCGCCCCATGCCGCGAAGGCAGGGGGCGGAACTGTCCTGAAGACATCCTAGCCGTAGCTAGGCCGTGACCAGGGTGCCCAGCTTCTCGCCCAGGATGGCCCGGGTGACGTTGCCTTCGCCCTCCATGCCAAAGACCACCATCGAAAGTTTGTTGTCCTTGCACATGGTCATCGCGGTCTGGTCCATCACGCGGATGTCGCGCCGGAGGGCATCGTCATAGCTGAGGGTTTCGAGCCGTTCGGCAGAAGGGTCCTTTTTCGGGTCGGCCGTGTACACGGCGTCCACACCGCTCTTGGCCATCAGGACGACGTCGGCATGCACTTCGAGGGCACGCTGGGCGGCAACGGTGTCGGTGGAGAAGTACGGCAGTCCGGCACCCGCTCCGAAGATGACCACACGGCCCTTTTCCATGTGCCGGATGGCGCGGCGGGGAATGTACGCTTCTGCAACCTGTCCCATGGTGATGGCGCTCTGGACCCTGGTCTCGACTCCGGCCTGCTCCAGGAAATCCTGCAGTGCCAGGCAGTTCATCACCGTACCGAGCATGCCCATATAGTCGGCCCTTGAGCGGTCCATGCCGCTCTGCGAAAGTTCCGCACCGCGGAAGAAGTTGCCGCCGCCAACGACGATCGCCACTTCCACTTCGGGGACGGCTGCCGCGATCTGCTTGGCGACATCGCGGACGGTCTCGGGATCAACGCCCAGCTTCCCGCCGCCGAAGACCTCGCCGGAAAGCTTCAAGAGGACCCGGCGTCGACTTTTCTCTGGCTGGACTAAAGTGTTGACGGCTTCCATGATGCCTTCCCGTTGGTGAACTCTAAAAAAGGTTATCCTGCTGCGCGGCGAAAGGTCCCCTACGGTGCCTGTCCCGTTCGGGGCGCCCCCGCGCATGCAAAAGGGGCGGCCACCGAAGTGGCCACCCCCTTGCTGTTTCGACTAGGAGCCGACGCGGAAACGCGTGAACGCGGTTCCCTTGACACCGGCCTCTTCGAGGACCTGTGCCACGGACTTCTTGGCGTCCTTCGCGAATGCCTGGTCAACCAGGACCTCACCCTTGTAGAACCCGGTTACGCGGCCTTCCACAATCTTGGTGAGCGCGGCTTCGGGCTTGCCCTCTGCCTTTGCGGTCTCTTCGGCGATGCGGCGCTCGGACTCAACCAGGTCAGACGGAACGTCTTCGCGGGTCAGGTAGTTCGGGGCCATGGCAGCGATGTGGACTGCAACATCGTGGGCGGCGGTGGCAGCGGCTTCGCCTTCACCGTCAACAGCGAACAGCACGCCAACCTGGGCCGGGAGGTCCTTGGAGGTCTTGTGCAGGTAAGCGTCAACCGTTGCGCCCTCGACGCGGGAAACGCGGCGGACAACAACCTTTTCACCCAGGACAGCGCCTTCTTCGACGACGACCTCGGAGAGCGGCTTGCCGTCAACCTCGGTGGCCAGCAGGGTCTCGAGGTCGGCTGCGCCGGACTCGACGGCAACGGCCAGGACCTTGTCGGCCAGCTGGATGAACTTGTCAGCCTTGGCCACGAAGTCGGTCTCGCAGTTGACCTCGATCATAACGCCGACGCCGTTGCTGACCTTGGCAGCCACCAGGCCTTCAGCGGTGGAGCGGCCCTCGCGCTTGGTAGCGCCCTTGAGGCCCTTGATGCGGATGATTTCGATGGCCTTTTCGGCGTCACCGTTGGCTTCGTCAAGAGCCTTCTTGACGTCCATCATGCCGGCGCCGGTGCGCTCGCGCAGGGCCTTGATGTCCGCGGCAGTGTAGTTCGCCATGTGAACCCCTCTGTCTAGAAATTTGTTGTGGTGTACGGACCGACAGGACAGCAGCCCACCTGGTGGGCCGCCATCCTGTCAGCAGCTCCGGCGCCGCAGGCGCTGGAGAATCCGGGTTAGTTGTTACTTGGCGTCTTCAGCCGGAGCAGCAGCTTCTTCTGCCGGAGCAGCTGCCTCGGCAGCAGCCGGAGCTTCAACTTCCTCTGCCGGAGCAGAAGGAGCGGCAGCAGCAGCTTCTTCAGCCTTGCTGCCTTCGAGGAGTTCGCGCTCCCACTCGGCAAGGGGCTCTTCCGGAGCTTCGGTGGTGCCGGTGGCGCGGTTGTTGCGGGCGATGAGGCCCTCGGCAACGGCGTCGGCAACAACGCGGGTCAGGAGGTTCACAGAGCGGATGGCGTCGTCGTTGCCCGGAATCGGGAAGTCGACCTCGTCCGGATCGCAGTTGGTGTCCAGGATGGCCACAACCGGGATGTTCAGCTTCTTGGCCTCGTCAACGGCGAGGTGCTCCTTCTTGGTGTCCACGATCCAGAGCACGGAGGGTGCCTTGGTCAGGTTGCGGATACCGCCGAGGTTGGACTCGAGCTTGGTGAGTTCGCGCTTGAGGAGCAGCAGCTCCTTCTTGGTGTACGCGGAGCCGGCGACGTCGTCGAAGTCGATCTCTTCGAGTTCCTTCATGCGCTGGATGCGCTTGGCGACCGTCTGGAAGTTGGTCAGCATACCGCCGAGCCAACGCTGGTTCACGTACGGCTGGCCAACGCGGGTTGCCTGCTCGGCAATTGCTTCCTGGGCCTGCTTCTTGGTGCCGACGAAGAGAACGGTGCCGCCGTGTGCAACGGTGGCCTTCACGAACTCGTAGGCGCGGTCGATGTAGGACAGCGACTGCTGAAGGTCAATGATGTAGATGCCGTTGCGCTCCGTGAAGATGAAGCGCTTCATCTTCGGGTTCCAACGGCGGGTCTGGTGTCCAAAGTGGACGCCGCTGTCAAGCAGCTGGCGCATAGTTACGACGGGCATGCCGACGCTCCTTCCGGCAGGTCATTCATGAGAAACCCCGAAGGCTTCTTACCCTGCCAATAGTTGACGGTTGATTAGCGTGGCCCGGGCGGGCCGTGCTCCTGGCATCCATCGCGCTTCTCATCAGCACCAGGGTGCTGACCGCAAGAAGCATGATCCTCCAGCGGAGGGCTGGATGCGCGTAGTCAGCTGCCGCTCCCCCACACTCCTGAATGAGACGTGCCGACGCAAACCCGGACAGGGGCGTATACCGTTGGAAAAACCAGTGGGATAGCCGCCGGACGGAAAGCGTTGAGGGCGCAGCGAACTGCTCCATCAAGTGTACTACAGGCGCCCGCACCCGGAGGACGGGAATGACGCCGGCGCACGGCCTTATCCACATAGGCCGGCCCGCCCCTGCCGGCTCCTTTTCAAGCGGTGCAGGCTGGGCATATGAAACCTCCGGTACTGCTCGCAGCGCTGCTCCTGCTGCCCGCCTCCCTTGCCCCCGCCGGGGAGACCCTTACCTTCGGTCCGGCACCCGCCGCCGTGGAGGCCGCGCCCTCCTGGCGATGGCCGGTATCCCCCCGCCCGCCGGTTCTCCGGGACTTCGACCCGCCGCCCAAGCCGTGGCTCAGCGGCCATCGGGGCGTGGACCTTGGGACAGCGCCCGACGGCGCCCCGGTCACCTCGCCGGCGGCCGGAACCGTCAGCTTCGTGGGGGTTGTCGTAGACCGGCCGGTGATCACCATCGACCACGGCAACGGCCTGCGCAGCAGCTTTGAACCTGTGGAGAGCAGCCTGGCGGCCGGCAGCGCGGTGGACGCGGGCCAGGTAATCGGCACTCTTCTCCCGGGCCATTGCCCGGCCGCTTCCTGCGTGCACTGGGGCGTCCGGCGCGGCGAGGATTATGTGAATCCGCTGCAGTTTGTGATGGACCTGCGGCCATCCATCCTGCTGCCCCTGGGTGCATCGCCGTAGTGCCCGGCGGCGCACTCGCGGGTACGGTCCGCAACGGGTCAGACGATCGCCGAGATACCGGTGATGGCGCGGCCGGTGACGAGGGTGTTGATTTCGTGCGTTCCCTCGTAGGAGTAGATGGCTTCAGCGTCCGCGAAGATCTTGGCCATTTCAAAGTCGGTCACGATGCCGTTGCCGCCAAGGAGGTTCCGGCCGATCGCAACGCTTTCACGCATCCTTGCAGTGGTGAACGCCTTGGCCAGGGCGGACTGTTCGTCCCTGGCAGCACCGGCATCCTCCAGCTGGGCCAGCCTCACCATCATGCCCATGGAGCTGACGGTGTTGCCCAGGATCTGGACCAGCTGGCTTTGGACCAGTTGGAAGGACGCCAGTGGCCGGCCGAACTGGTGGCGCTCTACCGCGTAGCGCCGGGCCACGTCGAACGCGGCCAACTGCTGGCCCACGGCCTGCCAGGCCACACCGAGGCGTGTGACTTTCAGGACCTTGTTGACGTCGCGGAAGCTGTTGGCGTGGGCGAGCTTGCAGAAGTCCGGAACCACCACGTTGTCAAGCGTGATGTCGGCGTTCTGGACAGTCCGGAGTGCGATCTTGTTCTCGATCTTCTTCACACTGAACCCCTCCAGCGTGGTGTCCACCAGGAAGCCCTTGACCTGGTTGTCCTCAAGGTCCCGCGCATAGATGACCACCCAGTCAGAGAAGGTGGCGTTCCCAATCCAGCGCTTGGCCCCGTTCAGAATCCATGAACCACCCTCGCGGCGCGCAGTGGTCCGTGTTCCACCCGCTACGTCCGATCCGCCCAGGGGCTCGGTCAGGCCGAACGCCCCGATCTTCCTGAGCGCATAGATGTCCGGCAGCCAGGCGTCCTTTTGCTCCTGGGACGCCAGCGCTTCGATGGAACCGGTGAAGAGTCCGTCGTGGACGCCCATAAACGTGGAGATGGACGCGTCAGCGCGCGTCACCTCGGCATGCATCAGGCCGGCAAAGAGGTTGGAATGGCCCTGCCGCCGGACCGGACTGACCAAGTCGATGTCCGCCAGCTTTGGAATCAGGTCCATGGGGAACTCGCCGCGGTTCCAGAAGTCGACAGCGATGGGCCGCACCTCGCGGGCCAGGAAATCCCTGATCTCCGCCAACCGGTCCTGCTCCTTTCCGCTCAGCAACTGCTCGAAGGAATAGAAGTCGCCGTCGGCATAGGGCAGGTTGGTGACGTCGGCAGCAGGAGTGGACATGTTTACCTCGCAGATGATCAGCGGTGACCGGAGCTCGCCGGAAAGGAGCACGGTAAGTTACTGCTCAGTAACATACCGCAGGTGCGGCGCTTAGGAAAGAAAACCGCGGCCTGCAGATGTGCCGGCCGCGGTTTCCGCGTTCGTGGGTAGGGCTACTCGGACTTGAACCGAGGACCTTAGGATTATGAGTCCCGCGCTCTAACCAGCTGAGCTATAGCCCCAGATGCCCTGGCTGGTCTCCGCAAAAAGGGATATCCCTGCAGGGCAGAATTACTCTAGCAAACCCCGGAAAGCGTTCAGACCACTTTGTCCTCGAAGCGCGCGCCCCGGTACAGGTCCTCGAAGGTCTGAAGGGTGCCTTCGATGCTGTGCGGTGCCACCATTTGCCGGCTGACCTGGCCCATGGCGGCACGCTGGTCTGCCGGCAGTTCAAGGATCATGGTGATCTTCTTGGCCAGGTCGTCACTGTCGTTCGGCGTGAACAGGTACCCGTTTTCGCCGTCGCGGACCAGGTGCGGCAATGCCATGGCATCCGCCAGCACCACCGGCGTTGAAGCGGACATCGCCTCCAGGGTGACCAGCGACTGCAGCTCCGCCGTCCCGGGCATGCAGAAGAGATCAGCCTTGATGTAGGCATTCCGCAGGTCCTCGTCGCTGGCCAGGCCCAGGAACTTCACCCGGTCCCCCAGCCCGAGCCGCTGGACGAGGTTTTCGAGCGAGGAACGGACTTCGCCGCCACCCACGATTTCCAGGTGCACGTTCAGCTCGGGTGGTGTCTTGCTGATGGCTTCGATCAGTACATCCACATGTTTTTCCTCGGCGAGGCGGCCGGCAAACATCACGGTGGGGTGAGCGTGCGGTTCGATGTGCTCGCCGGGCTGGAGTTCGTAGGCGGCCGAATCGATGCCGTTGGAGAGCGGGAGGACCTTGCGGAGGAAGGCGTGCTGGTGCATGGCCTTGGCCGCGAGCGGGGTGGGCGTAGTGACTACGTCAGCCCGCGCCATGACTTTGCCCATGTCCTTCCAGGAGATCCGTCCGATGATGTTTTTGAACCACTGCGGGAACGGCAGGAACGGATTCAGGTTCTCCGGCATGAAGTGGTTCGTGGCGACGATCCGGATGCCCCGCTTGTCGGCCTCGTACAGGACATGCTCGCCGATCATGTAGTGGCTTTGGATGTGGACGACGTCGGGCTTGACCCGGTCAAAAAGGATGCTGATCTCCTTCTTGATTTCCCACGGGAAGCACAGGCGGAAGTACTCATGGGTGGGGGCGGCGTGCGAGCGGAGGCGGTGCACGGTGGCCTCTGACCGGAACTCGGTGAAGCTCTTCCCGTTGTCCGCACGGCAGGCCAGCACGTGCACGTTGTGGCCCCGGCCCGTCATTCCCTTGGCCAGGCGGTAGCCGAACTGCGCGGCCCCGTTGATGTGGGGCGGGTAGGTGTCCGCGGCGATCAGGATGGTCAGAGGTTGCTGGTCTGCGGGCGTGGTCACGTGGAGAACTCCTGATGGTCACGGTGCGGACAGTTGCACTGACAGCACGGTTGGCCGCTGGCATGGCGCCGGGGCTTCGTGTAGTTGCTGGCGAAGGGACTAGTGGGACGGCCTGCCCGCGGCCTTCCGAGCGTCTTTTTTGCGCTTGGTGACCTCGGGGTGGTGCCGGGACAGGGCTATGACTCCCACGATAGCAAGGGATGCCGCCGTTCCCATCGCAATGGCCATGACGGCGTGGACATCGGGGCGGAGTTCGCCGAGGATGACAATGCCGATGGCTATTCCCACAAGGGGATCGATCACCGTGAGTCCTGCGATCACCAGGTCCGGCGGTCCCGCGGAGTAGGCGTTTTGGACAAACCATGACCCCAGCCCACCCGCAGCAATAAGGGCCACCACGGAGTACCACTGCACGTTCAGCAGGAACAGCCCGTTGGGGTCGAGCAGGTGCTTGCCGATGATCCGGGTGAGGACGGCCACGAATCCGAAGAGGACGCCGGCGCCCAGGATGTAGACGAAAGCGTTGATCCGGTGCTTGAACATTACGGCCAACGTGCCGAAGAGTCCGACAGCGAGGGCGAGCAGCAGCACAATGGTGAGTTCGGCCTCGAGGCTTACATGGTGGTTTTCCTGGGTGACGTTGACGGCCAGGAGGACAAAGAGCGCAGAGCCCGTCACACACGCGGCGATGGCCACCACGGTTGCCCGGTTGATGGTGAGGTCCTGGTCCTTGGCGTTGATGACGGTTGTGATGACGAGCGCGATGGCGCCGATTGGCTGGACTACGGTGAGCGGGGCGGACACGAGGGCCACCGCGTTCATGGCCATGCCCGCACACAGCAGCAGGAGGCCGAAGACCCAGCGCGGGTTCCGAAGGAGGCGGAGGAAACCATTCGAGCTAAGTGCCAGGCCGCCGGTGTCGGCTTTGACGGCGCTTCCCTGGCGCTGGGCTCCAAGGGCAAGGCAGAAGGCTCCAAGCAGCGCAAGCACAACGGCCACCCACACCATCAGGCGGTCCCGCCGTCGTGATGCTGCTGCATCCTGCCTTTGCGCAGGATGGCCCAGAAATAGTTGTAGGCGGCGATCCAGTGGCCGATCAGGCCAAGGCCCAGCACTATCCACGCGGCGACGAACAACTCATCCGAAAATGGGGTGTCCAGCCGGGACAGGACCAGCATCGGCGTGCCCAGGAGCAGCAGCCCGGTGCGCACCTTGCCCACTACGCTGACGGGAAGGTCCGGGTGGCCGCCGAAGAAGGACAGCGTGAGGACCAGCAGTACGGCGTCGGGGATCACCAGCGCGGCCAGATACAACCAGTGCACGACGTCCGCGATCACCAGCGTGACGGCGACGGCGATCAGCGCCAACCTGTCGGCAATGGGGTCGAGGACGCGGCCAAGCTTGGAGGCCTGGTCGAAGCGGCGCGCCACGTAGCCGTCAATCCAGTCGGTGCAGCCCATCACGGCCAGGACCACCACAGCGGCGCCGTACTCTTTTTGGGCCAGAACCAGCCATACGAAAAGCGGTACGCCCATGAACCGGACCACAGTCAGCAGGTTGGGGATGGTGAAGACGCGGTCGTGGTCCACCTGGGAGCGTCCCGGGCGGGAGCCGGCACCGATGAACCTCATCCCGACCCCTTTCCTTCCTGCTGCCCTCCGGGCACGGCTTAACGGTTTCTGCCTGCGGCCCTGCCACGCGCTGCCCGTCGGCGGCGACGTTTAAGGCCGGGTCCTAGTAGCTCCGAAGAAGCTTGCGGACCAGGACGACGAACACGGTACCGGCAGCCGCAAAGGCGGCCAATGGCTTCCACCGGCTGCCCAGGCTGCCTGCGGACTCTGAAAGAGCTGCAAGCCGGTGGCCGGCAAGGTCTTTGCCCCTTCCGGCCAGGGCCTGGCCTTGCCGGAGTTTGCCCTGTCCGGCAGCCAACAGGACCCGGGCCTGGGTTTTGACGTCGAGCTCTTGGCCGAGGTCGTCCCGGACCTCGGTGAGGTGGTGGCGGCGCTGGTTCAGGCGGCGGACAAGTTCGGGCTCGGAGGCCTGCGGGAACTCCTTGTTGTGCTCCGCCGCCTTTGCTTCCTTCTCGGCCTTTGCCTTCGCGTCGGCCTCCGCCTTGGCCGCCCTGGCCGCTTTCGCTTCGGGGCTCTGCGGATCGAGGACCGCGGGGTTGAAGGCGGAGCCCTCCTTCGCGATGCCGATATCGTGCTTGATCCCGCGGATGGTTTCCTCCGGCAGCAGGGGCATGGCCTTCTTGAATTTACGCATGCCGATCAGGCCGCCGATGAGTCCTATCAGCAGGAAAGCCGCGGAGACCAGCAGGGCAGCCAGCCACGCCGGCATGATCGTGGCGAGGCCCATGATGGCGGCAACAATCAAGCCGACCAAAAGGAAAAGGAGGAAGACGAGGGCCACTGCGAGGAAGGCGGCGGCAACTCCGACCTGGATGCCCTTGCGCTTGAGCTCGACTTTCGCGAAAGCCACTTCGTCATTGAGCTGGCGGGGCGCCAACCGGAAAAGGAGTTTAAGCGTCCTGGGCAGCGCAGCAATGCGCAATCCCGGGCTGGTCCGCCCGCTGTGACGTCCGCTCATCGGTTCCGCCTTACTGTTTCATGGCCGATTCGGCTTCCATGTGCTGCGGGAAAGTGCAGCTGCACAGTCCCCGGCACCAAAACTATCATTCAGCTGAATGACGGACCCCGGGGCTTGCCGGACGGCGCGGCCTACAACGCTGCAGAATTACTTCCCGCCCCGGGCCTAGGATTAATCTCCGTGACCATACCCAGCAATCCGGGCGATCTTCTGAGCCGCCGCCGGAAACTCCTGTACATCCTCCTCCTCGGCGCCCTGACGGCATTGGGTCCGTTCACGATTGACCTTTATCTTCCCGCCTTCCCCGCCCTGGAGGAGAGCCTCGGCGTGACCGAGGCCCAGGTCCAGCTGACCCTCGCCGGGACTACCGTGGGCTTTGCCATTGGCCAGCTGGTGGTGGGCCCCTTCAGCGACAGGTTCGGCCGCCGGACGCCGCTGATCCTTGCCACGGCCGTTCACATCGCCGCGTCGCTGGGCGCGGCCCTGTCCACCGACATCACGAGCCTTGGTATTTTCCGCGTCCTGATGGGTGTGGGTGCTGCCGGCGGCGGCGTCGTGGCGATGGCCATGGTCCGGGACCTGTTTTCCGGCTACGCATTGGTCAAGATGTTTTCCCGGATGTCCCTGGTCAGCGGGCTGGCACCGATCCTGGCGCCCGTGATCGGCTCCCAGCTGCTCCTGGTGATGCCGTGGCCGGGGATTTTTGTTTTCCTTGCCGCCTACGGCACCCTGGTCATCGTCGCCGCCCTGTTCCTGGTGCGCGAGACGCTGCCTCCGGAAAAGCGCCGGCAAAGCGGTATGACGGCCCGCCAGCGCTACCGGGTCCTCTTCAGCGACAGGGTCTTTGTTGGGCTGCTGCTGGTGGCCGGCCTGAACTTTGGCGGCCTGTTCACCTACCTTTCCGCCTCCCCTTTCCTCTTCCAGGACATTTTCGGTTTTTCCGCCCAGGAGTACGGGCTTCTCTTCGGCATCAATTCCCTGGGTATCGTCGCGGGAATCCAGACAAGCTCGCGCCTCATCCGGCGCGTCCCGCCACAGTGGATCATTGCCGCCGCCACGGCCTGGATGTTCGTCATGGCCATGCTGATCGTGGTGTTCGACCAGCTGGGGTTCGGCCTCTGGGGCGTGATGGTCCCGCTGTGGTTCTACATCATGGGCACGGGCTTTATGTTCCCCTGCGTGCAGGTGCTCGCCCTGGCCAGCCATGCTGCCCAGGCCGGTACAGCAGCTTCGCTGCTGGGTTTCGCGACCTTCATGATGGCAGGGCTCATCTCCCCGGTAGTGGGGTGGCTGGGAATCACTAGCGCCGCTCCCATGGGCGCCGTCCAGGGCGCCTGCATCCTGCTGGCAATCGCCGCCCTCTGGCTGGTGGTGCGACCGCGCACCGTGCCTTCCATCCACTGAGTCCCGTCGATCCACTGACGCCATGAAGCATCCTGAGAAGCGAAAGCCGCACCGGAACCGCCGGGGACTCTTCCTTGGGGCGGTGCTGGGCGCCGTCGCGGGCTACTTTGCCGGCCGCGCCCTGGGCAACCCCGCCATGGGGATTGTCCTGGGCATGCTCGCGGGGTCCGCTTTGCTGTACCGGGTCAACCCCGGGCCCTGGAACCGGCCCTGATCATTCCCGCACGACCCCCGCGGTGCTCCCGCATAGCCCCCGTGACGCTCCCGCCGGCCGGGCCGGGCCGTGCCGCAGCCTCCACGTCTGCCGCTGGGCGCCCGTCCCGGGATAAAATGTGTCCGTGCCCCGCCGGCAGAATCAACCGCCGCTTCCGGCCACGTGGCAACGGTGCGATACCGGGATACTGCCACTGTGGTGGGAACGGTTGTGCGCCGAGAGCGGCGAGCAGTCCGCCGCCCTCTACGCCGCCGGCCTGTTCACCGAGGACCGCCGCCGGCCGATCGCCCAGTGGTACAACCCCGCCTTCATGGCAGCACTGCTGGTAGCCCCGGAAACCTCCCCCGAGTGGCCCGTGCAGCGCTTCGGCATCTTCTACGCCCCACCGGAAACCGGCTTTGTGCGCGTCCATTCCGCGCCCCACGAGTGGAACCCGCGCCAGCCGCGAAAGTCGCCCACGGAACGGGAGGCGTTCCTGGCCGCCATCGTTGAAGCAGAGCGGTTCCTCCAAGTGGAAATGGACTTCGTCTAGGAAACGAAAAATCCCTGTCCCTCCGAGGGAGGCACAGGGATTTTCCGTTTGGCTCCTCCTGCTGGACTTGAACCAGCAACCCTTCGATTAACAGTCGAATGCTCTGCCAATTGAGCTAAGGAGGAATGAAGCAGGTACGACCTTAGCAAAGGATTCGCACCAAAGTGAAATCGGCGGTTTTGCGGGCCCGATTGCGCCGCGAGGGCATAAAAAATCCCCGTTCCGGAGGCCGGAACGGGGATTGTGCGCTCCTCCTGCTGGACTTGAACCAGCAACCCTTCGATTAACAGTCGAATGCTCTGCCAATTGAGCTAAGGAGGAATGAAGCGGGTATTAGCCTAGCAAAGGTCTGGCCGGGAAACGAAATCGGGGCCGGCGGGTGCAGTGCCGGGGACCGGGTCAGGCATCCGAGCGCAGGGCGCGGCGTTCCATTTCCAGCATCATCAGCTCGCGGTTGAGCCGCTGGTAGGTCTCTGGATCAGCCGCCGGGTCCAGCCGTTGGAGCTGGCCCATCTTGTCCGCCTTGACCCGGGTGATCTGGAGCTCGAAAAGCCGCGAGAGGATGTCACGGCAGTACTTCTGCACTGCTTCCTCCGTACTGGCGGGCAACGGCACCACGGCCAGTTCGGACACCAGGGGCCGCAGCGGTTCGGGAACTTCGTTCATCACGTGCTCCACCCAGCGGACCGGGTCAGCAGTGAGTGCCGGGTCCGTGGCGCGCATGGCGTCATGGACTGCCTGAAAGGCCGGTGTAGCGAACCGGGCAGCGGCAAAGCGCTCCCAGACCCCGCCGCCGAGCAGCGCAGGCTCCTGCAGTGCCACCTCCAGGGCCTGGCGTTCCATGGAGGCCACCGGATCGCGGGGGTCCGGGCGGTGGAAGGACGGGACAGCGCCCGACGGCGGCCCGGCAGCTACGCCGGGTCCGCCAGGTTGGGCGGCGCCTGCGGGAGTCCGGGGATCGGCGGCGGGTGGCCCACCTTGGTCTCCGCGCTTTACGGCAGCGGTCACCATGCGCAGCACTTCGTTGGGGTCCGGCATGCCCAGCCATCCCGTGAGGGCCTGGCAATAGCCCGTGCGGGTGGACGCGTCCCGGATGGCGGCAACCACCGGTACGGAGGCCTTCAGGCCCTGCACGCGCCCTTCCACGGTGTCCAGGTTGAACTGCTTGAGCGTGGTGCGGATGGCGAACTCGAACAGCGGCCGCCGCGACTGCACCAACGCGTGTACTGCCTCGTCGCCCTTGCTTTGGCGCAGGTCGCAGGGATCCGCCCCCGTGGGCTCCACGGCCACAAATGTCTGGGCGGTGAAACGCTGGTCCTCTTCGAAGGCCCGCAGTGCCGCCTTCTGGCCCGCGGCGTCGCCGTCGAAGGTGAAGATGACCTCTCCCCCGGTGCCGTCGTCCGAAAGCAGCCTCCGGGCTACCTTGATGTGCTCGGTGCCGAACGCGGTGCCACAGGTGGCAACCGCCGTCGGGACCCCCGCGAGATGGCATGCCATCACATCTGTGTAGCCCTCCACCACCACCAGCTGCCGGTCCTTGGCGATGTTGCGCTTGGCGAGATCGATCCCGTAGAGCACCTGGGATTTCTTGTAGAGCGTGGTCTCCGGGGTGTTCAGGTACTTGGGGCCTTGGTCGTCCTCGTAGAGCTTGCGGGCGCCGAAGCCGATGGTGTCCCCCGCGATGTCCCGGATGGGCCAGATGAGGCGGCCGCGGAAACGGTCGTAGATGCCCCGGTTTCCTTCCGAAAACATGCCCGTCAGCTTCAACTCGGCATCGGTGAAGCCCCGGTTGCGAAGGTGCTTGAGCAGCGCGTCCCAGCCCTGCGGGGCGTACCCGACGCCGAACTGCTCGGCGGCGGCACGGTCGAACCCGCGGCCGTGCAGGAAGGTACGTCCCTCAGCGGCCCCCGGCGTGAGCAGTTGCGCCTGGAAGAACTCGTCGGCGATTTTGTGGGCGTCCAGCAGCCGCTGCCTGCGACCCACTTCCTCGCGGCTGGGGCCGGTACCGCCGTCCTCGTACCGGAGTTCATAGCCGATCCGGGATGCCAGCTTCTCCACGGCTTCCTGGAAGGAGCTGTGGTCCTGCTTCTGGACGAACGCAATGACGTCGCCATCCTCGCCGCAGCCGAAGCAGTGGTAGCGGCCTACCTGGGGACGGACGGTGAAGGACGGCGAGCGCTCGTCATGGAAGGGGCACAGGCCCTTGAAGGTCCCCAGCCCGGCGCCCTTGAGCGTGACGTAGCCGTCAACCACTTCCTTGATGTCCGTGCGCTGGCGTACTTCGTCAATATCTTCACGTTTGATCAGCCCAGCCACAGAGCAATCCTAGCCCCGGGGTACGACGGCGGCCGGCGCCTTATGGCGTTCCTCACCACAGCGACGGAAGGCTCCCCACCAGGCGTTCGTACATGGCCAGCGCCGAGCCGTCGGTGAGTGATGCCACCTGGTCGATCACAACGCGAAGGCGCGCACCGTCGTCTGGCGCATCCCGCCAGTCTGCAGCGAACATCGGCTCGAGGTGCCGGTCGCCGGTGGCGCTCAGGGCGGTGACCAGGGCGTGCAGCACTTCGCGCTGGCGCTCGTAGATGGGCTGGCGGTGATCCGTGGTCATCACAAAGGTGGTGGCCAGGCCCTTCATGACGGCGATTTCCATCACGGTCTCGTCCGGCACCATGAGCTGGGCGTTGTAGCGCGTCAGGTTCTCTGGACCGTAGACAGCGCGGGTGGTTTCCAGGGCGCTCTGGCAGAACCGGCCGATCAGCTGGCTGGTCATGTTCTTCAGGGCTGCCATGGATTTGCGGCTGCCGTCGGCTTCGCGCACCCACACGTCCGTGGCTTCCAGCCGCGCCAGCGCGGCGTCGATCGCGGCGGGATCGTTGTGCGGCAGGTACCACTGCTTGGCGTAGCCAACCACCCGGGCGCGGTGGTCCGGATTGTCCATCCAGCGGAGCTGGAAGTGTCCGGCCACGATCGCGTCCTCGACGTCGTGCACTGAGTAGGAAATGTCGTCGGCGAGGTCCATGACCTGGGCCTCCAGGCATGATTGGCGCTCCGGGGCACCCTGGCGGATCCAGTTGAAGATCGGAAGATCGTCCTCATAGGCGCCGAACTTGCTGGTCCGCTGTCCCTGGATCACCGGGGCTTCCAGCGCGGACCAGGGGTACTTCGCTGCGGCGTCCAGGCTGGCCCTGGTGAGGTTCAGCCCGGCCGGCTGGTTATCTGCCGTCAGCACCTTGGGCTCCAGGCGCGTCAGCAGCCGGAGGGTCTGGGCGTTGCCTTCGAAGCCGCCGATGGCGTGGGCAACCTCGTTCAGCGCAGATTCCCCGTTGTGGCCAAACGGCGGGTGGCCCAGGTCGTGGCTGAGGCAGGCGGTGTCCACCACGTCCGGGTCGCAGCCCAGGGCGCGGCCCAGTTCGCGGCCCACCTGGGCCACTTCCAGGCTGTGGGTGAGGCGGGTCCGGACAAAGTCGTCCGTGTCCGGCGCCACCACCTGCGTCTTGGCGCCCAGCCTGCGGAGCGCGGAGGAATGCAGCACCCTGGCGCGGTCACGCTCAAAGTCCGAACGGTAAACGTTTTTGCTCGGCTCCTCCACCCAGCGGGCGGAATCGTGGCTGTCGTAGCCCGGCAGCACCGGTGCGGCGGTTCGTGTCTCAGCCACCGGAAACATCCAGTTCCGCAGCGGAGATGTCCCGCGACTGGTCAGCGTTGAGTGCCCGCGATTCCAGCCAGTCCTTCGGCAGCGCGGGCCTCTTCGGTGAGCCTGCCCGCCCGCGGGGACCTTCGGCGTCGCCGCCCGGGTAGGGCGAGTCCAGGTCCAGCTCGGCGAGCGTATCCCGCAGCACCTGCAGGCTGGTCACGAGGGCCAGGCGGGTGCGCAGTTCCCCGCCCACCACGTAGCCCTTGAAGTACCAGGCGATGTGCTTTCGGATTTCGCGCAGGGCCTTGCCCTCGTCACCGAACGTTTCCACCATGAGTTCCGCGTGCCGGTACACACCCTCGGCCACCTGGCGCAGGTTGGGCCGGAAGCGGGTGTCGCTGCCTTCGAAGGCTGCCTGCAGGTCCCCGAACAGCCAGGGCCGGCCCTGGCAGCCGCGGCCCACCACCACGCCGTCAACACCTGTTTCCCGGACCATCCGTACCGCGTCTTCCGCAGACCAGATGTCGCCGTTGCCCAGCACCGGGATGTCGGGCAGCGCCTCGCGAAGGCGGGCGATCGCAGACCAGTCAGCCTGTCCGGAGTAGAACTGGGCGGCTGTCCTGCCATGAAGGGCGACGGCGGCGACCCCGGAATCGCGGGCGATCCGGCCGGCGTCGAGGTACGTGAGGTGGTCGTCGTCGATGCCCTTGCGCATCTTGATGGTGAGCGGGACGTTGCCCTTGGAGGCTTCCTTGACGGCGGTCTGCACAATTGAGGTGAAGAGGTCGATCTTCCAGGGCAGGGCCGAGCCGCCACCGCGCCGGGTGACTTTGGGAACGGGGCAGCCGAAGTTCAGGTCGATGTGGTCCGCCCGGTCTTCCTCAACGAGCATCTGCACGGCGCGGCCCACTGTTACCGGGTCCACGCCGTACAGCTGGACGGACCGGACCTTTTCGTCGTCGTCGTGGGAGATGATGCGCAGGGACTCAGGCGTCCGTTCCACCAGGGCGCGGGAGGTGACCATTTCCGCCACATACATGCCGCCGCCGTACTCGCGGCACAAACGACGGAAGGCCGAGTTGGTGATCCCGGCCATGGGCGCCAGGATCACGGGGGTGTCCACGGTGATGGGGCCAAGCTTCAGGGGCGGGAGTTCCAGCCTGGGGGCGGGAGGAGTTGCTGTAACAGTCACCTGTCCATTGTTGCAAAGCCGGGCAAATCGTGAGTGCCGGCAGGTCCCGCTCCCTGGCAGCCACCGCTGTCAGTCCCGCTCTGCAGCCCTGCGCCCCCGCCGGGTCTGGAGGGCCGCGGCCGCGAGCGTGCCCGTATCGGAGACATCATCAGGATTGACAACCGGTTGCGTTCCCGGGTGGGCTGACCCTCGAGCGGCTGTGGCCTGGCCATGGTCCATGTCCACTCCACGGCCGCCGGAGTCCGGAAGCTCCGCTGCCCGTGCACCGGTCGCCTTCACCACCAGCACGGCAATCAGGGTGGTCACCGGGATCGCCAGGACCAGGCCAATGGAACCAACCAGGGTCCGGATGACCTCTTCGGACAGCTCAGCGCTGGTGAGGGTATCCGCGAGCGGGCGGTCGTAGAGCATCACGATGATGAGGATCGGCAGGGCGGCGCCGGCGTAGGCGAACGCGATGGTGTACACGGTGGAGGCGATGTGGTCACGCCCGATGCGCATTGCAGAGGTGAACAGTTTCCGCGCGCTGCTGCCGGGTGCCAGTTCGTACAGCTCCCACACCGCAGAGGACTGTGTGATGGTCACATCGTTCAGGACACCAAGCCCCGAGATGATGAGCCCGCACAGGATCACGCCCGAGATGGAGATGTTGGCCGACGTGTTCACCAGGGTGGTTGCCTCGTGGTTGCCTACTCCGGCAAGGTTTGCGGCGCCCGTGGCCCAGGCTGCGAGGAGCGCCGTGATCCCCAGCCCGAACATGGTGCCCAGAAGGGCGGTTGAGGTCCGGGCCGAGAAGCCGTGGGCGAAGTACAGGACCCCGATCATGATCACCGTTGATCCCACCAGGGCCAGCAGCAGCGGGGGTTTGCCTTCCACCAGGCCGGGAAGCATAAAGCTGGCCAGCACGAAGTACGCACCGACCAGTCCGATCAGTGCCCGGAGGCCGCGCCAGCGGGCCACCGCGATGACCACCGCGGCATAAAGCAGTGCGAGCAGGACTATCGGCAGGGTCCGGACGAAGTCCACAAAGATAAAGGCCGGCGAACCCTGTGACGCTGACGCGCCCTGGGCGTTGGACAGGTTCAGGTAGCGGATCTGGTCACCGGGCTTGACCCCGTGGGACTTCGCGACGTCCGGGTTGATGACCACCTTCACCGGGCTTCCGCCCTTGTCCGGTTCGGTGAAGGCAAACGTACAGTCGGATCCCTGCTGGGATTGGCCCTGCTGGTTCTGGCCTTGTTCGCCCGTACCCGGCTGGCCTTGATCCTGCTGGGCCACGCCCTGCATGCAGTTTTCGGTGACCACGCTTTGGATGCTGCCCGTATCGAACGTGACCCCCGGGGCGGCGGAATAGGGGTTGGCCAGGGAGATGCCTTCCTTGCTCCCGGAGGGCCACAGCATGGCCATGCCTGCCAGGGTCAGGAGCGTCAGGGGAATCAGCACCGCGGCGAGGATGCGGTTTGCCTTCCGGCGGGCGGCCATCGCCTGCGGCGTCGGCTCCGAATGACCTGTAGAAGCGTGGGAGTGACCGGACCCCATCAGCAGTAGAACCTCATACGTTGAACTCTACGTCCGGCACCATAGGGTTGATAAATGGATCGTCAGAACTGGGAGGAACCGGGCATGGCCAACCGCAGCACAGGGGAAAGCGGCAGTTTTAATGCCGCGGGAACCGCAGCCGAATCTGACCGCCAGGCCGTGCTCAGCGTGCTTCCCCCGTCCGGGCCCACCCTGGGGGTTGCCCTGGTGCTGCACGGAGGAAAATCCCACAGCCGCGAACCGGTGGAATCGACCCACCTGAGCCCGGCAAGGATGGTCCCCTTCGCGCGGCACCTGCACCGGGCCGGCAGAAAACACGGGCTCGCTGTGTGGTCCCTGCGCAACAGCGTGCGCGGCTGGAACGGGGCTGACATGTCGCCCCTGCAGGATGCGCGCTGGGCCCTGGAACAGATCAGCAGCCGGCACCCGGGTGTGCCGGTATTCCTGGTGGGCCACTCGATGGGCGGGCTGACCGCGGTCTGCGCTGCGGACCACGTGCAGGTGGAAGCTGTTGTGGCCCTGGCGCCCTGGCTCAGCCCTGGGACTCCGGTTTCAGCAGTGGCCGGCCGGAAGGTGCTTATTGTCCACGGCACCCTCGACAGGTGGACCAGCCCCTCGGCGTCGCTCGCGTTTGCACGCCGCGCCGCCGCAAACGCTGAATCCATGCAGTACGTTGCCCTCAAAGGCGTTGGGCATTTCATGTTCCGCAAGATCCGGCTGTGGCATACGCTCTCCACCGGGTATGTCCTGAAGGCCTTCCAGGAATCAACCGGGGCGGACGTGGCCCTGCCCCGGGGCTTTGACGAACTGCTGCCGGCATCGGCGGTCCAGGTGACCCTGTGACCCCCTTCCCCTGGGCGGACTTTGCCGCCACCCTGCCCTGGACCGCGCTCGCCGTCGTCGTGGTCCTGGTAATCACGTTCGCCCTAGCCGTCCGCCAGGGCCGGCACTCGGTGATGGATGTGGCGTGGGGTCCGGGATTCGTGGCCGTCGCGGTGGTGTCCTGGTGCCTTTCCGCCGGAATTGGCGACGACGCGAGGCGCCTGGTGCTCCTCCTGCTGACCGCGGTATGGGGCCTGCGGCTGGGTGCCCATATCGGCTGGCGCGCCCGCGACGGCCATGAGGACCCCCGGTACCAGGCCATGCTCAGCAGTGCGCCCGGCAACAGGAATGCCTATGCGCTCCGGCGGGTCTACCTGCCGCAGGGCCTGGTGATGTTCTTTGTTTCGCTGCCCGTCCAGGTTGGTATGTCCGCCACCGGCGGCATTGGCTGGCTTGCGCTCCTGGGCGTCCTGCTCTGGCTCACCGGGTTCGCTTTCGAAACCGTGGGCGACTGGCAGCTGCAGCAGTTCAAGCGGGACACCAGCCGTCGTGGAACTGTCCTGGACACCGGCCTGTGGCGCTATACCCGGCACCCCAACTACTTCGGCGACGCCGCCGTATGGACTGGTTTGTTCCTGATCGCCGCCGATTCGTGGCCCGGAATCCTGACTGTGCTCTCGCCAGCGCTGATGGTGTGGACCTTGGCGGCGAAGACGGGCAAGCCGCTGACGGAGAAGGCGATGTCCGGGCGCCCAGGCTACCGCGAGTACGTTGAAGCCACCAGCGGCTTTATCCCCCGGCCGCCGAAGCGCCACTGACCCAAAAAAGCTAGCGCCAAGTGCCGTTCTGGACCGTCAAAACGACACTTGGCGCCACTCAGTTGGCTGGAGACTGCCTAGTCCGAGACGACCAGGGTTTCCGGACCGGAGAGGCGCGCCTTGCCGTTGTCGAGCAGGGGCTCGACGGCGGCGCGCAGGGCTGTCATGGAATCGTCCAGTTCCAGCATGACAGGGTGCTGGTACGCAATCAGCGCGAGCATGTCCCGGACGGCTTCGGCGGCGTCATCCGCGGCAAGCGCCGGTTCGTGGCCAACAAACACGTCCGTAGGTTCCTGGCCGCTCTGGCCCGTGTCCTCTTCCGGACCCTGGGCCGGCGCTGCGTAACTAACGGCGAAGGCACGGATCCGGCCCTTCTTGCTCGGCGCCACCCCCGAACCGAAGGCGGACCCAGGCTGGGCACGCAGGACAATCGCGCCGTGCGCACCGGTGAGGTCGTCCAGGAACAGCTTCTGGACCTGGCCCACGGACAGCACGCCCGGTGAATCCCACCCGTGGATGGCAGTGTAATAGCGCCCCACCACGTCGGTGAGTTCCACTGAGCCGGTGGCCAGGTCCATCACCACGTCGGAGCCCGCGTTTTCGTCGCTGGCCGGCCCGCCGCCGTCGTCCTTCGCCGGGAATACGGGAAGCCTCAGGGCACCCGGTTCCACCACCACCAGCCGTGAACGCTGGATGGGCGAAAGGCCGAAGGCTTCCGCAAAAGCGGCGCCGGGGGTGCCCGGCTCCACCTTGGCGCGGAGCCTGGTCACGCCCGACGGCGACTGTTCGGCTTCGCGGCGCAGCATGGTCAGGAGCGTCGTACCGACGCCCGAGCGCCGGTGATCGCGGGCCACCTCGACGTACGTCCACAGCCGCTCAGGGTGCAGGGAGGCCTCGTACACAACGCCCGCCGCGACAGGAATTCCGACGCCGTCCACCACGTCCTCGGCCACGATGCACCGCCGCCACGGCGAGCCGTCGCCGTCGGAAGAAGGCGCAAGGGCACCGCGGAACTGCCGTGCCTGGTGGGTTTCGGGGCCGCCCCAGATCTCAAGGAGGGCCAGGTCATCGCCCTCGCGCCATTCGCGGTATTCGATGGCCACTGCTAGGCGCCGATCAGGCGTGCGGCCAGGTAGCCCTCAACCTTGTCCAAGGAGACGCGCTCCTGGCTCATGGTGTCCCGCTCACGGATGGTCACGGCCTGGTCCTCGAGGGTGTCGAAGTCCACGGTGATGCAGAAAGGGGTACCGATTTCGTCCTGGCGGCGGTAGCGGCGGCCGATGGCGCCGGCGTCGTCGAAGTCGATGTTCCAGTTCTTCCGCAGCTGGGCGCCGAGGTCCTTTGCCTTCGGGGAGAGGTCCTCGTTGCGGCTCAGGGGCAGCACGGCGGCTTTGACCGGGGCCAGGCGCGGGTCCAGCTTCAGGACTGTGCGGACATCAACGCCGCCCTTGGCGTTGGGGGCCTCGTCCTCGGTGTAGGCGTCCACCAGGAACGCCATAAAGGAACGGGTGAGGCCCGCGGCGGGTTCGATCACGTAGGGGGTGTAGCGCTCGTTGGTGGCCTGGTTGAAGTAGCTCAAATCCGTGCCGGAGGCCTTGGCGTGCGTGGAGAGGTCGAAGTCGGTCCGGTTGGCGATGCCTTCGAGCTCGCCCCATTCCGAGCCCTGGAAGCCGAAGCGGTACTCGATGTCCGTGGTGCCCTTGGAGTAGTGGCTCAGCTTCTCCAGCGGGTGCTCGAAGAAGCGCAGGTTTTCCTCGCGGATGCCCAAGTCTGTGTACCAGGACATGCGCTCCTTCATCCAGTACTGGTGCCATTCCTCATCGGTTCCGGGCTCAACGAAGAACTCCATCTCCATCTGTTCAAATTCACGGGTACGGAAGATGAAGTTGCCGGGGGTGATCTCGTTGCGGAAGGACTTGCCGATCTGGCCGATGCCGAACGGCGGCTTCTTGCGGGAGGTGGTGAGCACGTTGTTGAAATTGACGAAGATGCCCTGGGCCGTTTCCGGGCGCAGGTAGTGCATGCCTTCCTCGCTGGCCACCGGGCCGAGGAAGGTCTTGAGCAGGCCGGAGAATTCCTGGGGTTCGGTCCATTCGCCGCGGGTGCCGCAGTTGGCGCAGGCGATGTCCTTCAGGCCGTTCTCGGCGGGGCGGCCCTTTTTTTCCTCGTACTCTTCCTCGAGGTGGTCCGCGCGGTAGCGCTTGTGGCAGGAGAGGCATTCCACCAGCGGATCGGAGAAGACCTCCACGTGGCCGGAGGCTTCCCATACCTGGCGGGGCAGGATGACGGAGGAGTCAAGGCCCACCACGTCCTCGCGGCCGCGGACCATGGACTGCCACCACTGGCGCTTGATGTTTTCCTTCAGTTCGGCACCGAGGGGCCCGTAGTCCCAGGCAGAACGCGAACCTCCGTAGATCTCACCGGCCTGGAACACAAAACCCCTCCGCTTGGAGAGGGAAATGACCTGGTCGAGAACGGATTTTGCTGCCATGGGGAAACTCCAATTTCTACAGGGCCGCTGGGTGCGGTCCGCGGTTTTCAGGCCCCGCGATAGCCGGCGGTGCGTGACCGCAGGCTGCCGCGGGGGCGGATGAAGGAAAGATGCAAAAAGCTGCGTGTCCTAGCCTACCGGTGCCCGCTGCGGAGCGCGCCCCGCGGCCAGGGCAGGGTTGCCAGGATGATCGCGGCCAGCGTGAGGATCGTGCCGAGCACTGTGGCCGGTGCAACCACGGTTCCGGGCGCGGGCAGGATCACGTCGAGCGCAAGCGAGCCCAGCAACTGGCCGGCGATCATGCCCAGGCCCGTCACCAGTACGCCCAGGCTGCGGACCAGCAGGGCGCCCAAGCCGATGAAGACACACCCCATTGCCCCGCCGACGTAGTACCACCACTCCCCCGGCAACGGATTGCCGGGCCCGGCCAGGGCCACCTTGACGGCGTAAGCCGTCCAGAGGACCACCGAACCGGCCACGAAATTGACCAGGGTGGCGGCGATCGGCGTTCCGTAATGGACTGTCGCTGTTCCGTTCATGGCCTGCTGGAAGCTCATGAGGAACCCGGCGAGGACGGGGAGAAGGAGGGGAAGCAGCAGGGCCCCTGCGCTGCCAGGTCCAGCGCCGCCGTCGGACGTTCCTCCGGCGGTTCCGGTAAACCGGGGCGAAACTGCCCAGGCCACGGCGGCAATGGTCAGCAGGCAGCCGATGACCCGGATCGCGGTGACGGGCTTACGGCCGGCCGGCCCGATGCCCAACCGGTCCACCAGTAGACCGCTGACGGTCTGGCCGGTGACCGTGGCTACGGTGAAGAGGGCCACGCCCAGGATGCCCACCGTGAAGGACTGGGCAAAAACGAACAGCGCGCCGATGCCGCCGGCGAGGACGTAGACGCGGGGAAACGCCCTGCTGCGGACGGCGGGCAGGATCCCGGCCAGCCCGGCCCGGCCGCGCGGCAGGAGCAGCGAGATCAGGATCATCACAACAAGACCTGTGCTGAAACTCACCACGGATGCAGCGATGCCGTCATCTAACCGGGCACCCAGGGCACCGTTGATGCGGCCCTGCAGGGGAATGGCCAGGCCTGCGCCCACCGCCAATGGAAGGCCTGCAAGCAGCGGCAGGCGATGGGTGGAGGTCACTGAATCCACCTTACGTCAGGCATTATTGCTTCATGAGCAACCCCGTTGAAGACGTCCCCATCCGTGACAGCATGATCCGCCTCGGCCAGCTCCTTAAGCTCGCCAACCTGGTGGAGGACGGCGTGGAGGCGGCGGAACTCATCAAGAACGGGCTCGTCAAGGTCAACGGCGAGATCGATGACCGGCGCGGCCGCCAGCTGCACAACGGGGACACTGTCACGGTCAACGGGCAGACCGTCCGGGTGGTGGCACCGAAGGCGGACTGATCCCCCACGCCGGCGCCCGCCGTCGCCCGCCTACTTCTTGAGCACCTCGTGCGTGAGGAATTCGCCCACGTGGCCGATCTCCTGCTGGTTAATCCCGTGCCACATGCCTGTGTAGAGCACCTTGGTGAGCTTGACGTGCCGGCGGACCCAGCCCATGGTGTAGTCGATCTTGTCCGGGGTGATCACCGGATCCTGCTGGTCCCGGCCCCAGAACATGGGAACAGTGCCGTCCAGTTCGGAGTCCTTGAAGCTGGGATCGTCGCCCGCGTCCACCACAAAACCTGAGAGTCCGACGACGGCCGCAAAGTCAGTGGGGCGCTGCCGCAGGAGTGTGGTGGCCATGGCCATTCCCATGGAGAAGCCGAGCAGGGACACCGAGGGGTGCCCCACCTTGATGGCGTCGATCCAATCCAGCACAAAGGACGAAGCCGCCTTGACCCGGTCCAGTGAGTAGTCGATGGATGCCGTGAGCGGGAACCAGGTGAAGCCCGGGCCCATGGCGATGGGCGCCCGGACGGAGGCGACGGCGAAATCCCCCGGCAGCAGGTCGGCCAGACTGAGCAGGTCCTGTTCGTTGGCGCCGTAGCCGTGCAGGAGCACCAGCAGGGGCTTGCCGTCGCGCTGGTCCTCCGGATGGGACCACAAAACAACAGGGGCAGGAAATACTTCGGCTTCAGTCATGGTTTCCATTGTTACAGCTACCGAATGGTAACAACCTACGTTCGCGTAGCCAGTGAAGCGGAAGGCAGGATAGGACCGTGACTGACACAAGCGCCATTCAATCCCCCACTGCCCACGCCGGATCCCACCCCTGGACCCGCTACGTGGCGATGGGCGATTCCTTTACCGAGGGTATCGGCGATCCCGAGCCCTCAAGCCCCGGCGGCTACCGCGGCTGGGCAGACCGGGTGGCGGAGGAACTGGGCCGGACGCAGCCTGACTTCGCTTATGCCAACCTTGCCGTCCGTGGCCGGCTGCTGCAGCAGATTGTGGACCGGCAACTCGCGCCCTGCCTGGCGCTGAAGCCGGACCTTGTCACCCTCTCGGCCGGCGGCAATGACCTGCTGCGCCCGGGCGGCGATCCCGACGTCCTGGCGGAGAAACTTGACTCGGTGGTGCAGATCCTGGCCATGGGCGGCGCCACCGTGGTCCTCTTCAACGGCCCGGACACCGGATCGTCCGTGCTGGGCAGGATCCGCAGCAAGGTGGCCATTTATAACGAGAACCTGCGTACCGTGGCTGCCCGGCACGACGCCGTGATTGCCGACATGTGGTCCCTGCGCCAGCTCAGCGATCCGCAGATGTGGGACCAGGACCGGCTGCATTTCTCCCCGCTGGGCCACCACACCATCGCGGCTATGGTGCTGGACTCGCTGAATGTGGACCATACGCTGGAGCCGCTGCAGCCTAAACCTGTGCCTTCGCGCACCTGGCGCGCGGCGCGCTCGGGCGACCTGGTGTGGGCACGCGAGTACTTCGTGCCCTGGGTGCTGCGCCGGCTGCGCCACCAGTCCTCCGGCGACGGGATTACCGCGAAACGTCCGACGCCGGGCCCCGTCTTTGGTCCGGGCGTCCCGTTGGGATCCGGCGAGGGTCCGCTGGGAACCACCGAGGCGGTTCGGCGCTAGCGCTGCAGGCTTTTGCGGGAAACTCGACGCGGGTTACCGGACCAGCTGAGGCGGCGGGCATGGAACCTGACGCGGTGGTGCGCCTGCGGCTTCAGTCCCAGCTGCTCCGGGCACCCGGCGCGGCCTCAGCCCCTTCACGGGACTCCCGGCCGTTCGGGTGCAGTCCGGGGTTAAGCTGGAAGGACACACATGAGAGGCACGGCACCGTGAGCAACTTGTTTTTCTGGATCATCATTTTGTCATTCCTGATCCCGATGGCCATGCGGATGTACCGGAAGTCTGTCGCCCGCAGGAACCACGAGCAAACCTTTTCCGGGCGCTACCCCGAGCAGTTCCCCGGCAGCGGCCAATTCCCCGGATCAGGGCAGTTCCCGGGATCAGCCGGCCCGCAGAACAAGCAGCCGCGGGACGGCTTCACCCAGCAGGACTATTTCAGCGGCGGATTCCGCGAGCTTGACCGGCCGCAGCCGCTGCCGCCCATCCAGCCGGTCCCGCCGATGGACCAGCAGTTTCCGCCGTACGGGCAGCCGCAGCATGGGCAGCATCAGCAGGGCCACCGTGAAGAAGCCCCGCAGCAGCCTGCGGCACCTGCGACTCCCCCGCCGCCGTCGGCCCCGCAGGGCTACCGCGCCCGCAAGCTTGCCGAACTGGACGAGAAGTACAGCAACGGTGAACTGTCCGTCGAGGAGTACATGACCCGCCGCGGCGAGATCATGAACGGCTAGCCTGCGTCAGTCCATCTCGTCCAACCTCCGGCGTCAGTCCACCTGCGGAAAGCCCAGGTCGATGACAGACGTGGCCGGGTCCGGCCACCGCGTGGTGACCACTTTGCCCCTGGTGTAGAACCGGATGCTGTCCGGCCCGTACATGTGCGTGTCACCGAACAGGGAGTTCTTCCAGCCACCGAAGGAGAACGTGCCCACCGGCACCGGGATGGGCACGTTGACCCCCACCATGCCCGCCTCGACGTCGAACTCGAACTGGCGGGCAGCGCCGCCGTCGCGGGTGAAGATGGCAACCCCGTTGCCGAACTCGTTGTCGTTGACCAGGCGCACTGCATCGCTGTAGGTATCCACGCGCACCACGGACAGGACGGGGCCGAAGATCTCGTCGTCGTACACCTTCATGCCCGGCTTGACGTGGTCCACCAGGCTGACTCCGATGAAGAACCCGTCTGAATCGAACTGCTGCGAACGGCCGTCAACGACCACCGTGGCACCTTCGTTCTCGGCGCCGGCCACATAAGAGGCCACCCTGTCGCGGTGTTCGGCGGTGATCAGCGGGCCCATTTGCGACGCCGAATCCGTGCCCGGGCCGATTGTCAGGGTAGCCATCCGGCTCTGGATGGCTGCCACAAGATCGTCCGCAATGTTGCCAACGGCGACGAGCACACTGACCGCCATGCACCGCTCGCCTGCCGAACCGTAGGCAGCCGAAACGGCGGCGTCTGCTGCCATGTCAAGGTCCGCGTCGGGGAGGACCACCATGTGGTTTTTGGCCCCGCCCAGGGCCTGGACCCGCTTGCCGTGGTCCGCTGCGCGCTTGTAAATCGACTGCGCAATGGGCGTGGAGCCAACGAAACTGACGGCTTTGACGTCCTGGTGTTCGAGCAGGACGTCCACCGCTTCCTTGTCGCCCTGGACCACGTTCAGCACACCGGCCGGCAGTCCCGCTTCCGCAAAGACTTCCGCGATGAACACGGCGGAGGACGGATCCTTCTCACTGGGTTTCAGGAGCACAGTGTTGCCACAGGCCAGCGCACTGCCGATCATCCACAGCGGCACCATAGCCGGAAAGTTGAACGGGGTGATGCAGGCCACCACGCCCACAGGCTGCCGGACGGAATGGACATCCACGCCGCTGGAAACCTGTTCGGAGCGTTCCCCCTTGAGCATGTGGGACAGACCTGTGGCGAACTCGATGTTCTCGAGCCCGCGGGAAATCTCCCCTTCGGCGTCAGAAAGTACCTTGCCGTGCTCGCTGGTGAGGATGGCGGCCAGTTCGGACTTGCGCTGGGTCAGGATTTCGCGGACGCGGAAGAAGATGTTGGTGCGCTTGGCCAGGCTTGTTGCCCGCCATGCCGGCAGGGCGGCCTTGGCGGCGGCAATGGCTTCCTCCACCCGGGCCGCCGAAGCCAGCGCCACCTGCTTTTCCTGCTCGCCGGTAGCCGGGTTGAAGACGGGGCCGAAGCGTTCAGCGTCGGTGACGCGGTTGCCGTTGATGTAGTGCGGGATGGTGTGCATGGATGTCTCTCTTCTACTTTGCTGAATCCAGTGAGCCGTCAACGAGCTTGATGATCATGGAACAGTCCTTGCCGGACTCGCCCGCATCGATGAGGCGTTGGTACAGCTGCTGGACGTGCTTGCCGATTTCGAGCGGCGTTCCGGTGTCCTCGGCGGCGCTGATGGCCAGGCCGATGTCCTTGTTCGCCAGCTCGGCAGTGAAGGTGGGCGCGAAGTCGTTGTTGGATGCTGCGGTGGGGACAACGCCGGGAACGGGGTACCAGGTGCGCAGTGCCCAGCTGTCCCCGGAGGAGACGGAAGCAATGTCCCAGAAGACCTTCTTGTCGAGGCCCAGCCGGTCCGCCAGCACTGCACCCTCGGCTGTGGAGGCCAGGTTGATCAGGAGCATCAGGTTGTTGCAAATTTTGGCTGCCTGGCCGGTGGTGGCTCCGCCGGTGGGAATGATGTTGGCAGCCATCGGTTCGATGTAGCCGGTGGCGTCGGCCACAGCGCCCGCTTCACCGCCGACCATAAAGGTGAGCGTTCCTGCTGAGGCGCCGCTCATGCCGCCCGAGACAGGGGCGTCCACGAAGCGGAAGCCGGCGGCAGCGGCGGCGTCGTGCAGTTCCTTAGCCGCGGCGATGTCGATCGTGGAGGAATCGACCAGGAGTGTGCGCGCATCCGCATGCGCCAGCACCCCGTCCGTACCCAGGTAGACAGCCTTGGCATGCTCGCCCTTGGGGAGCATGGTGAAGACAACGTCGGCGCCCGCCACCGCCTCAGCGATGCTCGCTACCGGTTTCACCCCTCCGGCCTCCGCTGCGGCGAGGGCGGCCGGGTTGAGATCGAATCCCCGTACGTCATGGCCCGCCTTTGCAAGGTTCCCGGACATGGAACCTCCCATGTTCCCCAAACCAATCCAACCGACTACTGCCATGGCCTAAGCTCCTTTGCTGTGTCTCCGGCCGAGGGCGGCCGGAAGGTCTGTGTCCACCATCACACCCTGCTACAGTGCAATCAAGGGGAAAAATCACAGACGGTATGTGCACTGATGCACACAGATGAAAGGGCACCGGGTGGCACGGCTTCCGAGTCCGGACGACTTGTTGATTTTGCTGACCGTGGCGCGGCTGGGGCGTTTTAATGCCGTGGCCGAAACGCTGGGCACCACGCACACCACCATTTCCCGCCGGATCCTCGCCCTCGACAAGCAGTTGGGTGGCCGCACCCTCGAGCGCAGCCCGCACGGCTGGGAACTGACGGAGCTCGGGGCCTCGGCCGTCGCCGCGGCGGAAACCATCGAGGAAACGCTCGGGTCCCTGGCTGCCGTCACGAGCCAGGACCGGGACACCCTGGCCGGCATGGTGCGGATCAGCACCTCCGACGGTTTCGGCGCCGAATTTGTGACGCCGGCGCTGGTCCGCCTCCAGCAGCGGCACCCCAACCTGAATGTGGAGATGCTGAGCGCCACACGCAAGGTCAGCCAGAACCGGTCCGGCGTGGACCTGGAGGTGGTGGTGGGCCGCACGGACGTGAGCAACGCCCAGACCATTTTCCTGACCAACTACTTCCTCCGGCTCTACGCAAGCCCCGCCTACGCCGCCCGGCGGGGCTTGCCGGAAACGCCCGACGGCGTGGGGCAGCACGGCTTCGTCTCTTACGTCGAGTCGGCCCTCCAGGTTGCCGAACTGGGCCACCGGTCCTCGCAGCTGCCCATGCCGAAGTCCAGCTTCCAGGCGACGAGCATCTTTGCCCAGGTGGAGGCGGTGCGCCGCGGCGCCGGCATCGGGCTGCTTCCGAACTTTATGGTGGCCCGAAACCCGGAGTTCATTCCGGTGCTCCCCGACGCCTTCCAGCGTCAGTTGCCCATCTGGGCGGTGGCCCGGCCGGAATCGCTGCGGTCCGCCCGGGTGCAGGCCGTGATCGCTGCCCTGCAGGAAGAGGTGGCCGAACGCCAGGACCTGCTGGCAGCCTAGGGCCAGGCATCCGGATGATGCCTGCCTGCGGCGTTTCAGGCTCGGAGTGCCGTTCCAGGAATTCGAGAAGGCGTCTTAGGCCTGGAAGAGCCGCCTCACCACTTGCCCGGCGGCGAGTGCATCAAGGCCTTCGTTGATCTCCTCCAGCGGCCGGGTGTCGGTATGCAGCAGCTCAACGGGAAGCCGGCCCTCGCGCCAGTACCCCAGGTACAGGGGGATGTCCCGGCCCGGAACGGCGTCGCCCATATACGAGCCCAGCAGCCGCTTTCCCACGCCGGCGAACTGAAGCGCGGGCACTGTCAGTTCTGCGGTGGGGTGCGGCAGCCCTACGGAGACCACGGCGCCGCCGCGGGTCACGTGGTCCAGGCATGAGGCGATGACCCGTGCTGATCCCACAGCTTCGATGGCCGTGTCCACGCCGTCGCCGGCAGCCGCCTGGATCAGGCGGGAGGCCTCCTCCGGGGTGCCCACGGCGGTTGCCCCGCACTTTTGGGCGAGCCCGTGCTTGCCCGCATTGGGATCGATGGCGATCACGGAGGAGGCACCGGCGAGCGCCGCAGCCATCACGGCCGAAAGCCCCACGGCACCCAGTCCGAAAACGGCTACGGACTGGCCGGGCTGGATGGCGGCAGTGTTCAGGACAGCTCCCATCCCGGTGAGCACAGCGCAACCGAACATTGCCGCAACAGTGTCCGGGACGTCGTCGTCGATAACCACCACCGACTCCCGGGCCACCACGGCGTAATCGGCGAACGCCGAAACACCCAGATGGTGGTTGATCCGCTCCCCAGCAGGCGTCCGCAGCAAGGCCTCGCCGTGCAGGAGGTCCCCGGACCCGTTGACTTCCGCCGCACGGTGGCAGAGAGCGGGACGGCCCGCACGGCACGCCCGGCAGGCACCGCAGCTGGGGACGAAGACGAGGACCACATGGTCCCCGACTGAGACATCCGTGACGCCGTCACCCACCGCGGCAACCCGTCCTACCGCCTCATGCCCCAGCGCCATGGGAAGGGGCCTGACGCGGGAGCCGTCCACCACCGACAGGTCAGAGTGGCACAGGCTCGAGTAGGTGATGGTGATGCCCAACTCACCGGCGCGGGGTTCCGGCCGGTCAAGATTTTCGACCTGAAGCGGATGCGTTTCGGTGTAGCTGCTTCCGGACGGGACCGTGGAGTAGAGGACCGCTGCTTTCATGGAAATCCTGATTTCGTCGAAGGTGCCGGCGCCCAACTGCCCGGGCCTGCGTGGTCGCGGGTCCGGGCAGTCGGTGTGCTGTGTGTGCTGAAGGGTGGTTATTTCTTGCCGGCCGCGAGCAGGTCCGCAGTGCCCTTGGCGTCGGCCGCGTCCACGTCGTGGAGGGAGATGCCCCGGGTTTCCTTAAGGAAGAACACGGAGATTGCGGTCACGATGCAGGCTCCGAGGAGGTACAGCGCCACGGGGGTGGAGGACTTGAAGTTGCTCAGGAGTGCGGTGGCGATGATCGGGGCCAGCGAACCGGCGACGATGGAGGTCACCTGGTAGCCCAGGGAAACGCCCGAGTAGCGCATCCGGGTGGGGAACATCTCGGCCATGATCGACGGCTGCCCGGCGTACATCAGCGCGTGGAACAGCAGGCCGATGGTGATGGCGGCCAGGATGATGAGGTCGTTGGCGGTGTCCATCATCGGGAAGGCGAAGAAGCCCCAGGTTCCGCCGAGGATGGCGCCCACCATGTAGACCGGCCGGCGGCCGAAGGCGTCGGACATCTTGCCGACCAGCGGGACAGCGCAGAAGTGGATGAAGTGCGCCACCAGCAGCAGGAGGAGGATGCGGGAGGTATCGGTCTGGACAACGACCTTCAGGTAGGTGATGGAGAACGTCACCACGAGGTAGTACAGGATGTTCTCGGCAAAGCGCAGGCCCATGGCGGTGAACACGCCGCGGGGGTAGCGGCGGAAGACCTCCGCGACGCCGTAGCCCTTCTTCTCAACGGTGACTTCCTTGCGGGCCTCGATGAAGATCGGGGCGTCCTGGACCTTGGTGCGGATGTAGTAGCCGACGATCACGATCACGGCAGACAGCCAGAAGGCAACGCGCCAGCCCCAGCCGAGGAATGCTTCCTGGGAGAGCGTGGACGACAGGGTAAACAGCACGCCGGTGGCCAGGAGGTTACCCATGGGAACGGCGGACTGCGGCCAGCTGGACCAGAATCCGCGGGACTTGTTCGGGCTGTGCTCGGCAACGAGCAGCACGGCGCCGCCCCATTCACCGCCGACGGCGAAGCCCTGGACGAAGCGCAGGAATACCAGGAGGGCCGGAGCCCAGTAGCCGATCTGCGCGAAGGTGGGCAGGCACCCCATGAGGAAGGTGGAAACGCCCACCAGGATGATGCTCAGCTGCAGCAACTGCTTGCGGCCGAACTTGTCACCGAAGTGGCCGAAGACGATGCCGCCTATCGGCCGGGCCACGAAGCCTACGGCGTAGGTGACGAAGGCGGCGATGATGCCATCCAGTTCGGTCCCTGAATTGGGGAAGAACATTTTGCCGAACACCAGGGTGGCGGCGGAGGCATAGAGGAAGAACTCATACCACTCAACGACGGTGCCGGCCATGGAGGCCGTGACGACTTTCCTCAGGCCTGAGGCCTTGACGTCGGTTTCCTCTGGCCGCCGTGCGGCCGAGCTTTCCGTACTCATGTGTGAACTCCTTCGGCGTCGTCATCGACACCACTGGGACAGGCTATGGCGGGTGCGTGTGGTTTTGGTCACGAACCGCCGGGTCCCAACGAGTATGGTCTGCCGGAAGGCGCAGCTCAACGCCGAATGATGCAGAGCGCATCTGCATTAATGCACATTCTTTGGCATCTAGGCCTGGTGTTATGCCGAAAGGTGCTCCCGCAGCTGGTTCCCCAGCTGGCCGATCTCGGTAAGGAAGCCATCGTGCCCGATGGGCGCCTCAATCAGGTGGACGTCCACCTCGCCGGGAAGCGCCCGTGCCAGCTCGCGCGACTGGGACGGGAAGTAGAGCCGGTCCGAGTCCACGGCGGCCACAAAGAAACGGGCACTCGAGCTGGACAGGGTCTGGGCGAGGGACCCGCGTCCCCGGCAAATATCGTGGCTCATCAACGCCTCGGTGATGGCGATGTAGCTGTTCGCATCGAACCGCTGGACCAGCTTGGTGCCCTGGTGGTCCAGGTAGCTTTCCACCTGGTACCGCCCGCGGGTAGCGAGCTGCTGCCCCTGGAGCGGCGATTCGGGGGCCTGCGGCTCACGGCCGAAGCGTCCGTCCAGTTCCCGCGTGGAGCGGTACGTGATGTGGGCGATGCGCCGGGCCAGGGCGAGGCCCTGCTCGGGGGCGGGTCCGTTGTAGTAGTCACCGCCGTTGAAGTTGGCGTCCTGCCGGATGGCGAGGGTCTGTGCCTGGGCGAACGCGATCTGCTCGGCGGTACTCGCGGCGCCTACCGAGATCACTGCGCAGCGCTGCACCCGTTCCGGAAACGTGACCGCCCATTCGAGCGCACGGGCCCCGCCCATGGAACCGCCCAGCACGGCAAACCAGCTCCCGATCCCGAGCTGGTCGGCCAGCCGGGCCTCGGCCAGGGTGCTGTCCCGCAGGGTGACCAATGGAAAACGTGAACCCCAAGGCTTCCCGTCCGGCGCGGGCGACGACGGCCCGGTGGACCCGTAGCAGCCGCCCACAATGTTGATCGACACCACGAAAAAACGGTTTGTATCTACCGGCGCACCAGGCCCCGCGAGCTGTTCCCACCAGCCGGGCTCCTCGGTGTCGCCCCGGGTCACGTGGGTGCTGCCTGTCAACGCGTGTTCGATCAGGACGGCGTTGCTGCCGTCCGCGTTCAGTGTGCCCCAGGTTTCATAGGCCAGAGTGACGTCCGGAAGGTATCCGCCGGCTTCCAACTCCAGTCCCCCGATGGAGGCGTAGCGGACAATCCCGTGTTCAGGGACAGTTGTACGGGTGACGGTAACCGTCATGGCAAGACCTCTTCTACGCGCTTGCCCGCCGTCGAATGACCGGCAGGCCAGGTCTTCACCCGGGGCACCCCGCCGCGGAAGGAGGGTTGCCGGCCAGCAAGCCGGGGCTGTCACTGGCACTCATGACCTGGTTCGAGTGTACGAAACAGCCCCTGCCTGCCGCCAAGAGTGTGACTGGTTGTGACTTCCCCGGCTTGTGCCGCGTTGGGTGCCCTGGGTATTTCTAAGCGCCGGTTGCCTCCTTGGCCGCCCGGAAGCCGGCTTCGAGATCTGCCAGGATGTCATCGATGTGCTCGATCCCCACCGAAAGCCGCACCAGGCCCGGGGTCACGCCGGCCACCACCTGCTGCTCCGGCGAGAGCTGGCTGTGGGTAGTCGACGCCGGATGGATCACCAGCGAACGGACGTCACCGATGTTTGCCACGTGGGAGTGCAGCTCCAGGGCGTCCACGAAGCGCTTGCCGGCCTCCGCACCCCCGGCGAGGTTGAAGGAGACGATGGCGCCGGTCCCCTTGGGGCCGTACTTCCGGCCCCGCTCGTACCAGGGGCTGGAGGGCAGCCCGGCATAGGCGACCGATTCGACGTCGTCACGCGACTCCAGCCACTGTGCCACGTCCAGGGCGTTGGCCACGTGCCGTTCCACGCGAAGGCTCAGCGTCTCCAGACCCTGGGCGATCAGGAAGGCGTTGAAGGGCGACACTGCGGAGCCAAGGTCTCGCAGCAGCTGCACCCGGGCCTTCAGGATGTACGAGAGATTGGCGCCCAGGGCGCCTTCGGCACCGAGGTCCCGGGCGTAGACGAGTCCGTTGTAGGTGGGGTCCGGGGTGTTGAAGCCGGGGAACTTTGCGGGGTCCTTGCCAAAGTCAAACTTTCCGGAATCGACGATCACGCCGGCGATGGCTGAACCATGGCCGCCCAGGTACTTGGTGGCCGAGTGCACCACGATGTCCGCGCCCCATTCCAGCGGCCGGATCAGGTACGGGGTGGACAGGGTATTGTCCACGATCAGGGGCACGCCGGCCTCGTGCGCGACCTGGGATACCCCTTCGATATCCAGGACGTCCTGCCGCGGGTTGGATACCACCTCGCCGAAGAAGAGCTTGGTGTTGGGCTGCACTGCTGCGCGCCACTGCTCCAGGCTGTCCGGGTCCGCCACGAAGGTGACTGATATGCCGAACTTCTTCAGGGTGTGGGCGAAGAGGTTATAGGTGCCGCCGTAGAGGCTGGGGCTCGCGACGATGTGGTCCCCCGCCTCGGCAATGTTCAGGACGGCGAAAGTCTCAGCAGCCTGTCCGGAGCTGAGCAGCAGCGCCCCCAGTCCGCCTTCAAGACTGGCAATCCGCTGCTCCACTGCCTCCTGGGTGGGGTTCCCAATCCTGGTGTAAATGGGGGCCAGCTCGGCCAGGGCAAAGCGGTTGGCGGCGCTTTCAGCAGTGGGGAACACGAAGGACGTGGTCTGGTAAATGGGAAGTGCACGGGCGCCCGTGGCGCCATCCGGCTCCTGGCCGGCGTGGATCTGGCGGGTTTCGAAAGACCATCCGTTGGACAACTAAGGCTCCTTTGACATGGGCCCGGCATGCTGGAAGCACCGCGGGCCGCGCTTGCCATCCGGCCGGTGCCGGACAGCCAGGTCCTCACCCGGGGCACCCCACCGCGGATGGAGGGTTGCCGGCCAGCGAGCCGGGGCTTGTCACTGGCACTCATGACCTGAGCTCAGTGTAGGAACATGCGTTGATTGCCGGACAGAATTGTGACGAACATAGTCAGGAACATTTCCTCGGTCCGTCGGGGGCTTAATTACGGCTCACAAGGCGAAATCCCAGTAAGGCTACCCTTAGCTGAGAGCCCGATCACAAAGTGCCAAGATGTTGCCATGCGCATGGATCACGTCTCTTACGCCTGTGAACACGATGGCCTGGCTGCCACCACCGAACGTATTTCCTCTGCCCTCGGCGTTGAGGCAGTGAAGGGCGGGGTACACCCGCGGTTCGGAACCCGGAATATGATCATCCCGCTAGCGGGACACAAGTACCTCGAAGTGGTGGAGGTCCTGGACCACCCCGCTTCGGACAAAGCTCCCTTCGGGCAGGCAGTGCGTGCACGGTCTGCAGCCGGCGGCGGCTGGATGGGCTGGTGCGTCGAGGTTGACGACCTGGCCCCCTTCGAAGAACGGCTCGGGCGGTCCTCGGTCAACGGCAACCGCAAGTTTCCTGACGGCCGCGAACTGGTCTGGAAGCAAATCGGCATCCTCGGTTTGATCGCCGACCCGCAGGTTCCCTACATGCTCAAGTGGGAGGGCGACCCGTCCCTGCACCCGTCCAACGCCTACGACAGCAACGTCAAGATGAGCTGCCTGACTATCGCCGGTTCCGCTGCCCGCGTTACTGAATGGCTGGGTGAGCCGGTGGAGAAGCCGCTCGAAGACGTAGCCGTGGAGTGGGTGGCACCGCACGGGACCCCCGGAATCCTATCGGTGACGTTCGAGACCTCCAACGGAGCTGTGACGATCTAATTCTCTCCTTGGGCACGGGCAGCTTTGCCCGGGCCTCGGCATGGGTAGGTACTGCAGACTGCCCTCCTACGCTTCGGCCGCCATCAGCAGGTGACAACGGCGTCACCCGCTGATGGCGGCCGAATCCATTTAGTACAGCTGCGGTAGCGAAGGCGTTTGAGGACATCAATGCCGCTCTTGCCGTGCTCAATGCCGAGGCGAAGGGATGCGGTTCGGAGCAGTTCTCGGCTGCTGATCCGCTGGCAGGGCTGGCTGATGGCTGCCTGGACATCCTTACCGGTGCCTCAGGGGTCCAGGCCCGGATGTCGGCGTTAGTGGTCAACGCTGCAGGGACGTACGCCCAGACCGCGCGGGCGGCCGCTCCGCCCGACGCACCCGTGCAGGGACAGGAAATGGCTATCGCCGCGGAAGTCGGCAGCCTCCTGGCCCTCAGCGGCCGGGCCGCCGGTGCCCTGCTGGCCCAGTCCCACGCCCTGACCACCTCCCTGCCCCGGACCCTGGCAGCCCTCGAAGCAGGGACGATCCCGTGGCGGCACGCCCAGGTCATGGTCGACGAAACCGCCACCCTCGACCCCGCCGGCGCCGCGGCCCTGGAAGGGCACTTCCTGGACCCGGACACCGAAACCCGCCACGGCCGCCGCGATCGGGGACATCCCGGCCTACCGGTTCAAAACCAAAGCCCGGACCTGGCGGGAACGCCACCACATCGAGTCCATCGAAAAACGCCACGCCAAAGGCGTGGCAGACCGGCGGGTGGAATACCGGCCCGACCAGGACGGCATGGCCTGGCTCTCCGCCTACCTGCCCGCCGACCGGGCCGTAGCGGGCTGGAACCGGCTCACCGCCATGGCCAGGGGTATGCAGAGCCCCATCGAACACCGCACCCTCACCCAACTGCGGGCCGACCAGTTCGCCGAAGCCCTGCTGAACAGCGGAACCAGGATCAGCGCCGGAACTACTGCCGGCAGCGGCGACGACGCAGGCACAAATGCCGGTCACCGTGCCCGTGTTCTCCCTGCTGGGCCTCACCGACGAACCGGCAATGCTGGACGGATACGGACCCATCCCGGCATCCATGGCACGAAAACTCCTCGCGGACGGGGCAAGCTCGTTCCACCGCGTCCTCCCTCGGCGAAGAAGGCATCGAACGGTTCCTGCGCGCCCGCGGCGGGTGAGGTCCCGTCCCAAACAGGCCGGCTGCGTTACCCCAGCCCGATTGCCTTGCCAAAGAGGCTGAATCCGACGAACGCGACGATATCCAGCAGGGCGTGAGCGATCACCAGGGGCATGACCCGGCGCGTCCGGGTATACAGCCAGGCGAAGACGACGCCCATCACCACGTTGCCGATGAAGGGCCCGAAGCCCTGGTAGAGGTGGTAAGTCCCGCGAAGCAGCGAGCTCACCACGATGGACAGCGGCACGCTCCAGCCGAACTTTCCGAACCGGTCCAGCAGGTATCCCACCACGATGACTTCTTCGACCACGGCATGGCGCATGGCGGACAGGACCAGCACCGGCACCGTCCACCAATAGGCGTCCAGCGCACTGGGAATAATCGCCGTGGTGATTCCCAGCGCCCTCCCTGCGGCATACAGGCCGAGGGACGGGATGCCTATCAGCGCAGCCAGCCCCAGCCCTTGGAACAGGTCCCGGCCCGGGCGCTCAAAGTTGAATCCGAGCTTCCGGAACGCCGAACCCGCGTTGCTGCCGTCGCCGGATACAGACTGCCTGTTGTCGGTAAGGAAGTAGATCACCAGCAGCACGGGCACCAGCGCGAAGATGATGTCCAGCAGTTGGTAGGTCAGGTCGAAGTACTCGCGGGTGCTCTGGGAGCGGTTGAGAGTTGAGGTGCCTTCCGCGAGCGGTGCCCGGGTCATCTTGTCCAAAAGCTGCACCACCGAGTAGACGGCAGACTGGCCCAGGGACAGGCCTAAAACAATCCAGACTTCGATCCGCAGACGACGGCGGGAGGAAACCAGCATGTACCCATCTTGCCTGCAGTTTCTGGAACCGGCCTGATTGGCCTGCCGAAGTACCGGGGCGCCGCTAATGGTGTTCAGCCGGCCGCCACAATCACTTCCGTGCCGTTAGCCTCAAAGGCAGCCTTGTCCTGGGCCGAAATGCCCGAATCCGTAATCAGGCGGGTGAAGTTGTAGCCGTCCATGGTGGCGAAGGCGCGCACCCCTACCTTGGAGGAGTCAGCCAGCACGTAGGAGACGCGCGCCCTGCTGGCGAGCAGTGCGTTGACCGAGGCTTCCCCCTCCCCCGTGTTGGTTGGCCCGACCTCCGGGTCGATGCCGTTGACGCCGATGAAGGCGATGTCCAGCACCACCTTCTGCATGATGATGTCCGTGTAGGGCCCTACGAGTTCGTAGGACCGCGGATTCAGGATGCCGCCGGTAACCATGACTTTGATGTTCGGCCGCACTGCCAATTGCCCGGCGATGTTGATTGCATTGGTTACCACCGTGAGAGTGGACTGGTTGGAAGGCGCGTTGAGGTCCTCGCGGGTGGCCAGGATCTGCGCCAGCGCGGTACTGGTGGTGCCGCCGCAGAGGCCGATCACCGCTCCGGGGGCAATCAGGGCAGAAGCCGCCAGGGCAATCTGCTCCTTGGCCTCGGCGTGGTCGTCCCGGTTGTACCGGCCCGGCAGGTCGTACGCGAGCGCACCGGTGGTGGCACCGCCCCGGGTCCTGGTCAGCAGCCGGCGCTTGGCCAGGCTGTCCAGGTCGCGCCGGGCGGTGGCCGGGGAGACGTGGAGGGTGCTGACGATCTCCTCGACCTCGACCTGGCCGGTTTTGGCAAGGATGTCGAGGATAGCGGTCAGTCTGTCGGTGCGGGTCATGCAAGGGCCTCCAGCTACTTCCGCCACCAGCTTCGATGACGCTTTTTGATCATAACAGAGAGCTAATGATCATCTAACGTCAGTTTGCTGGCGCCCCTTATCTGGCCCGCTTCCCCGCCCGCCATACAGCGTACGTCAGGGGCATACCCGGCCGGTACGCAAGGTGAGTAGCGGACGGTGCGTTGAGCAAGTGGAGGTCCGCACGGTGTCCGACGGCGATGGAACCCACCGCACGATCGCCGTCGGCGTCTTTTCCGGAGTCCTTGCGCAGCGCAAGGGCGCCGCCGTAGGTCGCTGCCCGGACAGCTTCATGGACGCTCAGGCCCATCTGCAGCACCGCGGTGGTCACGCAAAACGCCATGGAGCTGGTGTAGGACGTGCCCGGATTGCAGTTGGAAGCGAGTGAAACCTGAACCCCGGCGTCAAGCAGCGCCCGTGCGGGCGCGAGCGGCTGGCGGGTCGAGAGGTCACAGGCAGGAAGGCACGTGGCCACGGTGCCACGCCGCCCGGTTCCGGTGGCAGCATCCCAGCCGGTCCAAGTTCCGGCGAGTGCGTCCACATCCTTGTCCGCGAGGTAGTTCACGTGGTCCACGCTCGCGGCTTCAAGTTCCACTGCGAGCTGTACTCCCGGGCCTTCGCCGAGCTGGTTCCCGTGGACACGGAGCCCCAGGCCCGCGTCGCGGCAGGCCAACAGCACCCGGCGGGACTGCTCGGCGCTGAAGGCGCCTTCCTCACAAAACACATCGGCCCATTGCACGTAGGGCCGGACGGCAGCCAGCATCGGGCCGCAGACGAGGTCCGTGTAGTCGTCCGGGTCCTGCCCCGCGGGCACCAGGTGCGCTCCGAGGTAGGTGACCTGGTCGGCGACAGTCGAGGCGATGCGTGCGCTCCGGGTCTCGTGTTCAACGTCCAGGCCGTAGCCCGTTTTCGTCTCGATGTAGGTGGTTCCCTGCGAAACCGCTTCGGCAACGCGGGACAGCGCCAGGCGGGTGAGGTCGTAGTCGGATGTTGCGCGGGTGGCGTTCATTGTGACGGCGATGCCCCCTGCAGAGTAGGACTCCCCGGCCATCCGCGCCTCGAACTCCGCCGTCCTGTCGCCGGCGAAGAGCAGGTGCGTATGGGAGTCCACCCAGCCGGGGAGCATGGCGCGGCCACCCGCGTCGACGGCGTCATCCGCTGCAGGAGCATCGGCCGCTGCGCCGATCCACGAGATCCGCTCCCCCTCGATCACCACCGCGGCGTCCCTCAGGACCCGGCGCTCCAGGTCCTGCGTCATCAGCTCGGCGATATTGGTGATCAGCGTACTCATACACCCATTCTTCAGCGCCGTACTGACCAGCGGGTTGCCGCCAGCGCCTGTGCTGTCCGGGATGCCGGACTGTCATCGGCGGCGTGGGCCGTCCTGTTGGCGGATTGGTGACCGGCGAGGATTTGCCCGGCCGCCAGTTCCGCCATCGCGGACGACGTCTGGAAGCCATAGCCGCCCTGGCCGGCGAGCCAATAGAAGCCGGGGGCTTCGGCGTCGAATCCGGCCACCGGAACGCCGTCGGCCGCTTCTGTCCGTAACCCCGTCCAGGCCCGACGGACGTCGGTGATGCCCAGCGTGGTCACCTGGTTCAGCCGGGCCACCAGCCGTTCCACGTCCCCGGGCCGGGGCTTGGCGTCCTCGGGCCCGCTGGGCACTGTCTCGGACGGCGAGATGAGTACCTCATCGCCGTCGCGGCGGAAGTAGAACGTGTTGTCGGCCGCGGCCACCATGGGGCTGTGCTCCGGCAAGGGGCGTTCGACGGCGGCAATCGCCGCGGTGCGCCGGTACGGCTGCAGCCCGAGCTTCTCCACGCCGCTGATGACGGCGAGTTCGTCCGCCCAGGCACCGGCGGCGTTGACCAGGACGCCCGCCCCGAATGCCTCCATGCCGGCGCCCACTTGCCAGCCGGAGCCGACGCGCTGCGCGGAATGGACCCGCGCGCCCGTAATGATGTCCACCCCGGCGGCCAGCGCGCGTTGCCGGTGGTCCGCCAGCAGCAGGGGCGCGTTGCAGCCAAAGGAGCCGGTATCCAGGCCGGCGGCCATGAACGAGTCCGGAACCAGTGCCGGGCAAAGTTCCAGCGCCTCGGCGTGGGTGATGGGCTGCATGGAGCCGCTGGCTTCCGCGGCCACCGCCTCCTGACTGCCGATCAGCATAAAGCTCCGCGGTGTGAGCACCGGTTCGGGCAGCTCAGCATCGCGGGCTGCGATCAGCTCGAGGGTCCGGACCGTGAGTTCCTGGACCACGGGCGGGCCGAAGCTGGGGATGAGCTGGCGGGCGGAGCGGGAGGACGTGTGGTACGCCAGCTCCTGCTCCGCCTCCACCAGTGCCACGCTGCAGTTGCCGGCCAGGGCCGAGGCCAGGGAAAGCCCGGCTATGCCGCCGCCAACAATCAGGACATCGTAATGTGCTGCCATGGCACCATCCTTGCAGAGTCAGGCGCGGACTGTGGCTGCCCTCACGCTGCCACCTCGGCGCGGCTGGCGACGAAGGCACGAACGCACGTTTCGACGTCGTCCGCTGAGTGTGCAGCCGAAAGCTGCACCCGGATCCTGGCTGCGCCCCGCGGAACCACGGGGAAGCTGAAGGCGGTAACGAAGACGCCGTGCTGCAGCATCCGGTCGGCAACCTTGGCGGCGAGCACGGCGTCGCCGAACATCACCGGAACAATGGCATGCTCGCCGGGCAGGAGGTCAAAGCCTTCCTCGGTCATCCGGCGGCGGAACAGTGCGGCGTTGTCGAAGAGTGCGCGGCGCAGGTCCGCTGAGTTCTCCACCAAGTCAAGGGCCTTGATGGTGGCGGCCACGATGGCCGGTGCCAACGAGTTCGAGAAAAGGTAGGGCCGGGCCTTCTGCCGGAGCATGGCCACCACTTCCGCGCGGCCGGAGACGTACCCGCCGGATGCCCCACCCAGTGCCTTGCCGAAGGTGCCGGTGTAGATGTCCACCCGGTGCGACACCCCGGCGTGCTCCGGCGTTCCGGCCCCGGTTGCTCCCATGAAACCGACAGCATGCGAGTCGTCCACCATGACCAGGGCGTCGTGCTTTTCGGCGAGGTCGCAAATGGCCTCCAGCGGCGCCAGGTACCCGTCCATGGAGAAGACGCCGTCCGTAACGATGACCTTGCGGCGGGCACCCTTCGCCTCTACCAGCTTCGCTTCCAGTTCCGCCATGTCCTGGTTGGCGTACCGGTAACGCTGCGCTTTGCACAGGCGGATGCCGTCGATGATGGAGGCATGGTTCAGGGCGTCCGAGATGATGGCGTCGTCCGGTCCGAAAAGGGATTCGAAGACACCACCATTGGCATCAAAGCAGCTGGAGAACAGGATGGTGTCCTCTGTCCCCAGGAATCGGGAGACTCGGGCTTCGAGTTCCAGGTGCAGGTCCTGGGTTCCGCAGATGAACCGCACGCTGGCCATGCCGAAGCCGCGTTCGTCCATGGCTGCCTTGGCGGCGTTGATGATGTCCGGGTGGTCCGCCAGGCCCAGGTAGTTGTTGGCGCAGAAGTTCAGCACGTTGGCGCCCTGCTGTCCGATGATGCCCGCGGTGATGTGGCTGGACTGGGGCGAGTTGATGCTGCGTTCGGTCTTGAAGAGTCCCGCAGTGCGGATGTCCTCCAGCTCGGTGCCCAGCTGGTCCTTGATCGAGGTGTACATGGTGTTCCTTAGAGTTGGGTCCAGTCGAGGACAACTTTTCCGCCTGCGCCGCTGCGGGCAAGGTCGAAGCCCTTCTCCCACTGGGTGGCAGGGAGCGTATCAGTAACGACGGCGGAGACGCCCGCATGCAGCACGGGGTTGGACGAGAGCATGGCGCTCATGGCGTACCAGGTCTCGTACATTTCGCGGCCGTAGATGCCTTTGAGCGTGAGCATGTGTGTCACCACCTTGCCCCAGTCGATGGTGATGTCCTGGCTGGGCAGGCCCAGCATGGCGATCCGGCCGCCGTGGTTCATGTTGTCAATCATCTCCGGCAGGGCGGTGGGGTGGCCGGACATTTCCATCCCGATGTCGAAACCTTCGCGCATGCCCAGTTCGCGCTGGGCGTCGCGGACGCGGGTGGTTGAGACGTCGATGGCAAGGTCTGCACCGAGCTGCCGGGCAAGGTCCAGGCGGGGCTTCGAGACGTCAGTGATGGCGATCTTGCGTGCGCCGGCATGGCGTGCCACGGCGATGGCCATCAGCCCGATGGGGCCGGCACCGGTAATCAGGACGTCCTCGCCTACCAGCGGGAAGCTCAGGGCGGTGTGGACTGCATTGCCGAAGGGGTCGAAGATGGCGCCGAGCTCAGGAGTGACGGAAGGGTCATGATGGACCCACACGTTGGTTTCCGGAATAACCACGTACTCTGCGAACGCGCCGTCCCGCTGCACGCCCACGCTGACCGTGTGGATGCACATCTGCCGGCGGCCTGCGCGGCAGTTCCGGCAGATTCCGCAGACCACGTGGCCCTCACCGGAGACCCGGTCACCGACTTTGACGTCCCGAACGTCCTCACCGATTTCCACCACTTCACCATAGAACTCGTGGCCGGGAATGAGGGGGGCTTCGATGATCCCCTGCGCCCACGAGTCCCAGGACTGGATGTGCAGGTCCGTGCCGCAGATCCCGGTGGTCATAACCCGGATCTTCACGTCGGCAGGGCCCGCCTCCGGTTCGGGGCGGTCCACCAGTTCGAAGCCGGCCTGTGGGCCCGGCTTATACAAAGCCTTCATCGGCTTCCTCACTCCTCGTATTGCGTCGTCGGCAGGTGCTGCCCTCCTCATTACAGCGAGGAAGAAGATTTAGCACAACCGTTATTTTCTCAATCAACGATGTAGCGATAGCTAATGGATAAACTGGAGGAGTGGAGATACACCAGCTTGAAATCCTGCGTGAACTCGGGGCGCTTGGCAGCGTCAAGGCAGTGGCCGACACGCTCATGGTCACCCCTTCGGCCGTGTCCCAGCAGTTGGCACTCCTGCAGCGGACCTTGGATGTGCCGCTGACGCGCAAGGAGGGCCGGAACCTGGTGCTCACCGAGGCAGGCCAGGTGCTGGCCGACGCCGGGGCCGCCGTCGTCAGTGCCATGGCGGACGCCAGGGGTGCCATCGGGAGCTACCACGGCACCCCGGCCGGCAGGGTCACCCTGTCCGGCTTCCACAGCGTGGGGCAGGCGGTGTTTGCTCCGCTCGCGAGGATCCTGGATGCGCCGGGACAGCCGCGTATCGAGCTTTCCGATGAGGACGTGGCCCAGCACGACTTCCCCGCCCTCACCGCCCGCTACGACCTGGTGCTGGCCCACCGCATGGACCACAGCCCCCGGTGGCCGGCGGAGCGCGTTACGGTGATTCCCCTCGCCCACGAACCCCTCGACGTGGCGTTGCCCGCCGGCCACCCCCTGGCAGGGAAGGCGGCCGTGACAGCGGACGACGTCGGCGGGGAGGCCTGGGTGACCAGCCACACCGGCTACTCCCCCGCGGATGTGTTGTCCGCCGTCGCCGCCGTGTCCAGCCGCGAGCTGAACATCGTGCACCGGATCAACGACTATTCCACGGTTGCGGCGCTGGTGGCCGCGGGCGGAGTGGTGGGGCTGCTGCCGAGGTACACCGCCGGGCCGGTACTCAACCCGGACATCGTACTGCGGCCCCTTGAAGGGATCAGCACACGGCGCCGGATCGACCTGCTGGCACGGCCCGAGAACCTGAAGCGCCGTTCCGTCATGATTGTCTCGGAGGCCCTGCAGGGCATCATGGCCGGCCTGGTGGAACGCGGCTGACCCCACCTGGGTAGCGCCAAGTATCGTTGCGAACGTCCATAACGACTGCCGCTGCCTACTTTCTGTGGCCCTTGCCGTGGCCATGGCCTCGGTTATGCCCAAATCGACGGCCGTCGGCAGCACCTTCAACGATCCGCTCTGCGGTTACCTTGTCCCGATTTTTTCGCCGGAGATCCTGACAGCCGCCTTCTTGACCACGCTCCCACTGTGCAGGTGCTGGGGGCGCTGAGTTTCGCGAGAGCCACCGCCCCGGCGAGCAGGGTCTTGCGGAATTGCAACGGTTCCCGGACGGACATGTCCATTCCTCCCACAGCAACGGCAGGGCCTGTTTCCCCGTGCGGCGGCGCCCTGGAGCTTCAGTGTAGGGCGGGCAGTCGCAAGGGCACACGAGTAGTCGTCGGCTTGTGGGACGCGAGTACTGCTTAACCCGAAACTGGGTCGCAGTAGATGCCGTTATGAGCACTCAAAACGGCATCAACTGCGACCCAGTTGGGGCGAACTTAGGTGGTGACGCCCAGCTTTTCCAGGATCAGTTCCTTGACGCGGCCGGCGTCGGCCTGGCCGCGGGTGGCCTTCATGACCCCGCCCACGATCGCGCCGATGGCCTGGACCTTGCCGCCGCGGATCTTTTCGGCGACGTCAGGCTGCGCAGCGAGCGCAGCGTCAATCGCTTCGAGCAGGGGCCCGTCGTCGGAGACCACGGCCAGGCCGCGCTTCTCCACGATTTCAGCCGGGGTGCCTTCGCCGGCGAGCACACCGTCCAGTACCTCGGAGGCCATTTTGTTGTTGATCTTGCCGCCTTCCACCATGCGTGACAGCTCCACGATGGTGGCGGGCTGGACGCCCAGCTGGCCGGGGTCAACGTCGGCGTTCTTGGCGCGGCCCACGATCTCGCCCATCCACCACTTGCGGGCCACGGAAGCCGATGCACCGGCGGCGATGGTTTCCTCGATCTCGTCCATCACGCCGGCGTTCACCACGTCGCGGAATTCGAGGTCCGAGTAGCCCCAGTCGGCCTGCAGGCGCTTGCGGCGGGCGGCCGGCGGCTCGGGCAGGGTGGCCCGGAGCTCCTCGACCCACTCGCGCGACGGAACAACAGGGACAAGGTCCGGTTCGGGGAAGTAGCGGTAATCATCGGCGTCGGACTTTGCCCGGCCTGACGTGGTGGTGCGGGTGTCCTCATGCCAGTGGCGTGTCTCCTGGATGACCGGCTCGCCGGCGTCCAGGACGGCAGCATGGCGCTGGATCTCGTAGCGGACGGCGTGTTCGACGGCGCGCAGCGAGTTAACGTTCTTGGTCTCGGAGCGGATGCCGAACCGTTCCCGGCCGTGCGGGCGGAGCGAGACGTTCGCATCGCAGCGCACGTTGCCGCGCTCCATTTTGGCATCGGACACACCCAGGTTCTTGACGATCTCCCGGACCGCTGCAACGTAGGCCTTGGCCAGTTCGGGCGCACGGGAACCGGCACCCTCGATCGGCTTGGTGACGATCTCCACCAGCGGAACACCGGCACGGTTGTAGTCCACCAGCGAGAAGTCCGCACCCTGGATACGGCCTGTAGCACCGCCCATGTGGGTCAGCTTCCCGGCGTCCTCTTCCATGTGGGCGCGCTCGATCTCCACCCGGAACAGGGTGCCGTCAGAGAGTTCGATGTCCAGGTAGCCGTCGTACGCGATGGGTTCGTCGTACTGGGAGGTCTGGAAGTTCTTGGGAGTGTCCGGGTAAAAGTAGTTTTTCCGGGCGAAGCGGCAGGACTCGGCGATCTTGCAGTTGAGCGCAAGGCCGATCTTGATCGAGGACTCGATGGCAGCCTTGTTCACCACGGGCAGGACGCCAGGCATGCCCAGGTCCACCTCGTTGACGTTGGTGTTGGGCTCGTCACCGAAAACGTTGGGGGCGGAGGAGAACATCTTGGTCTTGGTGTTGAGCTCCACGTGGACCTCGAACCCCAGGACGGGATCGTATTTCTCCATGGCCTCTTCGAAGCTCAGGATTGCGTCAGTGTTCATTATTTTGCCTCCTTGGCTTCGACGAGCTCACCCAGTTCCGGGGCCTGCGCCAGCAGCGGGCCGCCCCACCTGGCCTCAAGCAGCGACTCCAGCACGGCGCCCACACGGTACAGCCGGGCGTCCTCCCGGGCAGGGGCCAACAGCTGGATGCCCACGGGGAGCCCGTCCTCGTCCGCGAGACCGCCCGGCAGGGACAGGCCCGGGACACCTGCGAGGTTGGCCGGAATGGTGGCAACGTCGTTGAGGTACATGGCCAGCGGATCGTCCAGCTTCTCGCCGAGACGGAAAGCCGTGGTGGGGGCGGTGGGCGAAATAAGGACGTCAGCCACGGTGAAGGCGGCATCGAAGTCACGCTGCACGAGGGTGCGGACCTTCTGTGCCGAGCCGTAGTAGGCGTCGTAGTAGCCGGCGGACAGCGCGTAGGTGCCCAGGATGATGCGGCGCTTGACTTCGTCGCCGAAGCCGGCGGCGCGGGTGGCACCCATCACGCGTTCGATGGTCATGGGACCGTCTTCTGGGAGGACCCGCAGGCCGTAGCGGACGCCGTCGAACTTGGCGAGGTTGGAGGACGCCTCGGAGGGCATGATCAGGTAGTAGGCCCCCAGCGCGTACTGGAAGTTGGGGCAGGACACCTCGACGATTTCGGCGCCGGCATCCTTGAGGAGCTCCAGGGAGTCGTTGAAGCGGTTTTCGACGCCGGCCTGGTAGCCCTCGCCGTGCAGCTCCTTGATGATGCCAATCCGCATGCCCTCAACGTTGCCCGTCTTCGCGGCAGCCACGAGGTCTGCCAGCGGGTCGGCAAGGGAGGTGGAGTCCCGGGGATCGTGCCCGCCGATGACCTCGTGCAGGAGGGCTGAGTCCAGGACCGTGCGGGAAACAGGACCGATCTGGTCCAACGAGGACGCCATGGCAATGGCGCCGTAGCGGGACACGCTGCCGTAGGTGGGCTTCACGCCCACGGTGCCGGTGACGGCGCCGGGCTGGCGGATGGACCCGCCTGTGTCGGTTCCGAGGGCAAGGGGCGCCTCGAAGGCGGCGACGGCCGCAGCGGACCCGCCGCCGGAGCCACCCGGGATCCGGTCCAGGTCCCACGGGTTGCGGGTGGGCCCGTAGGCGGAGTGCTCAGTGGAGGAGCCCATGGCGAACTCGTCGAGGTTGGTTTTGCCCAGGATGGGCATCTTCGCCGCGCGCAGGCGTTCGACGACGGTGGCGTCGTAGGGGCTGTGCCAGCCCTCGAGGATTTTGGAGCCTGCCGTGGTGGGCTGGCCCACCGTGACGATGAGGTCCTTGACGGCGATGGGGACGCCGGCCAGGACGTGCAGGGCGTCAGCCTCGGCGCCACCGGCGGCGCGGATGGCGTCCACCTCGGCGGCGACGGCGAGCGCTTCCCCGGCGTTGACGTGCAGGAAGGCGTTGACGCCGCGTTCGCCGCCGTCTACTGCCGCGATCCGGTCAAGGTACGCCTGGGTGACCTCGACGGAGGTGACCTCGGCGGCGGCCAGCTTTTCGGCCAGCTTGGCGGCGGAGAGGCGGATGAGTTCGTTGGTGTCAGTCATGCTTATGCCTCATCCAGGATTGCCGGGACCTTGAAACGGTTTTCGTCGGAGTCCGGTGCGCCGGAGAGCGCCTGCTCCGCAGTGAAGGTGTGTCCCACAACGTCCTCGCGGAACACGTTGTTCAGCGGGATGGGGTGGGACGTCGCCGGGACGTCATCACCGGCAGCTTCGCTCACGGACTTGACCGAATCAACGATGACCGCGAGTTCTCCGGCCATCCTGTCCAGCTCTTGGGCACTCATCTCAATGTGAGCGAGCCGCGCGAGGTGCGCGACGTCGTCACGGTTGATCGCAGCCATGGATCTCCCCTGCAAAGTTTGAATTGGTTTTCCGGTCCATTCTAGTGGGGAAACGATGATGCCCGTCTGACATCCCCCAGCGGGCGTCAGACGGGCACCTTCATACCGGGCTCCGGACCATAGGGGCAGGACCACGGCAGCTACAGACTAGCCGATTCCGATGGCTCCGGTCAGCACGCCAATTCCCAGCATGACCAGGGACACTACTGCGCTGCGCCACAGGACTTTCTTGTGGTGGTCGCCGAGGTCCACCTTGGCCAGGGACACCAGGAGCAGGATGGCCGGTACCAGCGGGCTCTGCATATGGAACGGCTGGCCGGTGATGGAGGCGCGGGCCATTTCGGCGGCGCTGATGCCGTAGTGGCCGGCAGTCTCGCTCAGGACGGGGAGGACGCCGAAGTAGAAGGCGTCATTGCTCATAAAGAACGTCATCGGGATGCTGAGGACGCCGGTGATGACGGCCATGAACGGGCCCATGCTGGACGGGATGATCTGTACCAGCCACGCGGACATTGCTTCCACCATGCCGGTACCGGTGAGGACGCCGGTCAGGACGGCGGCGGCCATAACCATGCTGACCACTGCAACGATTGACGGCGCGTGGGCCACGATCTGTGCGGCCTGGTCCTTGACGTGCGGGAAGTTCACCAGCAGGGCGATGGCGGAACCCACCATAAAGACGTACGGCAGGGGCACGAGGTCTGCGATAAGCATGCCCATCACGGCGACGGTGAGGCCCAGGTTAAACCACTGCAGCTTGGGGCGCAGGGTCTTGCGGTTGGGGTCCAGCGCGGTATCAGCCATGGCGGTGTCGTTGTCATCAACAACGGTCTCTGTGCGTTCCAGCACAGCCACGCCAGTGGAGGGCGCTGAACCGTCGACGACGGGGCCTCCCGTTGCGGGAACAAATGAGGTACCGCGTGCGCCGCCGGACGAACCACCGGCGGGAGTGCCGCCGTCGAACGCTTCTGCCGTGTCAGGGACACCCCAGATTTCAGGCTGCGTGGCGCGGAGGCGGTTGCGCTCCTGCAGGCCGAGCAGCCAGGCGAAGGCCAGGACGACGGCGATGCCTGCAAGGAGGGACGGAAGCATCGGGACAAAGACTTCGTTGACGTCGATTTTGAGGGCGCTGGCGGCGCGGGCGGTGGGGCCGCCCCACGGCACGATGTTCATGGTGCCGTTGGCCAGGCCGGCCACACAGGTGAGGACCACGGGGCTCATTTTCAGCCGGAGGTAGATGGGCAGCATGGCCGCGGTAGTGAGGATGAAGGTGGTGGAGCCGTCGCCGTCAAGGGACACTGCGGCCGCGAGGATGGCGGTACCCAGGACCACCTTGGCGGGGTCGTTGCCCAGCTTGCGGAGGATGAACCGGACCAGCGGGTCAAAAAGCCCCACGTCGATCATCAGTCCGAAGTAGATGATGGCGAACATCAACAGGGCTGCCGTGGACGTCATGGCCTTCATGGAATCCATGACCATGTCGCCGATGCCAAGGCCGGCACCGGCAAAAAGACCAAAAACGGTGGGGACAATGATCAACGCCAGCACTGGCGTCAACTTCTTCGTCATGATCAGCACCATGAATACCGCGATCATTGCGAATCCAAGTATTACCAGCACGGCCGGCTCCTTCTTTGTGAACAGCGGCACAGCGGTGTGACGCGTGCTACAGACTGTAGGGTGGCGGCCGTCACGGCCGTGCCTTTGGCTCAATTGATTGGCATACTGCTTATTGCGAGCATTTTGCTCATTCTGCTCATCGCGCCCGCGGGTACCCGCCAGCCACCCTGATCAAGGAGGACCATGCCGCGTTCCAGTCCGCGTGCGCCGCTGCGGTTCTCCACTCAGACGCTTTTGCTGCAACTGGCGGTGGTACTTCTTGTGGTTCTGCTCAGTGCCGCCGTCCACGCCTGGCTGACCTATGACAGGGTGGGCCGCGAGGCTGAAAACCAGGCGCTGACCCTCGCCCGGACGGTGGCGTCCGACCCCTCGGTGCGTGCGGACGTGCTGGCCATCAGCCAACAGGCCGGCACTCCCCCGGCCGCCGAACTCGCTGCCGGGCCGCTGATGATGTCGGCAGAAGCAGTGCGTACCCGGACGGGTGCCCTGTTTGTGGTCATCACCGATGAAACTGGTCTGCGTCTGGCGCATCCGGATCCGCCGCGGCTTGGGGAAAGGGTGAGCACGGACCCGTCCGAAGCCCTGTCCGGCCGGGAGGTCACTACCAGGAACACCGGAACTCTCGGCCCGTCCGCCGGCGCGAAGGTTCCCGTTTACGCCCCGGGCAGCAGCACCGTGGTGGGTGAGGTCAGCGTTGGGTATTCGATGGAGACTGTGGGCCAAAGCGTGGCCCGCGACATCGGCCCTGTTGCCCTGACGGCCACCGGCGCTCTCCTCGCCGGCGTCCTCGGATCCTTCCTGCTGCGCCGCCGCCTCCAGCGCCTCACCCTGGGATTGGAGCCGGAGGAGATCAGCACGCTGGTCCACGACCAGGTGGCGGTCCTGCAGGGTGTGGACGACGGCGTGATCGGCGTTTCAGCCGACGGCCGGATTACCGTCTTCAACGCAGCGGCGCAGCGGCTGCTGGGGCTGACCGACCTGGCCGGAGGCCACTGGCAGGATGCGCCCGTCCCGGACCAGCTGAAGTCCCTGACCCGGCCGGGGTCCGGTGCCACTGCAGCGGTTGAGCTGGTGGCCGGCGGCCGGGTGCTGGTAGCCAATGCGCGCAAGGCCCTCCACCGTCGGGAGGACCTGGGCTGGGTGGTCATGCTCCGCGACCGCACGGAACTGCAGCAGCTCACCCGCCAGCTGGACGCCGTGGGCACCATGTCCACCGCGCTGCGGGCACAGCGCCACGAGTTCGCCAACCAGCTGCACACCATCGCCGGCTTTATGAGCATCGGGCAGCACCAGCAGGCCCGTGAGTACCTGGCCCGGCTGGCCGCCACGGGACCGTTGAAGTTCCCGGTGGACCAGGCCGAGCTGCTCCAGGACCCTTATCTGCAGGCGTTTGTGGGGGCCAAGGGCGTGGAGGCCGACGAACGCGGCGTCGCCTTGCGCATTGGGCCTGAAACGCTGGTGCGTGGGCAGGTGACCGACGCCCAGGACGTCACCACAGTGCTGGGAAACCTGATCGACAACGCGGTCAACGCGGCAGTGGCCGGCTCAGCTTCCGACCGCTGGGTAGAAGTGGAAGTAATGGATGAGCCGGACGACGACGGCGGCACCCTCCATATGGTCGTCGCCGATTCGGGCGACGGGTTGGCAGAAGGGACGGAGGGCGAAGCGGTCTTCGCCGAAGGCTTCACCACCGCTTCCGGCCCCGTCCGTGCAGGTGGCGGCCAAGGCTTCGGGCTGGCCTTGGCGCGGCAGCTGGCCCGGCGCCGCGGCGGGGACGTCAAACTGCTGGACCCCGGCGCCCGGGGCGGGCCGGGTGCGGTCTTTATGGCAACGCTCCCCGGCACCACCGCGGGAACCAAAAATGCGGGGCACACGGACGCAGGGCTGAAGGACGCAGCCGGAGAGGAAGAAAATGCCTGAGGACTATCGGGTGCTGATCGTGGACGACGACTTCCACGTGGCGAAGCTGCACGCCGCCTATGTGGATTCGGTGCCGGGGTTCCTGGCGCTTGCCCCGGTGGGATCGGCGTCGCTCGCGCTGCAGGCCATTCACAGCCTCCGCCCGGATCTGGTCTTGCTGGATGTGTACCTGCCGGACGCCTCCGGGATTGACCTGCTGCAGCAACTGGACGTGGACACCGTGATCCTCAGTGCCGCGTCCGACGCCGCCTCGATCCGTGTTGCCTTCCGCCGGGGCGCGCTGGGCTACCTGCTGAAGCCGTTTACGTCGGAGTCGCTGTCGCAGCAGCTCCGGTCCTATGCGCGGTACCGGCGCTTGTTGTCCCAGCCGGGCGCGCTGGACCAGGATGCAGTGGAGCGCGCCAAGCGCGCCCTCATCCCCGGCGACGTTACGCCGTCGTCAAAGCCCCGCTCAGCCACGGAAGCGGCGGTGCTTGAGTCGCTGGTTCCCGGCGAGCAGTATTCCGCCGCCGAGGTGGCGGGCCGGGTAGGCGTGTCCCGGGCGACCGCGCAGCGGTACCTGTCCGCGCTGGCGGACGACGGCGCCGTGGACATCCAGCTGCGCTACGGAACCACCGGCAGGCCGGAGCACCGCTACGGCCTGCCTGCTCGTAACGTGCGGGCCTAGCTGCCGCTCTTCTGGGCCACGAGCTCGATCTCGACCAGCATTTCCGGATCCAGGAAGGGCAGGACATGCACCAGTGACAGGGTGGGCCGGATTTCGCCGAACACTTCGCCGTGGGCACGGCCGGCTTCTTCCCATTGGCTGATGTCCGTCAGGTACAGCTTGGACTGGACAACATCCTCAAAGCTGAAGCCGGCGTCCGCGAGGACTTTGCCGAGCTTTTGGAGGATGAACTGCGTCTGCGTGTAGAAGTCGTTCCCTACGATGCCGTCCTCGCCGCTCGCGGCGGTGGCGGAAATGTACAGGGTGTTGTCCACCTGGACAGCCCGGGAGTAGCCGAGGGTCTGTTCCCAGGCGGAGCCGGAGCCGAAGGTTTTGCGCATGGTGGGCCTTTCGAAACTGAGTGAGTCCGCACCACTTTAGGGCGGCTACAGGTCCAGCCGGTAAACCAGCAGTTTTATGTCAGTCCCGGGCACGAGCCAGTCCCTTTCCGGCACCCTGGCGAAGCCGGTTTTGTTGTACAGTCCCCGGGCGCTTTCCCAGGTGCTCCCGGTGGTCAGCGCCACGGCCCTGACGCCGTCGAGGGCCTTGGCGTGCTCAAGGATCGCCGTCATCATGGCTTTGCCGGCCCCGCTGCGCTGCACGGCCGGGTCCACCACCAGCATGCGGAACTCGAGCTCGTCGTGCAGGGCAATGTCCGCGTAGGGCTCACCGGCGAGGGCCAGCGTGACCGAACCCACCACATCACCGGCCCGCTCGGCTACCCAGACGGTGGCTTGGCCGGCCCGCTGCGCAACGTCCTGGACCTTGCGCATGTAGGGGTGGTCGGCGTCGTCAAAGTAGCCGGCCGCCAGGTAGGAATCCCTGGTGATACGGGCAACGGCGTGGAAGTCGGATTCGACGGCGGGACGGACTGTTATTGGCGATTGCACTGAACAATGGTAGTGCTACCAGCCAGTAGCACCGGGCAAAACCGGGGTTTCCGTGACTGAACTATCAGTCGTTGCCCCCGCACCCGGGCGGCCTGGAGTTCCTGGCCGGGGTCAGAGCGGAAATTTGCCGGACAGCTCCAGGCTCGCTGCGCAGGTCCAGGCGTCCAGCCTTTCCTCGTCCGTTGGGCCCCCGTCGAGCGGGCTGGCCAGCCGCGGCCGGCGGACCCAGCAGCCGGCTTCCTCGGCGATCAGTGCCCCGGCAGAGAAGTCGTGCTCGTTGAGCCCCCGTTCACCGAAGGCATCGTGCGTGCCGTCCGCCACCAGGCACAGGTCCAGCGCAGCGGAGCCGAGCCGGCGGACATCCGCGAAATCCTTCAGGAGTTCGGCAAACTGGGCGGCCTGCTCGGAGCGGACCCGGGGGTCGTAGTTGAACCCGGTTGCAAGGATCTGCCCCTTGCGCCCCGGAACCGGGCCCTCGAGCCGGCTCAGGGTCCCGTTTTCCTCCAACCACGCGCCCTGGCCCCGGGCAGCGTAGTAGACGCGGCCCAGCGCAGGAGCGTTGACGACGCCGGCCAGCCATACGCCGTCGGAATCGGCCACTGCCACGGAAGTGCCGTAGTAGACAATGTTGCGGATGAAGTTGGTGGTGCCGTCCAGCGGGTCGATGGACCAGCGGTAGCCGGTGGGCTCCGCCGGCCTGGTGGTCCCGTGTTCCTCGCCGGTAATGCTGTCATTGGGCCGCGCCGCTGAAATGACGCCGCGGACCGCGTGCTCTGCGGCGACGTCGAACGCGGTGACCCAATCGCCGGCGTCGCCCTTGTTGCTGGCATGGAGCGCCTCGGCGTTCCGGCCGGCCAAGACCCTGGCTCCCGCTGCGGCAGCCTGTTTTGCCACTTCCAGCAGTTCGGCGGGAGATACCTGGCTGGCTCCCTCGGCGCCGCTCACGGCGTTGCCTCCGCCGGCGCCTCGTCCAGGGCCGCTGCCGTTGCCTCCGCCTGCGCTGCCGGCCCCTCGGCCAGAAGCTGCCGGAAGCCGTCCTCATCCAGCACGGGAACTCCAAGCTGTTCGGCCTTGTCCAGCTTGGTTCCGGCGTTCTCACCGGCCACCACGTAGCTGGTGTTTTTGGAGACGGAGCCCGCCGCCTTGCCACCCCGCAGGAGGATGGCCTCCTTCGCCTCGTCGCGGCTGAAGTTCGGCAGCGAGCCGGTAACCACCACCGTCAGCCCCTCCAGGGTGCGGGGCATGGATTCATCCCGCTCGTCTTCCATCCGGACCCCCGCAGCAGCCCATCGATCGACAATCTCCACGTGCCAGTCCTCGGCAAACCATTCCTTTAGGGCAGCGGCGATGGTGGGACCCACCCCGTCCACGTGGGAGAGTTCATCCTCCGAGGCCTTCCGGATGGCGTCCATGCTGCCAAATGCCGTGGCCAGGGCGCGGGAGGCCCGCGGACCTACGTGGCGGATGGACAGCGCCACCAGGACACGCCACAACGGCTGGGTTTTGGCCTTCTCGAGTTCGCGGAAGAGTTTTTCCGTGGTGGCAGTCGGCTTTGACGGCGACTTCGCGGTGCCCTTGCTGTAGAAGTACGGCACCAGTTCGAATTCCCCGGTGGCCACTCCCTTGGAGCGCTTCTCCCGCCGGATGCGTACCTCCGCCAGCAGCTCCGGGGTGAGGTCGAACAAAGCCGCCTCGGTGGTGAGCGGCGGAACTTCAGGTTCCGTCGGCTGGGTGAGGGCAATCGCTGCTTCCCAGCCCAGCGCCTCGATGTCGAACGCGCCTCGGCCGGCGAGGTGAAAAACCCGTTCGCGCAGCTGCGACGGGCAGGATTTGGCATTGGGGCAGCGGATGTCCACGTCGCCCTCCTTGGCCGGGGCCAGGGGTGTGCCGCAGGAGGGGCATTCGGTGGGCATTTCAAAATCGCGGACCGGCGGATCCTGCTGGCCGCGGAGGGCCAGGACCGGACCCACGATTTCGGGGATAACGTCGCCGGCCTTGCGCAGCACCACAATGTCGCCGATTTTCACGCCCTTGGCCTTGACCACGTCCTGGTTGTGCAGGGTGGCCATTTCAACGGTGGATCCGGCCACCTTGACCGGCTCCATCATGCCGAAGGGCGTCACCCGCCCCGTGCGGCCCACGTTGACGAGGATGTCAAGAAGCTTCGTGTGGACTTCCTCGGGCGGGTATTTGTAGGCCACTGCCCACCGCGGCACGCGCGTGGTGTAGCCCAGGGCACGCTGGGTGGCAAAGTCATCAACTTTGACCACAATGCCGTCGATTTCGTGGAGCAGCTTGTGGCGCTGGTCCCCGTACCGCTTGATGAAGTCAAGGACCTCCTCCAGGCTCCCCAGCACCTCGGAGTAGGGGCTGACGGGCAGGCCCCAGTCTTTCAGCAGATCATAGGTTTCGGACTGGCTGCGCGCCTGGAGCCCCTCCCGCGCACCGATGCCGTGCACGAACATCTTCAGCGGGCGCTTGGCTGTTTCCGCCGGGTCCTTCTGGCGGAGGGAACCGGCGGCTGCATTGCGCGGGTTGGCCAGGGGCGCCTTGCCGGCTTCGATCAGGGCCTCGTTGAATTCGGCGAATGCTTTAGAGGGGATGAACACCTCACCCCGGATTTCCACTTCTGCCGGAAACCCTTCGCCGCTTAGCTCCTGCGGGATTTCCTTGATGGTGAGCACATTGTGGGTGATGTCCTCGCCGGTGGTGCCATCGCCGCGTGTGGCTGCACGCACGAGTTTCCCGTCGCGGTACAGCAGGTTGACCGCCAGGCCGTCGATTTTTAGTTCGGTCAGCCACGCCGGCTGGTGCGAGCCGTCACCCAGTTTCGCGATGCCCGCTGATGCTTTTGTGAGCCAGGCTTCGAGTTCCTCGAGGGAGAAAACGTCCTCGAGACTGTACATCCGCTGCAGGTGCTCCACCGCGGCGAACGCGGCCGAGACTTCCCCGCCCACTTCCTGGGTGGGCGAGTCGTTGGACACAAGCTCCGGATGAAGTGCTTCGATTTCTTCCAGCCGCCGGAAAAGCTCGTCGAACTCGGCGTCCGGGACCAGGGGTGTGTCTTCCTGGTAGTACGCGAACCTGTACTTCCGGACGAGGTCGACAAGGTTTTCGTATTCCTCCCGGACCGAGTCGGAAGGGATCGCTTCCGGCTCGCTGGGTGCGGTAGTCCGGGTGGCTGTCTGTTCTGCGGGGCCTGGTCCTGTGCTCACAGACCTATCTTGCCTTACCGCAGAAGCCGGACGCTGGCACGCGTGCCGGCTGGGGTAAGGACGCCGTCAGCGATCGGCCGAAGGTGCAGCCTGTTCCGCCCTCATTGTTGGCTTTCGACGGCGTCCACCACGATCACCGTGATGTTGTCCCGTCCGCCGTTGCCTAGCGCGGCCCTGATCAGCTCATCCGCTGCAAGCTGGGGATCCTCCACCTTGCTGAGGATCTGGAAGATGTCTTCGTCGGCAAGCTCTCCGGTAAGCCCATCGGAGCAGACCAAGATGCGGTCACCATCCCTGGCCGGCAGCAACCAGTAGTCTGCCTCGGTTTCGTCACCGGTTCCGAGGGCGCGTGTGACCACGTGCCGCCGCGGATGGACCAAGGCCTGCTCAGGCGTAATTTCTCCGGCGTCCACAAGCTCCTGGACCTCCGAGTGGTCCACGCTGATCTGTTCGCACTTTCCCTGGCTGAGGCGGTAGGTCCGGGAATCCCCGATGTTCATCACCAGCCAGTAGGGCATGCCCATCTGCTCAACCACGACCGCCCCCGCCAGCGTGGTGCCGGCACGTGCCCCGGTGGCCTCACGGATGGAGTCGTCGGCCTTGACCAGGTACTGCTGGAGGACGGCAGCTGTCACGCTTCGTTCACCCGTTGCGAGCTGGGGTATCGAAGCCAGCGCACGGACACACATGCCGCTGGCCACCTCGCCGGCTTCGTGGCCACCCATACCGTCAGCCACAGCGAAAACCGGATCGGCCGCGAGGTAGGAATCCTCGTTCAGCTCCCTGCGGAGTCCCCGGTCTGTCCCGTGGCCGACGACAAGGCCAAGCTTGGGCCTCCGTTCGACGCTGGAGGGAACGCTTGCGGGCTGCTGTTTCATGCTGTCCTAAATTAGTGGTTCGGTCACAGGAACCATGGATTCCGGGCAGCAATCCCCTGCCCCATACCAACGGTCAAGATGCTAGTCCAGGACCAGCCCCTTGCCGAGCCCGCGGGTGAGGCGCACCGGGCGGATCTCACCAAAGCCGCGGACATTCTCCGGAGGCTGCGGCAGCATAACAAACCGTTCGTCGTGCTCCAGCGCGGAGGCAGTCATGGAGTCCACCAGCACCGTTCCAGGGTCCGCCAGCGTAGTCAGGCGGGCCGCAAGGTTAACAGTGGGACCGTAAATATCGCCGAGCCGGGACAGGATCCTGCCCCAGACCATGGCCACCCTGGCTTCCGGCAGGATCTCGTCTTCGGTGAAGGCCTGAGCCAGCGCCAAGGAAATTTCCGCGCCTGCAGCCGGCGTCTCCGCAATGTACAGGACTTCGTCACCCACCGTCTTGACCAGGCGGCCGCCGCCGACGGAAATGATTTCCGCGCACTTGTTTTCGAACCGCTGGACCAGCCGGGCCAGCGTTTTTTCGTTCATGCGCCGGGACAGGCTGGTGTAGGAGACCAGGTCCGCGAAGCCGACGGCGCGCGCCAGGGGCAGCGGGGCGTCGTCTTCATCGCCTTCGCGGCCTTCCTCGCTGGCCTGCAGTCCGGCCTCGGCGCGGACCGCGAGCCGCTGGATACCGGCGTTGAGCTGACGGCGCCAGGAGTAGACCAGCATTTCCTCCAGCGCGTCCACCAGCGCCGGGAGCTCATTCACCAGGCGCTTGCGGGCGACGGCATCTGTAACGCCCTGTTCGTGCACCATGTCTTCCACCAGGGCTTCGATCTGCCAGACCACCATGCGGTCAGTCATCTGGCCTATGGAGCGGGTGACGGAGATGGCGGCTTCCTCCGTCAGCTTCCCGGACCGGACCAGGTCCACAACAGTGGAGAGGGCTGCCTGGTCGCGCTCGGTGAAGGCAACGTCCTCGTCGCCGAAGTTGGGGAACCCGAGGGCACGCCAAAGTTTGCGCGCGGACAGCAGGGACAACCCTGCGCCGGCGGCGACTTCACGACGGCGGAGCTTGCGTTCCCCGCCCAGCAGCCGGGCCTCCAGGGCTTTCATTGCCAGCCGCTCGGCGGACATGGTGCCGGTGGCGGGATGGGCGTCGGCGGCCGGAGTTGGCGGCGCGATGGACTCGACGCTTTCCCGCTGGTGCTCATCGTTCATCTGGTCCACCTTCTCTCTTGTCCCACGGCAAAGCTCCGGCGGGGTGATCCGTTGTTCCGCCCGGCTGGGCGTCGTGCTCGTCCGGCAGGTCCCCGATGGCGTCGAGGATGAAGTCCCGGAACCTGGCTACTTCCGGCACATCAGGGAACGTGACCACTCCCTGGTATCCGATTTCCAAGGATATATTCCCGGAGCGGAAGAAACGTTGCAGGACCGACTCATGGACAGTCAGGTTGCGGACCGAAGCCAGGTACACCTGCTGGTCCTGCCGCTTCCACATTCCGGACCTGGCCACCAGCCGCCGGCTGGTCAGGGTGTAGCGGGTGCTGTGCCAGCGCAGCAGCCTTGGCAGGCAGAAAACCAGCCACACCGAAGCGGCCGCGAGGACACACCCCGCCACCAGCCACGGAGTCCAGCGGCCCGAAAGAGCGGGAACAGCCCGCCCGGCTTCTCCGCGGATCACCCAGGCGGAGCAGTAGGCCGCAATCGCCGGCGAAAGAATAAAGGCAACCATGGCGCCGGCGAGCTTCCTCGGCTGCGGGCGGGTGGTGACAATCACCTGCTCGCCCGGGACAAGGTCTTTACGCATAACCGCCTTGGCCGGAGGCGTCCGGGGAGGTCCACGGCCGCAGGTGCACCACGTCCCCGGCGGTGACCACGTGTTCGCGGGAGTCGCGGTCCACCACCAGCAACGACCCGTACTCGTCAAGCCGGGACGCATGGCCGATGATCTCGTGGTCTCCCGGCAACTGCGCCCGCACCTGCTTGCCCAGGGTGACCATGACAGCCTCAACCCGCTTGTGCAGCGACGCGCCGCCCGCCATCCCTGCCGCCGGATCGCCGTCGGCGTTGCAGAAGCTGCGGTACAGCACGGCAAACTTCGAAAGGTAGCTCTTCAGAAGGACGGTCCGGTCCGCCGTCCGGGCCCCTTCCAGCATCACCGACGTGGCGGTGGGGACAGGCAGCTCCGCTGCACTGAGGGTCACGTTCAAGCCTGTTCCCAGGATGACCGGCGGCACGGAGCCGTCCACCATGGGGCCCAGCTGGGCCAGGATGCCCGCAATTTTCTTCCCGCGTACCAGGACGTCGTTGGGCCACTTCAGCTCGGCCGGGATTCCTGCGGTCTCCAGCAGGGTTTCGCGCAGCGCCAGCGCGGCAATCAAGGACAACCACGAATAGCTTTGCGTGGGCAGCGGGCGCCTTTCGGCGTTGGCCGGACGCAGGACAACCGAGACCGAGATGGAGCTCAGCGGCGGAGCTTCCCAGTGCCTGTCCAGCCGTCCCCTGGCAGCTGTCTGGTACTCGGCGGTGAGCACGGACAGGTCAGGCCAGGCAGCGGGCTCCACCGTGACGGACCGGAGAAGGTCGGCGTTGGTGGACCCGGTGGAATCCACCACCTCCAGCCGCGGGATGCCGGTGGCGGACAGGAAGTTCTGGTCCGCCAGATCCCTCCGGTCCAGGGGCGTACCGGGGGCGCGTGCGTCATCCATAGCTAAATCCTACCGACATGGGCAGGAGGTGCCGCCTACAGGAAGATGTCCGGCACCAACCGGTCCTCGGGAGCCCCCAGACTGTAGGGACTGAAGTCGGCAACATCGGCCGCGGCGAGGACTTCCTCGTCCGTGTAGAAGTTCCCGCTGCCCCCGACGCCGGCGCGAAGGTTGGCCCCCGTGAGTATGGCGTGCGCGGCATCAGCCATGATCTGCGGGCCTCGCGCTGCCTGGACCATTTGTTCGCCGTGGGGCATGTTGCGGATGGCCGCTGTGTCGATCAGGGTGCACGGCCACAGCGAGTTGACCCTGACCCCGTCCGCTTTCAGTTCTTCCGCCAGCCCCAGGGTGGTCAGGCTCATCCCGTATTTCGCCATGGTGTAGGCCAGGTGCTTCCCCGCCCAGTGTGGATCGAGGTTCAGCGGGGGTGAGAGGGTGAGGATGTGCCCGCCGGCGGATGCGCGGAGCGCGGGCAGTGCCAGCTTGGACAGCAGGAATGTCCCGCGGACATTGATGTCCTGCATCAGGTCGTACTTTTTCATGTCAACGGCGTCCGTGCGGGACAGGTCAATGGCAGAGGCATTGTTAATGAGGACGTCGATGCCCCCGAAGCGCTCAACTGCCGCTGAGACAGCCCGCTCCACATCTTCATCACGCCGGACATCGCCGACCAGCGGAAGCGCCTGGCCACCGGCCGCCACCAACTGTTCGGCTGCGGTGTACACCGTGCCTTCCAGCTTCGGATGCGGCTCCCCGGTCTTGGCCATCAGCACGATGTTGGCGCCGTCTTCAGCTGCCCGGGCGGCAATTGCCAGCCCGATCCCACGGCTTCCGCCGGAGATCAGTACGGTGCGGCCGCGGAGGGAACCGGTTGGCCGGTAGGGGCTCAAAGAGGGCCCCGAAGCATCATTGCTCAAAGTCATAAAACCCACTGTAACCCAGATATGTTACTGACGAGTAACATGCTGTTGCCAGTTGCGGCACGGCAGAAAATTGTAGGTTTTCTACAGCGGCGGGCTCCAGAGGCGTCACTAGACTAGCCAGCAGGGTTCGTTCTTTGTGTGGATGCTACTTAACTCCCGCATCGGACCCGCCAGCAAGGACAGCGCCACAGGACCAATCTGCTACAGAGCCGGAGATATTTGATGAGCCACGATCTGACAACGACAGCGGGAAAGATCGCCGATTTCCGCGACCGCCAGGCCCGTGCCGAACAGCCCTCCGGCCCCGAAGCAATCGAAAAGCAGCACGCCCGCGGCAAGAACACCGCCCGGGAGCGCATCGCCCTCCTTCTCGATGTTGACTCCTTCGTGGAATTCGACGCCCTGGCAGTGCACCGCTCAACCGCCTTTGGCATGGAGAAGAAGAAGCCCCTGGGCGACGGCCTGGTCTCCGGTTACGGCACCGTGGACGGGCGCCCCGTAGCCGTCTACAGCCAGGACTTCTCCGTGTATGGCGGCTCCCTCAGCCAGGTCAACGGCGAAAAAATCGTCAAGGTCCAGGAATTCGCGCTGCGCAACGGCTGCCCTGTGGTCGGCATCCTCGACGGCGGCGGAGCCCGTATCCAGGAAGGCGTTGCATCGTTGGCCATGTTCGCGGACATCTTCCGCAACAACGTCCATGCCTCAGGTGTGGTGCCGCAGATTTCCCTGATCATGGGCCCCTCGGCCGGCGGCGCCGCGTACTCCCCTGCGCTTACCGACTACGTGGTGATGGTGGACAAGACCTCCCACATGTTCATCACCGGCCCCGACGTCATCAAGACTGTCACCGGCGAGGATGTGGACATGGAAACCCTGGGCGGCGCCCGCCAGCACAACTCCACCACCGGCACGTCCACGTACTTGGCTTCCGATGAAGCCGACGCCCTCGAGTTTGTCCGCGAACTGTTGGACTTCCTGCCCTCCAACAACCTCTCCGAGGCCCCCGTGCTGGACCACCAGCAGGAGCTGGAGGTCGACGACGACGACCTCGCCCTGGACACGCTGATCCCGGATTCGGCCAACCAGCCCTATGACATGCGCAGCGTTGTTGAGCAGATCGTGGATGACGGCCACTTCCTCGAAATGCAGGCCCTTTACGCCCCCAACGTCATGATCGGCTACGGCCGGGTGGAGGGGCACACGGTGGGCATTGTGGCCAACCAGCCCCTTCAGTTCGCTGGCACCCTGGACATCGCCGCATCGGAGAAAGCCGCCCGCTTTGTCCGCCACTGCGACGCCTTCAACATCCCCATCATCACCCTGGTTGACGTTCCCGGTTTCCTGCCTGGCAAGGACCAGGAATTCCAGGGCATAATCCGCCGCGGAGCCAAGCTCCTGTACGCCTACGCCGAGGCCACCGTTCCCAAACTCACCGTCATCACCCGCAAGGCGTACGGCGGGGCCTACATTGTGATGGGTTCAAAAAAGCTGGGCGCAGACCTGAACCTGGCATGGCCCACGGCACAGATCGGCGTCATGGGTGCACAGGGCGCAGTCAACATCCTGTACCGCCGCGACCTTGCCGCAGTGGCCGAAGCCGGCGGGGACGTTGAAGCCCGGCGGGCTGAGGTCATCCAGCAGTACGAGGAAGAGCTGCTGAACCCGTACCAGGCCGCCGAACTGGGCTACGTTGACGCAGTCATTGCCCCCTCCGAAACCAGGACCCAGATCATCAAGGGACTGCGCGCGCTCCGTGACAAACGCGCCAGCCTTCCCACCAAGAAGCATGGGAACATTCCGCTGTGATCCCCGACCAGCCCACCGACGAAGCCAACGCGCCCGCTGAGCCGCTGCTCTCTGTTGTCAAAGGCCAGCCCACGGCCGAGGAACTGGCCGCACTCACCGCCGTCGTCCTCTCCCTGGGAGGTGCCGAACCTGCACTCGCCAACAAGCCATCGGTGCGCCACTGGCTGCGCCGGCAGCAGTTGCGGCTGGCGCCCACCCCCGGGCCAGGAGCGTGGAAGCGAAGCCGCGGCTGAAAGCCTCCCCACCGGCTCCCAAATCCCGCTTCGCTCGACTTGGGGGCCTCGCCGGCGTGGGCCCGCGGCCAGGGAACCCTCGGCGGCGTGGGCCCACAACTTCACAATACGTGGGGTTTAGTCTCGGAGAGTGACTACAGACACTGCTCCTGCCGCCCGCCCGATAACCCGCATCGACGCCGTCGCGGACAACTACACGGACACGCTTATCAGGCTTAATCCGTCCCTGGCCACTACCCTTGGCGTCCCCGGACACGAGACCGAATTCCAGGACTTTTCCCCCGCCGGCCTCGCGGAAATCGCCGAGGCTGCACGAAAGGCCCTCACGGAACTTGAGGGACTCGAGCCCGAGGACGACGTCGACACCGTCACCCTCGACGCCATGCAGGAGCGGCTTGGCCTGCAGCTGCTGATCCACGCGTCCGGCTGGGATTACGCGAACCTGAACAACATCGCCTCCCCCGCCCAGGACATCCGCTCCATCTTCGACCTGATGCCCACGGAGACGGAGCAGGACTGGCAGCACATCGCCGGCCGCGCATCGAACGTTCCAGGAGCCATCGGCGGTTATATGGAATCCCTGCGGCTTGCCCGGGACGCCGGCCGGGTTGCGGCTGCACGGCAGGTGAACATCGTTGTTGAGCAGGCCACGAAGTATGCCGCCGAGGACGGCTTCTTCGCGAGGCTTTCGGCAGGAGCGGCCACGGCCGCCGGGCCCCTGCCCGCCGCCGTCCAGGAAAAGCTCGACGCCGGGGCTGCCGCCGCCCGAAGTGCCTACGCCAGGCTCGCAGAATTCCTCCGGACCGAGCTGCTGCCCGCCGCGCCCGAGAAAGACGCGGTGGGCCGCGCCCGCTATGCGCTGGCCTCACGTTCCTTCCTCGGCGCGACCGTGGACCTGGAGGAAACCTACGCCTGGGGCGTGCAGGAACTCGACCGTCTGATTGCCGAGCAGGAGCAGGTGGCACACACCATCAAGGCCGGTGCCACCATCGCCGAGGCCAAGGACATCCTGAACAACGACCCCTCACGCCAACTGAAGGGCAAAGAGGCATTGCGGGAGTGGATGCAGGAACTCTCGGACAAAGCGGTTGCTGAACTTGCCGGCGTCCATTTCGAAATCCCGGACGTCATGCGGACGCTCGAGTGCCTCATCGCGCCCACGGATGAGGGTGGTATTTACTACACCGGCCCCTCCGATGACTTCAGCCGCCCCGGCCGGATGTGGTGGTCCGTCCCGGCCGGTGAGGACACGTTCACCACCTGGGCCGAAACCACCACCGTCTTCCACGAGGGCGTCCCGGGCCACCACCTCCAGGTGGCCACTGCCACCTACCGCCGCGAACTGCTGAACACGTGGCGCAGGAACGTGTGCTGGACGTCCGGCCACGGCGAAGGCTGGGCCCTCTACGCCGAGAACCTGATGCAGGAACTGGGCTACCTGGACGATCCGGGCGACCACATGGGCATGCTGGACATGCAACGGATGCGCGCCGCCCGCGTGGTCTTCGACATTGGCGTCCACCTCGAACTCAGGGTCCCCGAACGCTGGGGCTCCGGCACCTGGACCCCGGACAAGGGCTACGAATTCCTGAAACAGAACCTGCCCATCAGCGAAGGACAGCTTAACTTCGAGTTTGCGCGCTACCTCGGCTGGCCGGGACAGGCCCCCTCCTACAAAGTGGGCCAGCGCCTCTGGGAACAGATCCGCGCAGAACTCGAAGCCCGCCCCGGTTTCGACCTGAAGGAGTTCCACACCCGCGCCTTGAACGTTGGCTCCGTAGGACTGGACACCCTGAGGCGCGCGCTGATCGGCTGATTGTGCTGGCAGCCGGTGTCCCCGGTGGGGTTGGCGGTGCTCATCCCTTGGCTGCTGCTGCCGGCGAGGTGGGGCGCGGTTGACCCTCAACAGCCTTCCGGGTTTCCTCTTCAATGAGGTCCGCGTTGATCCTGGCGCCGGCCATAACCCCCTCGGCAGCCGCAGTGATCACCTGGGCCATCAGGTTGGAGACATTGCCCGCTGCGTATACGCCGGGGACGTCCGTGGCACCCATGGGGTCGGTCCCGATGAAACGTCCCGCGCCCGACGGGTGCACCTGGGACGTCAGCCCGAGCGATTCCAGGAGCGCGGACCTGGCCTCCATCCGCGTGCCGACAGCCAGCGCGCCTATTTGGAACGATGTGCCTTGGCGGAGGGTGACCGCCTTGAGGACACCGTCCACAGCGTCAACGGAAGCCACTGGTCCGGCAACCACCGTGACGGACCGGGCCGCAAGCTTGTCCCATTCCTCATCAGTGGGTTCCACGGTGTCGTTCAGGAAGAGGGTGATATCGCTGGACCATTGCCTGAACAGCAACGCCTGATGGAGGGACAAAGGGCCCGTTCCCAGCACACCGATGTGTTGCCCGCGGATTTCCCAGCCATGGCAGTAGGGGCAGTGCACAACGCCCTTTCCCCATTGCTCCCGCAGCCCAGGGATGGGAGGCAGTTCGTCCGTCAAACCGGTGGTGACGAGGAGTCGCCGGCCGGCGAACCGGCGGGCATCTTCGGTTACCACTTCGAAGCCATCAGGCGTGCGCCGCGCTGAAACAGCTTCGGCGTCGATAACCGTACCGCCATAGGAGAGCACTTCGTTCCGCCCGACGGACAGAAGGTCCGAGGGCGTCATTCCGTCCCTCGAAAGGAAGCCGTGCACCCCCGCAGCGGGTGCATTCCTTGGTGTTCCGGAATCTATGACCAGCACCGAGCGGAGCGCCCGTGCCAAGGTCGTCGCCGCGCTGAGCCCTGCGGCACCTCCGCCAATAATTACGACGTCATACCCGCTGGTGTCCATGCTCTTTTGTCCTTCCTCGCGTTCTGTATGTTTGCCCCAAGCGTCCTCGGGGCGGTAACACCAGCCTCTACCACCCCAAGGATTGCTGGCAATCTTATTTGCCAATATGGCAAAATGGTGGAATGGCAACTGACTTGGACGACCTTCTCGGGGCGGTCGGCCCCCGGCTACGGGCGATCCGCACGGAGCGGAACCTCACCCTTGGCGACGTTTCCTCAGCCTCCGGGATATCGGTGAGCACCCTTTCCCGCCTGGAATCCGGCCAGCGCCGGCCGAACCTCGAAATCCTGCTGCCTCTCGCGCGGCTGTACGGGGTTCCCCTCGATGACCTGGTGGGCGCCCCGCCCACCGGGGATCCGAGAATCCACCTGCGCCCCATAACCCATGCCGGCATGACGGCCGTTCCCCTGACCCGACGCCCCGGAGGACTGCAGGCCTTCAAAATGGTGCTGACCGGCGATGCCCGCGGGGCTGAACCGGATCCGCGCGTTCATGAAGGCTACGAGTGGCTTTACATCCTCAACGGACGGCTGCGCCTGGTGCTGGGCGACAAGGATTTTGAACTTCGTGCCGGGGAAGCCGCGGAGTTCGACACCCACACGCCGCACTGGTTCGCGAGCGCCGACGGCAGGCCCGTCGAGTTCATCAGCCTGTTTGGACAGCAGGGCGAGCGGATGCACGTACGCGCGCGGCCCCGGCCAACCTAGCCAGGACGGTCCGCAGAAGCGAGATGTTAAGCACTTCCACCGTGGGAATAACTTCATAAAAAAGCAGAAAACCGCTGTTTTATGGGGACCTTCCCGGTCCTTTCGTCCATGCGAGGCCGTAACATTTCTCAACATGCGTTCGCCGTGATATTGGAGCGGGCCCTAACGTATTCGGGTGAGCACATCAACCCGCACCCCAGAATCCGCAGGAAGGACCGGCTTCCAGCTGCCCAAATGGGCTGGCTCGTTCGGCTTCCAGATCATCGCCGCCCTCATCGTAGGGCTCGGCCTCGGCCTGCTGGCCAAGTACACCGGCAGCACCAAAGCCAGCCCCAACGGCCTCGGCGCCACACTCCAGACCATCGGCTCCAGCTACGTATCGCTGCTGCAGACCGCCGTCGTCCCCCTGATCTTCACCGCCGTCGTCAGCTCCATCTCCAACCTGCGCCAGGTGTCCAACGCCGCCAAGCTGGCCTGGAACACGCTGCTGTGGTTCGCCATTACCTCCCTGATCTCCGTGCTGATCGGCATCGGCCTGGGCGTCCTCCTGCAGCCCGGCGCCAACACAGGCATCACCGGTCAGGGCGAAGCCCCCAGCAAGGTGGGTGACTGGTGGGCGTTCCTGATCGGACTGTTCCCCAAGAACTTCCTGGGCCTGGGTGCCACTTCCACCGTCGCCGAATCCGGCGTCGTCACCACCTCCGTCAGCTTCAACGTGCTCCAGATCCTGGTGATCGCCATCGCCGTAGGTGTTGCCGCGCTCAAGGTGGGCAAGGCCGCCGAGCCCTTCCTGAACCTGAACGCTTCTGCCCTGGCCGTCATCCAGAAGGTCCTCTGGTGGATCATCCGCATCGCACCGCTGGGTACCGTGGGCCTTATCGGCAACGCCGTCGCAGTCTACGGCTGGGACACCATCGGCTCGCTGGGCAAGTTCACCTTCGCCATCTACGTTGGCCTGGCCCTCGTGCTCTTCGCGGTCTACCCCATCCTGGTCCGCACCCACGGACTGTCGGTCAAGCAGTACTTCTCCGGCGTCTGGCCCGCCGTCCAGCTGGCCTTCGTTTCCCGCTCCTCGGTGGGCACCCTGCCCCTGACCCAGCGTGTGACCGAACGCAGCCTGGGCGTACCCCGCGGCTACGCTTCCTTCGCCGTGCCGCTGGGCGCCACCACCAAGATGGACGGCTGCGCTGCCATCTACCCCGCCATCTCGGCCATCTTCGTGGCACAGTTCTTCGGCATCCAGCTCGACTTCAGCCAGTACCTGCTGATCGCACTGGTATCCGTCCTGGGCTCCGCGGCAACCGCCGGCACCACGGGCGCCGTCGTGATGCTCACGCTGACGCTGTCCACGCTGGGACTGCCGCTTGCCGGCGTGGGCCTGCTCCTGGCCATTGACCCCATCCTGGACATGGGCCGCACCGCGGTGAACGTCGCCGGCCAGGCACTCGTCCCCACCATCGTCGCCAAGCGCCAGGGCATCCTGGACGAGGCCCTGTACAACGCACCCCGCAACGGAACGCCGTTTGTTGACGACACCATCGATGCCGCGGAAAACGCTGCTGACGCGCCGTCCGACGGGACCTCCACGGACACCACAACGCGTGAACTGGCGGACGTGAAGGCCTAAGGGCCGCTGCTCACCCTGCTGCACAAAGAAGCCCCCGGGAATTCTCCCGGGGGCTTCTTTGCGTGGGGGGGAGGAATCAGTGGCCGCCGATGACGCCGTCTTCGACGGCCTGAGTCACGGCGTCAGCCTCGGCCTGGGTCAGTTTCCGTCCGTCACCGCCTGTCATTTTTATTTGTGCATGACACCTCCTGTCTCCTGGATCCGCCGTCGGTGACGGCTGGTGGTGGTTCGCCTCTTCGGAGGCATCACCAGCATCGCGGCGCAGGTTCTGGAAGAGCTGTCCGGAACCTTTCATCTTCCTGTGAAGGGTTCCCGTGGAAACTTGCCCGGAGTGCAAACTTGCACGTAGTGTAAGGGCGTGTCAACTTCCACTGAGCCGGCAGCACCGGCGGCTGCCAGCCCGTCCCGGCGTGAGCTGAACAAGGCAGCGACCCGCCAGGCAATCACCGAGGCCGCCTTGTCGCTGCTGCGTAGCCGCGGTCCGGGAAACTTCACCGTGGAGGACATCGCGGATGCTGCCGGAATTTCGCGACGCACCTTCTTCAACTACTTCGGCAGTACCGACGCCGCCCTCGCGTCAGTTACGCACGGATTCCTGGACAACGCCATCCAGCAGTTCCGGCTCCGCCCGGCCGACGAACCAGTCCTGGAATCGGCCCAGGCGGCCTTGATGGCCCTCGCGGACCCCATGACGGTAGCGCCGCTGGCCGAGCTCTTTACCCTCACCCAACAGAGCAGCCTGATGTCCCACTCCGAACTGGAAGCCTGGGACCATTGCCGGGAACAAATCACGGCCGTGGCCCGGGAACGTGCGGCCGGAACGCCCAACGCTGCGGACGAACTCTACCTTCGCGCCTTCGCCGGCTCCGTGATCTCCTGCGGCAAGGCCGCCATGGAAGTCTGGTTTGCCCGCCGTGGCGCTGACCTTTCGCCGGCTTCCCTCGCCGAACTCCGTCAGCTGCTCATCGACGCCATGGCGCTCCTGGGTTCCGGCTTCACCACAGCCCAACCGTCTTCTTCATCTTCCGGCTCCCGTTCCTCCTGATCAGATCGGTTTCCCTTCATGGCACTGCTCCTGTACCGCCTGGGCAAGTTTTCCTACCGCCGGCGCTGGCTGGTCATCTCGCTGTGGCTGGCTGCCCTGGTGGCCGTGGGCGGTTCGGCTGCCGCTTTCCATGGCACGCTGTCCAACAACTTCCAGATCCCCGGCACTGAAACCCAGCGCATCGCCGACAAACTTAAGGAAGAGCTTCCGTCAGCGTCCGGCGGCAGCGCCACCATCGTGTTTGAGGCGCCCGACGGCGGCTTCACGGCCGAGAGCCGCACCGCCGTCACCGAGGCGCTGGCAAAGCTGAAGTCAGTGCCCGATGTCCGCGGCACCATAGATCCATTCGCCACACAGGCACAGGTGGACCAGGCCGGGCAGGCCATCACCGACGGCGAGCAGCAGCTTGCCGCGGGCCAGGCACAACTTGACGCCTCCCGCACAGAGCTTGAGGCCGGCAAAGCCCAGCTCGATGCAGCCGAACAGCAGCTCGCAGCGGCCGGCGCCCCCGCTGCCCTGATCGAGGAACGGCTTGGCCAGCAACAGGCCGCCCTCGCGGAAGGCCAGGCAAGGCTCGACGCCGGCACCCGGGAGCTCGAAGCCAGCAAGGCCAAGCTCGAACTGGGCAAGCGCCAGGCAGACGCTTCCTCTGCCATCCGCTTTGTCTCCGAAGACGGCCGCGCCGCCGTCGCACAGGTTCAGTTCAGCACCTCCATCAACGGCCTGAGCCCAGAGGTCCGCCAGCAGGTCCAGGACATCGCGCATGAAACCTCCGCCGCCGGCGTCACCGCCTACGCGAGCAAGGAAATCACCGAGGACATCTCCGAACTCTTCGGCGCCGCCGAGATTATCGGCATCGCCGTCGCCGCCCTGGTCCTGATCCTCATGCTGGGAACGCTCATCGCCGCGGGACTGCCGCTGCTCATGGCCGTGATCGGTGTCGGCGTGGGTGTGGGCATCACCTTCGCACTATCCGGCCTCTTCGACATGAGCTCCATCTCCCCCATGCTTGCCCTGATGCTGGGCCTGGCCGTGGGGATCGACTACTCCCTGTTCATCGTCAACCGGCACCGGACCCAGCTTCTTGCGGGCATGGACCAGGAGGAATCGGTGGCCCGCGCCACCGGCACCTCCGGCAACGCTGTGGTCTTCGCGGGCCTTACCGTGATCATCGCCCTCGCCGCACTCGTCGTGCCGGGACTGCCTTTCCTCGCCGTCATGGGCCTGGCCGCGGCGGGAACCGTGGTTGTAGCAGTCCTCGTGGCCATCACCCTCACCCCGGCCATGCTCTCCCTGATCGGCCGTCGCATCATCTCCCGGCGGGCCTGGGCCAAAGCCGAGGCCCATAACGCCGAACCCGGCCACGAAGCAACCGACGAAGCCCAGGACCGCGAGCGCAGCACCCACGGCTGGGGCGGCCTCGTCACCCGGCACCCCGTGCTGGCACTCCTGGCCGGCGTACTCCTCCTGGGTACCCTCGCGCTGCCCGCCACACAGCTGCAGCTTGCACTGCCCGACGGCGGCTCTGAACCGGTGGATTCCGAGGCCTACCAGGCCTACGACCTCACCGCCCGGAGCTTCGGCGAAGGTGTCACCGGCCCCATCGTGGCCGTAGGTGAATTCCCCGCAAACCTGGACGAAGCCCAAGCACAGACGCTGCAGTACAACGTCGCGGACAAGCTCCGGGCCGTGGACAATGTGGTGGCCGCCGTGCCCGTTGCTCTCAGCGAAGACCGCCGGACCGCCGTCTTCCAGGTGATCCCCAAGGAAGGCCCCGCCAGCGCCAGCACCGTGCAGGTGGTCTCCGAGCTCCGGGGCCTCAACGACGACATCCAGTCCGAATTCGATGTAGCAATGGGACTGACGGGCCAGACCGCCGGCAACGTGGACGTCTCCACGAAGCTCGGTGACGCCCTGCCGCCCTACCTGGCGATCGTCGTCGGACTTTCCCTGATCCTGCTGCTGCTGGTGTTCCGCTCCATCGTGGTGCCGCTGCTCGCCACGGGAGGATTCCTGCTCTCCCTCGCCGCGGCGTTCGGCGCCGTGGTGGCCGTGTACCAGTGGGGCTGGCTGGGCGGCGTGTTCGACGTCGCCAACCCCGGCGCAGTCCTCAGCTTCCTGCCCATCATCCTCATCGGGGTGCTCTTCGGGCTCGCCATGGACTACCAGGTGTTCATCGCCTCCGGAATGCGCGAGGCGTACATGCACGGATCCTCAGCCAAGCAGGCGGTCCGGGTGGGCTTCCGCCACGCTGCCGCCGTGGTGACGGCCGCGGCGATCATCATGGTCAGCGTCTTTGCCGGCTTCATCTTCAGCCACCTCACCATGGTGCGGCCCCTCGGCTTCGCAATGGCCTTCGGTGTCCTGCTGGATGCGTTCGTGGTGCGCATGACCATTGTTCCGGCAGTGATGTACCTGCTCGGCGAGAAGTCCTGGTGGCTCCCCCGCTGGCTGGACCGCATCCTGCCGGACGTGGACGTGGAGGGCGCCAAGCTCAGCAAGCCCAAGGCAGCACCGGCACCAGATGCGCTAGTCCACTAGGGACGCCGGTCCACCAGGCCGGCGCTGATCAATTAGGCTGGGGGCCGTGGTCCGCCTGATTCTTGCCTCCCAGTCCCCCGCCCGCACCAAGCTCCTCAACGAGGCCGGCATCCGCCATTCGGTACTGGTGTCTGACGTTGACGAGGATGCCGTCCAGGCACGCTACGGCATCACCGACCCGCACGATACCGCCCTGCTGCTGGCCCGGGCCAAAGCGGAGGCGGTGGCGGCGCTGCCGGAAGCGGAAGGTGCGCTGGTGCTCGGGTGCGACTCCGTCTTCGAGTTCGACGGCGAGGCGCACGGCAAACCGTACACCGCCGCCGTCGCCCGTGAGCGCATGCTGCGGATGAGCGGCAACGCAGGCGTGCTGCATACGGGACATTGGCTGGTGGACTGCAGGGAGACGGACCCCGACGACGGCGCTGCCCCGGGCACGGGCGCCACCCTAGGGACGGTGGCTTCCGCGGAGGTTTCCTTCCTTGAGATGGATGCGGCGGAGATTGACGCCTACATCGCCACCGGCGAGCCGCTGCACTGCGCCGGGTCCTTCACCATCGACGGGCTGGGCGGGGCATTCATTCGAAAGGTCGACGGCGACCCGCACGCCGTGGTCGGCCTGTCCGTCTCCACGCTCCGCGGTTTGCTGGCGCAGGCACAGGTGCGCATCACCGACCTGTGGCCCGCGGCGTAAAGGTACGCGATTTCCGGGAGTCTTGTAGCTTCCCTACAAAGCCTGGGCTCTTTACACGCGGAATCCGCAAGTAATATCGGCGGAACCCTCAAAACCACGCTAGGCTCCCTGAAGAAAAGAAGGAGACGCCTTGTCAGCAAATTTGGAGCAGTCCGCACGTCCCGCACAGTCGACCCTCACAAAGGTGCTGATCGCCAACCGCGGTGAAATCGCGGTGCGCATCATCCGCGCCGCCCGTGATGAAGGTATCGCCTCCGTTGCCGTCTACGCGGACGCAGACCGTGACGCCTTGCACGTCCGCCTTGCTGACGAGGCCTACGCGCTGGGCGGCAGCACCGCCGCCGAGTCCTACCTGGTGATGGACAAAATCATCGACGCCGCCCGCCAGTCCGGCGCGGACGCCATCCACCCCGGCTACGGCTTCCTGGCCGAAAACGCGCAGTTCGCTGCCCGCGTGATCGAGGCAGGCATCACCTGGATCGGTCCCTCGCCCGAGGCCATCTCCGCCCTCGGCGACAAGGTCCAAGCCCGGCACATCGCCGAGAGGGTGGGCGCACCCCAGGTTCCCGGCACCGCGGACCCGGTCCAGTCCGCCGAGGAAATCCTCGACTTCGTGGACCAGTACGGGCTCCCCGTAGCCATCAAGGCCGCTTTCGGCGGCGGCGGCCGCGGCATCAAGGTTGCCCGCAGCCGCGACGAGATTCCCGAACTCTTTGAATCCGCTGTCCGCGAAGCCACCGCAGCCTTCGGCCGCGGCGAGTGCTTCATCGAGCGTTTCCTGGACGCACCGCGCCACGTCGAGACCCAGTGCCTGGCGGACGCCCACGGCAACGTGGTGGTGGTCTCCACGCGCGACTGCTCGCTGCAGCGCCGCAACCAGAAGCTTGTGGAGGAAGCCCCGGCTCCGTTCCTTACCGAGGAACAGAACCGCCGCCTGTACGAGTCCTCCAAAGCCATCCTGAAGGAGGCCGGCTACCTTGGCGCCGGCACCTGCGAATTCCTGGTGGGCCAGGACGGCACCATCTCCTTCCTTGAGGTGAACACCCGCCTGCAGGTGGAGCACTGCGTTTCCGAGGAAGTCACCGGCATCGACCTGGTGCGCGAGCAGTTCCGCCTGGCCCGCGGCGAGGAACTTGGCTACGGCGATCCCGAGGTCCGCGGCCACTCCTTCGAATTCCGCATCACCGGCGAAGACCCGGGCCGGAACTTCCTGCCGGCCCCGGGCACGCTCCGGGTCCTGAAGAACCCCACGGGCCCCGGCATCCGCATCGACTCCGGCGTGGAGGAGGGCGACGTGATCAGCGGCAACTTCGATTCCATGCTTTCCAAGCTGATCGTGACGGGGGCCAGCAGGCCGCAGGCCCTCCAGCGCGCCCGTCGCGCCCTGGCGGAAATGGTGGTGGAAGGCATCCCAACGGTGATCCCGTTCGACCTCGCCGTGGTTTCGGACCCCGCATTCGCACCGGCCGAGGGCCCCTTCAGCGTTCACACCCGCTGGATTGAGACCGAATTCGTCAACAACCTCCCGGCATGGACCCCCGACGGCGGCGCCGGCACCGAGGCTGACTCCGAGGAGCGGCAGCGCGTGGTGGTTGAAGTTGGCGGCAAACGGCTCGAGGTAGTGCTGCCCGCCTCGCTCGGGTCGGTGGGAACCGGCGCCGCAGCGAAGCCCGGCAAGTCGAAGAAGCGCGTCCGCTCGGGAGGCACGGCTGCAGCCACCGGCAACGCGCTGACCTCCCCCATGCAGGGCACCATCGTCAAGGTGGCGGTGGCCGACGGCGATGTTGTGGCCGAGGGCGACCTCGTAGTGGTCCTTGAGGCGATGAAGATGGAGCAGCCGCTGACCGCTCACCGCTCCGGAACCATCACCGGCCTGACCGCCGCACCCGGCGAAACAGTGTCAGCAGGCGCCGTCATCGCCACCATCGAAGACTAGCAAGCGCCGGAGGCCCCCATGCTCGCACCCAGCTTTGAAGAAGAAGTGGACCGCTACCACCTCGCCGTCCCCGAAATCACCCGGGGAGACCCGGGACCCATCAAGGAGCTGTACTCCCGCCTCGACGACGTCACGCTGGCGAACCCGTTCGGCGGCATCGCCCGCGGCTGGGCGCAGGTGGAAGCCCGGCTGGACCAGGCGGCCCGGCAGTTCCAGGACGGTGAGATGCTCGGATTCGACACCATCACGTCCTACACCGCCCGTGACACTGCCTTCCTGGTGGAAACGGAACATTTCCGTGCACGGCTGGACGGCGCCGCCGTCGCCGAGGAGTTCGCGCTCCGGGTGACCAGCGTCTTCCGCCGTGAGGAAGGGTACTGGAAGCTGCTGCACCGCCATGCCGACCCGGCTGCCCGGCCGCAGTCCCGCCGGTCCCTGAGCCAGCCCGCCGCCAGCTGACTGGTTGACAAGCTGACAGGTTCCGCCGGAAAAGGCACACTAGGCAGATGTTGCCTTTCCTGCTCCTGGCGTCAAGGGCCGAAGACGCAGCTGCCGAGGACGAGTATGCCGCTTACCTCCGGTACGGCGGATTGGAACCCTCCGAGCTGCTGCGCATCCGGCTGGAGGCCGCTCCCCTGCCCGAACTGGACCTTGACAGCTACTCGGGCGTGATCGTGGGCGGCAGCCCGTTCACGTCCAGCGATCCGCCCGAACATAAGACTCCCGCGCAGCACCGTGTGGAGCGCGAGCTGTCCGGGCTCCTGGACCAGCTGGTGGCCCGGGACTTCCCGTTCCTCGGTGCCTGCTACGGCGTCGGCACCCTCGGGAGGCATCAGGGCGCCGTGATCGACAGGACCTTCGGCGAACCACTCGGCGCCGCCGGGATTGAGCTGACGGACGCCGGCCTGGCGGATCCGGTGCTCAGCGGCATGCCCAGGACGTTCACCGCCTTCACGGGGCACAAGGAAGCCTGCACCGTCCTGCCCGAGCACGCCGTGCTGCTGGCGAGGTCTGCCGCGTGCCCGGTCCAGATGTTCCGCATCCGCACCAACCTCTACGCCACCCAGTTCCACCCCGAGCTCGACGCCGAAGGCCTCTGCACCCGCATCGACATCTACCGGCATGCGGGCTACTTTCCGCCGGAATCGGCCGAGCAGCTGATGGACGACGCCCGGCAATTCACGGTCACCGAACCCATGAACATCCTGGAAAACTTTGTGGCCCGCTACGCCTCGGGCACATAAAAATGCCCGGCTGGTCCACAGACCAGCCGGGCATTCCGCTTGTTAGGGCGGCGGCGTTATCAGGCCACGTTGTTCTCGTAGTCCACGTCGCGGGTTTCCTTGCTGACGAACAGGGCGATGAGGGTCAGTACCGACATGGCGGTCAGGTAGATACCCACCAGTACCGGGCTGCCGTCCGCCAGTTCCCACAGGGCAACGGCGATGAACGGAGCCACCGCTGCGCCCAGGATGCTGGAGAAGTTGTAGCTAACGGCCGATCCTGTGTAGCGGACGTTCGTGGGGAACAGTTCCGGCAGCAGCGCACCCATCGGCCCGAAGGTCAGGCCCATCAGGGAGAAGCCGATGACCAGCAGGGCCATGGTGCCAACGAACCCGCCGCTGAACAGCGGGACAAAAAGCAGGCCGAAGACGAAGATCCCGCCGGTGACCGCAAGCAGCATCTTGCGGCGTCCGTACTTTTCGGCCAGCGGTCCGGAGACCAGGGTGAAGATGCCGAAGAAGACAACACCGGCAATGAGCATCCAGAGGAAGTCGTTGCGGGTGAAGCCCAGGCCCGGAACGAAGGCTGCCGCGGCGGCCTCGGTCATCGGTTTCCCGGCCTTTTCTGCGGCGGCCCGGGCTGCGTCGAGGCTGGCGGGGCGCGTGCCGTAGGTCAGGGTGAACGTGGTCATCAGGTAGAAGAGCACGTAGGTGGCAAGCATGATGAACGTACCGAGGATCAGCTGGCGCCAGCTGGTCTTGAATACCCGGCCCAGTGGCAGCTTGGCCACTTCGTTGGACTCAATCACCTTGGTGAAGGCCGGGGTTTCGATCAGTTTCAGGCGGACGTAGAGGCCAATGATGACCATCACGGCGCTGAGCAGGAACGGCACGCGCCAGCCCCAGGACTGGAAGTCAGCCGGGGACAGCGCGTAGCTGAAGACCAGGAAGATCACGTTGGCGATGATGAAGCCGATGGGGGCGCCCAGCTGGGGGAAGGTGCCGTAGATGGCCCGCTTGTTGGCCGGAGCATTCTCCGTGGCCAGCAGCGCAGCGCCGCTCCATTCGCCACCCAGGGCCAGGCCCTGGGCGAAACGCATAACCACCAGCAGGGCCGGAGCCCAGAAACCCCAGCCGGGAACCAGTGCGGTGGGCAGGCAGCCGATCAGGAACGTGGCAATACCCATGGTCAGCAGTGATGCCACCAGGGTGCCCTTGCGGCCGAACTTGTCGCCGAAGTGGCCAAAGACAATGGAGCCGAGCGGGCGGGCGACAAACGCGACGCCAAATACGGCAAAGGAGCTCAGCAGCTGGGTGGTTTCGTTCTGGTTGGGGAAGAACAGCTGCGGGAAAACCAGGACGGCCGCGGTGGCATAGACGTAGAAGTCGTAAAACTCAACCGTGGTGCCGATCAGGCTGGCGACGATCACGCGGCCGCGTGAGTTCACCGGCTGCGGGGATCCGGGCACCGTGGAGGTATCGGTGGATGACATAGGTAAACGCTTTCATGAGAACCGGCCAGGCCGTGCGTAAAGGCCCGGCTCGAAATAGTTAGAGTTCAATATTAGTTCCGGCGGTCCAGTCAATGGACGAAAGGTCCACTATCCGGACCTGTGCCGTGCGTCTCACGTTGTGGCCCCAGCCTATGCCTCACGTTCGTCACCGGCCACCGATAGGCAAATGTCACAGCGCGTTAACAAACCCCGTCGGTCCGCGAAACGCGGCATCCCTACCTTGGAGGAACAACATCCCCCCAAAAGGAGGTACCCCGTGACTGTTGACCGCACCGCTGATGCCGGCCCCGGCAATTCCCTGTATCTGGACGAAGCCGCAAGGCCCGGAACCGCCGCATCCGCCAGCGCACAGCCCGGCTCTACCCGCACCACAGAAGCCCCCGTCCTTGAATTCCGCCCCGGCCGCTGGATCGCCAACTGGGATGCCGAGAACAAGGAACAGTGGGAATCCACCGGCCGCTCCATTGCCCGCCGCAACCTCAACTGGTCAATCTTCGCCGAGTTCCTCGGTTTCGTTGTATGGCAGCTCTGGTCCATCGTGGTGGTCCAGCTGCCCGCCGCCGGCTTCAACTTCTCCACTTCCGAAATCTTCTGGCTAATCTCCATGCCCAGCCTGGTCGGCGCAACCCTGCGCATCCCCTACACCTTTATGGTTCCGCGCTTCGGCGGCCGCAACTGGACCATCGTGTCCGCCCTGCTGCTCCTGATTCCGTCTACCGGCCTGGCCCTGTGCGTCTCCAACCCGGAAACCCCGTTCGCTGTCATGCTGCTCGTGGCAGCCCTCGCCGGCTTCGGCGGCGGAAACTTCGCCAGCTCCATGGCCAACATCACCTTCTTCTACCCGGCCCGGGAAAAGGGCTGGGCGCTGGGCCTGAACGCCGCCGGCGGCAACATGGGCGCCGCCGTCGCACAGCTCGCTGTCCCGATTGTGATCACCCTGCTCGCCGTTGGCACGGTCAACCTGCCCATGGCCGGCTGGATGTGGGTGCCGTTCATCCTGGTTGCGGCCTTTGGCGCCTGGAAGTTCATGGACAACCTCACCAGCGCCAAGGGGGACATCGCAGGTTCGGTGGCAGCACTGAAGGAACCGCACCTGTGGATCATGGCCTTGCTGTACATCGGTACCTTCGGCTCCTTCATCGGCTTCGCGGGTGTGTTCCCCAAGCTGATCAAGGACTATTTCCCAGCCTTCTCCTCCATCGGAGTGGGCACGGTAGCACTCTCGCTGGCGTTCCTCGGACCGCTGGTGGGCTCCCTGGCCCGCCCGTACGGCGGACGCATGGCCGACCGCATGGGTGGCGCCCGGATGACCGTGGCTGCTTTCGCGTCCATGGCCGTCATCACGCTCACCATGGTCTGGACCCTGCCGCTGAAGAACTTCTGGCTCTTCCTGGTCCTCTTCCTGATGCTCTTCACCGCCAGCGGCTTCGGAAACGGCGCCACCTACCGGATGATCCCGGTCATCTTCGCCACCTCCAGCCGGGCAGCCCGGAACGGGGCAAGCTCAGTGGCAACCCAGCGCCTCGCGTCCTCGGCGCTCGGCCTGATCTCCGCCATCGGCGCCTACGGCGGGTTTGTCATCCCGCAGGTACTGAACGCCTCCAACACCGCCAGCGGATCGTACACGCCCGCCTTCTACGGCTTCGTCGGGGCTTACGTCCTGATGCTGGTTGTCTGCTGGGCCTGCTACATCCGCAATGCCAACCGAAATGCGATGGGACACGTCTAACATGACCAAAAGCGCCGACACGCACTGCCCTTACTGCGCCCTGCAGTGCGCCATGACGCTCACGTCTCCAGCGGGACGGGCCCCGGCTTCCCAGCCGGGGCCAGTCCCCGTGACTGTCCTGCCCCTCCCGGCGTCTGCCGCCAAAAACGCGCCATTCCTTCAAGTCAGCGGCCGGGACTTTCCCACCAACCGCGGCGGCCTTTGCCGCAAAGGCTGGACCTCCACCTCGCTCCTGAACCATCCGGGCCGGATCACCGAGCCCCTCCTGAAGGGTGCCGACGGCGTCCACCGCCCCATCAGCTGGGATCTGGCGCTTGAACTCGCAGTGGGCGCCGTGAAGGACGCCCGCGCCCGCTACGGCCGGGACTCGGTGGGCGTGTTCGGCGGCGGCGGTCTCACCAACGAGAAGGCCTACATGCTGGGAAAGTTTGCCCGGCTCGCCCTGGGGACCTCCCGGATCGATTACAACGGCCGTTTCTGCATGTCCTCCGCTGCGGCCGCAGGGATGCGGGCCTTCGGCGTGGACCGCGGCCTGCCGTTCCCGCTCGAAGCCCTGGACACTGCCGGCACCATCCTGATGCTTGGTTCCAACGTGGCCGAAACCATGCCGCCCTTCGTGCAGCACCTGAAGGGAACGCGCGATGCCGGCGGGCTGATTGTGGTGGATCCCCGCCGTTCGGCCACGGCTGCTTTTACGGCCGACGGCGGCGGTCTCCACCTCCAGCCCCTGCCGGGCACCGACCTTGCCCTCCTGCTGGGCATCTCCCACGTGGTCATCCACGAAAACCTGGTGGACACCCCCTACATCGAGGAACGCACCTCGGGCTACAGCGCCGTGGTCCGCAGCGTGAACTCCTTCTGGCCTGAACGGGTGCAGTCCATCACCGGCGTCCCGGCGGAACTCATCCGGGAGACCGCACGCCGGCTCGCGGAAGGCGCACGCAAGGGCGGCAGCTACATCCTCACCGGCCGTGGCGTGGAGCAACATGTGGACGGCACGGATACCGCCACGGCAGCCATCAACCTCAGCCTCCTGCTCGGACTGCCCGGTTCGGCCAGCAGCGGCTACGGCACCCTCACCGGCCAGGGCAACGGCCAGGGCGGGCGCGAGCACGGCCAGAAGGCCGACCAGCTCCCCGGATACCGCAAGATCACCGACCCCGCCGCCCGCGCGCACGTTGCCGGCGTCTGGGGCGTCCCGGAGGCCCTTATTCCCGGGCCGGGCCTGCCGGCCGTCCAGCTGCTGCAGTCACTGGGAAAGCCTGACGGCGTCCGTTGCCTTTTTGTCCACGCCTCCAACATCGCCGTGGCTTCCCCCGACGCCAACGCGGTCATCAAGGGCCTTCGCAGCCTGGACTTCCTGGTGGTCTGCGATTTCTTTATGTCCGAGACCGCGGCTGAGGCGGACCTCATCCTCCCCGTTCTCCAGTGGGCGGAGGAGGAAGGCACACTGACCAACCTCGAAGGCCGCGTGCTGCGCCGCCGCCGGGCCCTGACTCCCCCGGCCGGGGCCCGCAGCGAGCTCTGGATCATGGCACGGCTGGCTGAGGCCCTCGACGCCCCGTCCACCTACAGCGAAGACCCGCAAACTGTGTTTGAGGAACTCCGGCTCGCCTCGGCCGGCGGGCTCGCCGACTATTCCGGCATCGACTACGCCATGCTCGACCGCGGCGAAGCCGCCTACTGGCCCTACCCCGCCGGCAGCAACGGGACCCCACGGCTGTTCCGGGAGAAGTTCGCGCACTCAGACGGCAAAGCCGTTATGACCCCGGTGACGCCCCGCCGTCGTCGTACTCCCGGCGCTAACCCGGATCCGGCTGCGAAAACCATGACCCTCATCACCGGCCGCCTCCTGGAGCATTACCAATCCGGCGCGCAGACCCGCCGGGTATCCGAGCTGCTGGAGGCCCGGCCCGAAGCGAAGCTGCAGCTCCACCCCGCGGCCGCGGCGTCGATGGGCATCACCGAGGGTGCGTTCGTCTCGGTGGCGAATGAGCGCGGCGAGGTGCTGTGCCGGGCTGAACTGAGCACCGCCATCCGCCCGGACACGGTCTTCCTGCCCTTCCACTTCCCCGAGCTCGAGAGCGCCAACCGCCTCACCGAGGCCGCTACGGACCCGATCTCCGGGATGCCCGAATTCAAGTTCAACACGGTGTGGGTGCGGCCGGTTGCCGCGCCGGTTTCAACCAACATGCTTCAAACGATGGAGGCCTCATGAGCGAGGAAGTTGTCATTGTAGGGTTCGGGCCGGTGGCGGCGCGGCTGGTTGATGAGCTCCTGCCTGCCGTCCGCAGCGGCCATCTGAACCTCACTGTGGTGGGCGCGGAAGCGGAAGCTGCGTACAACCGCGTGCTGGTTGCCGACCTCGGCGTAGGGCGGACCACCGCCGATGTCCTGGCACTTTCCGACGCCGGCGCCCTGGCCGCGGAAGGTGTGGACGTCCGCCTTGGCGTCCGCGTCCGCCGAGTGGACCGCGCACGCCAGCAGGTCCTCCTGACCGACGGCGGGGCAGCACATTACGACCGCCTGGTCTTCGCCACCGGGTCCCGCCCGGTGATCCCCAACCTGACCGGCATCAACCCGGACCCCGCCGCGCCGGTCCTCCCGGCGGGTGTTACCGCGCTGCGCGACCTTCGTGACGCGGAGGTGCTGCGCCAGGCGGTGGACGGCGGCAAACGGGTGGTGGTGCTCGGCGGCGGCGTCCTGGGGCTGGAGACAGCCCTGGCCGCAGCGGAAGAAGGCGCCACCGTCACCGTGGTCCACAACGGGCCCCATCCGCTGGGCCGCAACATTGACCGCGGCGGCGGCGCGGTCCTGGCGGCCAGCCTGCGGCGCTGCGGCGTCCGGATGGCCGGCAATGCGCGGTCCACCGGTGTGGAGCACAACGCGCCCGACGGCGGGTTCTCGGCCCTGCTGCTCGACGACGGGTCGGCGATCGACGGCGACCTCCTGGTCCTCTCGTGCGGTGTCCGTCCCCGCACGGAACTGGCAGAGGGCTGCGGGCTCTCCACGTCCGCAGGGATCCTGGTGGACCACCGGCTCCGGGCCCACCACGAGCCGCACATCTTTGCCGTGGGTGACTGCGCTGAGGTCCGTTGCCCCGATCCGGACTGCGCGCAGTGCCGGAACGCCAAGGGCCCGTCCGGGCTTGTCGGGCCCGGCTGGCGGCAGGCCGAGTGGCTCGCCGAATACCTGACCCTCCTGGCGTCCGCCGCGGCCGGTGACGCCGACCTGCTGCCGGAATTGCCGCCCGAGCAGGCAGGCGTCATTGTCCTGAAGGCCCGGGGCATGAACATGGCAGTTGCCGGGGACAACGCTGCCGAACCCTGGGACGAGGAAGTCCTCACTGCCGGTGCAGTCAACGGCCGCCCTCGCCTCCAAATCGCACAGTGGGCCGATCCTGAACACGGCCGCTACGTGAAGATGACCACCCGCGGCGGCGTGCTGGAGGGCCTGGTGGCCGTTGGAATGCCGCGCACGGCCGCGGAACTGGTGGGGCTGTTTGAACGCGGTGCGGAACTGCCGGCCGACAGGTCCCTGCTCCTGCGCCTCGATGGGCCGGACCAGCTTCCGGGCGCTCCTGCCGACCCACAGGGAACGGTCTGCAGATGTGCGGGTGTCAGCGGAGCGGCCATCGCGGGCGCCATGGAGGAAGGCTGCTCAACGGTGGCCGACGTGTCCAAGGCAACCCGGGCCGGCACCGGCTGCGGCGGCTGCCACGAGGACATCAAGGGACTGATCGAAAAACACTTTTCCCCAGCCGCGCCCTGACCTCGCAAGCTCGGTCAGGGAACCCGGCGGCCGTGGCCCCAGGCGGTTCCCGCCGGCGGTTGAGCCTGCCGGACCCTGTGCTATTACACCGGTGCTTTGGGAATCATGATCCAGAGCGCGATGTACACCAGTTCGCCGATCCCCACCAGGCCGAAAATCACGAAGCCCAGCCGGACCAGGAATTTCGGGAGCCCGAACCGGGTGGCCAGGGCTGCGCAAACACCGCCGATGATTTTGCCGCTGCGGGGACGGACAAGGGCTGTTGTCATGGCCCCGGCTACCCTTCAGCCCGTGCTTCGCCGGCACCCGAGAACTCGCCGCCGGCCACAGCCTCCGCATACTGGGTGAGGTCCGGCCCAGGCTGGAAATCCACAAACTGGTCCTTCAGCTTTTCAAACAGGAACTTGTACACCTCGTCCTTGCCGGAATCGGACAAAGACGACGCAGCTTCCCGGACCGCTTCCTGGAGCGCCCGGTCGGCGTCCAGCAGGATCTTCTCCCGCGCCTGATCGTTCCACTTGACGTCCTGAAATTCCATGGGGGTTCTCCTCGCGTCGACGACTGATGCAGGAAAGGCCGGGAAATTCCTTAGTGAAATTCCCGGCCGGTCCTTGAAGGAGTCTACGCAGGAGGCGCCGCAGGGGTCCAGACTTTCCAGCCCCTTCCCCTTCCGGGGTCAACCCGCTACAGGTGCACGTGCAGCCGGCGCGCCGCCTCCGAGATGGACCCGGTCAATGACGGGTAGACGGTGAAGGTGCTGGCCACGTCATCCACGTGCAGTTTCTGCTTCACTGCGATGGAGATGGGGAAGATCAGCTCGGAAGCGTTCGGCCCCACCACCACACCGCCAATCACCGTTCCGGAGCCCTTCCGGGCGAAGATCTTTACGAAGCCGTCCTTGTGGTTGCGCATCTTGGCGCGCGCGTTGCTGCGCAGCGAAAGCTTGACCACGTCACCCTGGTACTTGCCGGAGTCAATCTCTGCCTCGGAAACGCCCACGTTAGCGATTTCGGGCGAGGTGAAGATGTTGGAGGCAACCTGGTGCAGCTTGAGCGGGGTGACACTGTCGCCCATAAAATGGGCCACGGCGATGCGGCCCTGCATGGCGGCCACCGAGGCAAGCGGCAGCACCCCGGTGCAGTCACCCGCGGCGTAAATGTTCGGAGCGGTGGTCCGGGAGACGCCGTCCACCTTGATGTGGCCGCTTTCACTGACCGCCACGCCGGCTTCTTCCAAACCAATGCCAGCGGTGTTGGGGATGGAGCCCAGGCAGAGGAGGCAGTGGCTGCCGGTTACCTTGGACCCGTCGCTGAGGGTGACCACAACGCCGTCCTCGGTCCGTTCCACGGACTCGGCACGGGAGCGGGACAGGACGCGGACGCCGCGGCGCTCGAACACTTCCTCCAGCACCACTGCTGCATCCACGTCGGATCCGGGAAGAACGCGGTCGCGGCTGGAAATCAGCGTCACCTTGGAACCCAGGCCGTTGTAGGCGGAGGCGAACTCGGCTCCCGTCACACCGGAACCCACAACGATCAGGTCCTCGGGCAGTTCATCGAGGTCGTAAATCTGCGTCCAGTTGAGGATCCGCTCGCCGTCCGGCCGGGCCGTGGCAAGCTCACGCGGATGGGCGCCCACCGCGAGCAGGATGGTGTCCGCCTCCACGGTTTCCGTACCCTCCGCCGTGAGAACCTCGATGGTGTGGTCGTCCACGAGCCGGCCGGAGCCGGTCAGGATGCGGACGCCCTGGTTGGCCAAGCCGTCGTGGATGTCCTTGGACTGGCTGCGCGCCAAATTGAGGAGGCGGTCGTTGATGTGCTTGAGGTCCGCCCGCATCACCGGCACAAAGTCGCCGCCGTCAACGTCGAACTTCACTCCCAGCTCCCCCGCCTCGGCGACGCGGGTCATCAGGTCCGCCGTGGCAATCAGCGTCTTGGAGGGGACGACGTCGGTCAGTACGGCCGAGCCGCCCAGTCCCGCCCGCTCGATGATCGTGACCTGCGCTCCGAGCGAGGCGGCCACCATGGCGGCTTCGTATCCGCCGGGACCACCTCCCAAGATTGCGATCCGGGGTGAGCTGAAATCTGGATGCGTAGTCACAATCAATCATTGTCCTGCATCCTCCCCTGACCACCAAAGAAAACGGTCTCTCACAAAAGCGGGCCAAGGGTGGGCGCAGGCGGAGCGGCAGGATAACTTGTACCAGTGAGTACAACAGACTTCCTGAACACCGATCCCTTCGCTGCCGCGCGTGCCGCTGCCGAGTACATTGCCGAGGAAACGGGCGTGGACAGCCACGACGTCGCCCTGGTCCTGGGCTCCGGCTGGGGCGAGGCAGCCGACCTCATCGGCGAAACCACCGCCACCCTGTCCGCTGAAGAAGTTCCCGGCTTCCACGCTCCTGCGGTTGTTGGGCACGTGGGCACCATCCGCTCGGTGCTCACCAAGGAGGGCAAGCGGGCCCTGGTCCTGGGCGCCCGCACCCACTACTACGAAGGCAAGGGTGTCCGCTCCGTAGTCCACGGAATCAGGACGGCGGCGGCAGCAGGTTGCAGCACCCTGGTCCTCACCAACGGCTGCGGCGGGCTGAATGAAAACTGGGCACCCGGCACGCCTGTGCTGATCAGCGATCACATCAACCTCACCGCCGCCTCACCGCTGGAGGGCGCCACGTTCGTGGACCTGACAGATCTCTACTCCGCCCGCATCCGCGGGCTCGCCCGGGAAGTGGACGCAACCCTGGACGAAGGTGTCTACGCCCAGTTCCCCGGCCCTCACTACGAGACCCCCGCAGAGGTTCAGTACGCCAAGCGCATAGGTGCCGACCTGGTGGGAATGTCCACCGCGCTGGAAGCCATCGCCGGGCGCCATGCCGGGATGGAAGTATTCGGAATCTCACTGGTCACCAACCTTGCCGCGGGCATCAGCCCCCACCCCCTCAGCCACCAGGAAGTTCTCGAGTCAGGACAGGCCGCAGGCCCCCGGATTTCAAAGCTGCTCGCCGAAATCATCGCGCGGCTCTAAGGGTGGGATTTTTCCGTCTCGGCCGGTTAATTGGGCCCACGCCCGCCGGGTTCCCTGGCCGAGCGTGCGAGGCGAGGGGCCTGATGGGGAAGAGTTCGGTGCCCAATGACGATAGGTTAGGCCCATGACGTCTTCCGATGCCGATTTCCGCCTGCTCAACGAGGCCCGCGGATGGGCCGCCCAGGACCCGGACCCCCAGACTTCGGCTTCGCTGCTGGATCTTGTCCGGCTTGTTGAGGAGGGGGCTCCGGCAGCCCGGCAGGAGCTCGAAGACAGTTTCCGCGGGACACTGCAGTTCGGTACAGCAGGCCTGCGGGCGGCCCTGGGTCCCGGACCCAACCGGATGAACCGGGTGGTGGTGCGCCGGGCCGCCGCGGGGCTGGCGGACTTCCTGCTCCAGGCAGTGGGGCAGGCGTCACCGGGAACCCGCCCCCGCGCCGTCGTCGGCTATGACGCCCGGTACAACTCGGACATCTTCGCGGAAGAAACCGCCGCCATCTTCACGGCAGCGGGGATAGAAACCTTCCTCCTGCCGGCGGCGCTTCCCACTCCCCTGCTGGCTTACGCCGTGCGGGCGCTGGAATGCGACGGCGGCGTGATGGTTACCGCCAGCCACAATCCGCCGCAGGACAACGGTTACAAGGTCTACCTGGGCCGCCATACCGTTCCGGAAAGCGGCAATGGCGCCCAGATCGTGGCGCCCTACGACGCGGAGATCGCCGCCCATATCGACGCCGTGGGCCCCCTGGAATCCATTGTTCTTGCCCCCGGCGGCTGGACAGTGCTCGACAGCGCCCTGGCCGAGGGCTACGAGCACGCCACGGCGGCCCTGGCCCTGCCGGAACGCTTCCCTGCCCGGGACCTGCGCATCGTTCTCACCCCGATGCACGGCGTGGGCGGCGAAACCGCGCAGGCCGTGCTGAAGGCTGCCGGGTTCACTAACGTCACCCTTGTGGCCGAGCAGGCCGAACCGGACCCGGACTTCCCCACCGTCAGCTTCCCTAACCCGGAGGAACCCGGAGCGCTGGACCTTGCCCTGGAAACGGCTGAACGGCTGGGTGCTGACATCGTGATCGCCAACGATCCCGACGCCGACAGGGCGGCAGTAGCGGCGAAGGATCCGGACACCGGTGCCTGGCGGATGCTCCGCGGCGACGAGGTTGGGGCGTTGCTGGGTGCCCACATCGCAGCCCGGCTGGCGGCAACTGACGGGAACGACGGCGACAGCGGCAGCCAGCGCGTGTTCGCGAATTCGATCGTGTCCTCACGGCTTTTGGCACGGATCGCCACGGCAGCCGGCTACGCGCATGAGGAGACACTGACCGGGTTCAAGTGGATTTCCCGGGTGCCAGGTCTGCTGTACGGCTATGAGGAAGCCCTGGGTTACTGTGTGGCGCCCGAGGTGGTGAAGGACAAGGACGGGATCTCCGCAGCGGTATTGATCGCGGAACTCGCCGCAGCCGCAAAGGCTGACGGAAAGACCGTTTTTGACACCCTGGACGAGCTGTACCTGCAGCACGGCCTGCACGCCAGCGACCAGCTCAGCATCCGGGTGGCGGACCTGGGCCTCCTGGACGCCATGATGAACCGGCTCCGCGTCAACCCGCCGGAGTCCTTCGGGTCCTCCGCGGTGGAACTTTTCACGGATTTGGCCGAGGGCACCGAGCAGCTTCCTGCCACTGACGGGCTCCTCTACCTCACAAGGGACCTCACCCGGGTTATCATCCGGCCCAGCGGCACCGAGCCCAAGCTCAAGTGCTACCTGGAAGTCATTCACCACGTAGGCACCGCGGCAGAACTGCCGGTGGCCCGGCAGGCAGCGCGGGCGGCCCTTGACGAGGTGCTGCAGGACGTCAGCGAGGCACTGGGGCTTTAGTAGCCCCAGGCCCCGGCGCTGAAACCCGCTAGAGCTCGATCTCGACGAAACCGTCGAGAATGCGGGTACTGAAGGTCGCAAGGCGCAGCCCCGGGGCGCTGAAGCACTCGCCGGTTTCCAGGTCATAGACCTCTTTGTGCAAAGGGGAAGCGATAGTGGGGCGGGCGCCCCTCGATCCGAGGATCCCCCGGGCCATAACGTGTGCTCCGGTGGCCGGGTCCTCGTGGGCCACCGCAAAAACTTCACCGGGGCCGGTGCGGAAGAGCGCGACCTGGCGTCCCGCGACGAGGGCTGCTTCACCCCAGGCGGGTTCCAGATCATTCACCAGGCAGACGCGGTGCCAGCCGGCGGTGATGCCCGCTACGGCCTCATCGAGGCCGGCTGCGAGTGCCCCAAGTTCCAGTGTTGCCGTCATGTCGGCTCCTCTCCCTGTGCCTATAGTCCTTGCGTTCGGCCGCCTCCGCAGCCGTGTTCCACGCTAGGCCGCAGGTGTTTCAAAGGGGTGCAGTGAATGTGTCCGGCGCGTAAAAGACACCTCACTCAGCCGGAAACGCGTTCGTGATGCAGAAGTTAAGTTGACGAAACAATCGGGAAACTGAAGCGAAACTGCGGCTTCCTAGTCTGGATGGACAGCTCGACTGAAAAGGCTGCAGAGAACCGTCTGCCGCCCATGCGAAAGGCCCACAGTGACCGAACAGACTTCCAGCACAGAGACTCCGCGCCGCATCGTCGTCGTCGGCGGCGGCCCGGCGGCCCACCGTTTTGCGGACGCAATGCATGCCCGTGGCCTCGAAGGCTGGCATGTCACGGTCCTCACTGAGGAAGCCCACCTCCCCTACGACCGCGTGGCGCTTTCCAAAGCCCTGACCGAAATGGACTACGACCTCACCCTGGGCGAGGCGTCCATGTGGGACCACGAGGCACTCTCGCTGAAGACCGGTGAGCGCGTCGTCAAAATCAACCACGAAGCCAAGACGGTGGGGACCGCCGCCGGCAGCGTCTTCGAATACGACGAACTCGTGGTGGCCACAGGTTCGAATGCCGCCCGCCTTCCGATCCCCGGCGCCGAGCACACGCACGTCTACCGCACCCTCGAAGACGTCTGGGCCATCAACAAAGCCATCGCCGAACTCACCGAAAAGCTGGGCCGCAAGGTCAACGCCGTCACCATCGGTGGCGGTCTCCTCGGACTCGAATCGGCAGCCGGCACCGAGCAGCTCGGTGCCACCCCGATCGTCATCGACGGTTCGCAGTGGCTGATGGCCACGCAGCTGGATGAAGGCGCGGGCCAGGCAATGGGCCGGCTCATCAAATCGAAGGGCTTCGAGGTCCATGGCGGCGTCTTCCCCTCGGAGGTACTGTCCGACGACGACGGCCAGGTCACCGGCGTCCTGATGGCTGACGGCCGCATCATCGATGCCGATCTTGTGATCGTCGCGATCGGCGTCCGGCCGCGCGACGAACTCTTCCGCGCAGCCGAGGGCGAGGAGCAGGTCTTCTCGCTGGGCCAGCGGGGCGGAGTGGTCATCAACGACTACTGCGCCACAGAAGTGGACGGAATCTGGGCCATCGGCGAAGTGGCCAACTTCGGCGGCATGTGCCTGGGCCTGGTTGCTCCCGCCAACACCATGGCGGAAATTGTCGCCGACCGCCTGCACGGCGGGGATGCCACCTTCCCCGGTTTCGACACCGCCACCAAACTCAAGCTCTCCGGCGTCGACGTCGCGAGCTTTGGTGACGCGTTCGCCAAGACCGAGCACGCCCTCGAAATCGTCTACGCGGACCCCGCCCGCGGCGTGTACCAGAAGATCGTCACCACCGACGACGCCAAGACCCTGCTGGGCGGCATCTTCGTGGGCGACGCCTCACCGTACATGAGCCTGCGTCCGCTCCTGGGCCGCGAACTTCCCGCCGAACCGGGCGCGTTCCTCAGCGCGGCCGGCGGCGGCGAAGCCCCGGAAACCGAACTGCCGGACGACGCCACCCTCTGCTCCTGCAACAACGTGACTGCCGGCAGCATCCGTGACGCCATCAACGGCTGCGGCGCCTGTGAGGGCAACGCCCCCGTCCAGGAACTGGGTGAGCTGAAGGGCTGCACCCGCGCCGGCACCCAGTGCGGCTCCTGTGTCCCCATGCTCAAGAAGCTGCTGGAAACGGAGCTCACCAAGTCCGGCGTCGAGGTTTCCAAGGCCCTCTGCGAACACATCGAACTGTCCCGCCAGGAACTGTTCGACGCCATCCGCGTCCTGGAACTGACCTCCTTCGAAGAGATCATGGCCAAGTACGGCACCGGGGCAGGCTGCGACATCTGCAAGCCGACCATCGCGAACATCCTGGCCAGCCAAAACAGCGCCTACGTCCTGGACGCCGGCCGCGGCACCCTGCAGGACACCAACGACCGCGCCCTCGCCAACATGCAGAAGGACGGCACCTACTCGGTGGTTCCCCGCATCGCCGGCGGTGAAATCACCCCGAAGAAGCTGGGCGTGATCGCAGCGGTGGCCGAGAAATACAACCTGTACACCAAGATCACCGGCGGCCAGCGGATCGACATGTTCGGGGCCCGCCTGGAGGAGCTCCCGGAGATCTGGAAGGAGCTCGTGGACGCGGGCTTTGAATCCGGCCAGGCCTACGGCAAGAGCCTGCGCACGGTGAAGTCCTGCGTCGGGTCCACTTGGTGCCGCTTCGGCGTCCAGGACTCGGTGGCCATGGCCATCCAGCTGGAGCTCCGTTACCGCGGCCTCCGGAGCCCGCACAAGCTCAAGATGGGCGTCTCCGGCTGTGCCCGCGAATGCGCCGAGGCCCGCGGCAAGGATGTTGGCGTGATCGCCACGGCCGACGGCTGGAACCTGTACGTGGGCGGCAACGGTGGCGCCACCCCGGCGCACGCCCAGCTGCTGGCCAGGGACCTCGATGACGAAACGCTGATCAAGTACATCGACCGCTACTTTATGTACTACATCCGTACCGCGGACCGCCTGCAGCGCACCGCGCGCTGGCAGGAAGAGCTCGACGGCGGCATAAAGCACGTTGAGGACGTGGTGGTTAAGGACACCCTGGGTATCGCCGCGGACCTCGAGGCGGCTATGGCCAAGCACGTGGACACCTACCAGGACGAATGGGCGGACACCCTCAAGGACCCGGAGCGACTCCGCCGGTTCCGCTCCTTCGTCAACGCGCCTGACCAGAAGGACGACTCCATCACCTTCGTCCCGGATGAGCGGGGCCAGATGCGCCCCGCCACCCAGGAGGAAAAGGGCAAGGTCCTGCTCGGAGCGTCCATCGCGGTCCGCCCCACCAGCGAGAACGAGGTATAGGCATGCAGCTCAGCATTGATCTCACCGGCCGCGAGGTCCTGGTCACCGGCTCGGACCACGCCGCGCGTCAGGCGGTCCGCCGCTACGAAGCCGCCGGCGCCGTCGTCTCCCGCCTCAGCACGCCCCGGGGGGGCGGCCATGACGGCCCGCTGCCCGAACGTCCCTTCCTTGTTGCCGCGGTGGACGACGGCCAGCCCGGCTGGGAATCCCTGCTGGACCGGTGCCGCACCGCCGGCATTCCCGTGGCCGCCGAGCCGGCAGCCGGACCCGTTGGCCACGTCACCCTTGTGGGTGGCGGCCCCGGAACAACCGAACTGCTCACCGTCGGCGCCGTCAAGGCTCTCCGGGACGCCGACGTGGTGTTTTATGACCGCCTGGCCCCGTGCCAGGACCTGGCGTCCCTGACTTCCGCTGAATTGGTGGACGTCGGCAAGAAGCCCGGCCACCACAAAGTGAGCCAGGGCGACATCGAGAAGCTGATGGTGGAAAGTGCCCTCGCAGGCAACAATGTGGTCCGGCTCAAGGGCGGTGATCCGTACGTGTTTGGCCGCGGCGGCGAGGAAGTTGCCTCCTGCGTGGCAGCCGGTGTGCCGGTCCGCGTCATCTCAGGCGTCACCAGCGCCATCTCCGTTCCAGCGGCGGCCGGCATCCCGGTGACCCACCGTGAAGTCAGCCACATGTTCACCGTGGTCTCCGGGCACGCGCCGCTGACTGAAAAGGAGCACCACCACCTCGCCGGCCTGGGCGGAACCATCGTTGTCCTGATGGGCATCGGCACCCTCCACCAGCTCGCCGCCGGACTCCGCAGGGCCGGGATGCGTGCCGAAATGCCCATGGCCGTCGTGGAGCGCGGCTACCGGCCCGGGCAGCGCACCACCATCGCCGATCTCGGCACTATCACCAGTGCAGCGGCCGGTTGCAGCAACCCGGCTGTACTGGTAATCGGCGAGGTGGTTCGGGTGGCTGAGGCCAACCGCGGGCATGCTGAGGCCGCCGCCGATCTGGACAGGCTGGCGGCCTCGCTGCTGGGCTCGTGAAAGGATTGACCTCCATGACTGCACTTGCACCGGCCGAAACTCCGCAGGTTGAAGAAGCGCCCGGCGCCACCGAAGCACCGCTGGAGGGTTTCCGCATCGGTGTCACCTCGCACCGGCGGTCCCAGGACCTGATCGAGGCCTTGGAACGCCGTGGTGCGGAGGTGCTCCACGCGCCCGCCCTGAAAATCGCTCCCGTGCAGGAGGACATGCGCCTCATCGAGGACACGCGGGCCATCATCGCGGCCCAGCCTGACCTCTGCATCGCCACCACGGCCTACGGCATGCGCCGCTGGTGTGAAGCCGCGGACTCCTTCGGGATCGGCGACGAGCTGCTGGAGACCCTGGGTGCCTGCCGGATGTTCGTCCGGGGACCCAAAGCCCGGGGTGCCGTGCGCGCGGCCGGGCTTGCCGACGTCGGTATCAGCAGCGACGAAACCACCGCGACGCTGGTGGACATGCTGCTCACGGAGGGTGTCCGGGGCAAGACCGTCGCCGTGCAGCTGCACGGCTACACCGATGTCCGGCAGCTGGAGCGCCTGAGGATGTCCGGCGCCACGGTCCTGACCGTGACGCCTTACCGCTGGGTGAAGCCCGATGGCGCGGACAGGCTGCCCCGCCTCATCGAGGCCGCGTGCAGCGGAAACCTGGACGTCCTCACGTTCACCAGCGCGCCTGCCGTGGACGCCATGTGGAGCACCGCCCACGAGATGGGTGTCTACAAACAGCTGATCGAAAGCCTGAAGACCAACGTCACCACCGCGGTGGTGGGCCCCGTCACGGCGCAGCCTCTGCTTGACGCCGGCGTGACGCCCCTGGTTCCGGAGCGGTTCCGGATGGGGGCGCTCATCAGGCTGGTATGCGAGCACCTCGCTTTGAACCACGTCCGGCGGCTGGACACCCGGTCCGGCAACATCGAACTGCGGGGACGCAGCCTGCGCATTGACGGCCAGCCCGTGGAACTGGCCCCGGCCCCGCTGCTGCTCCTTCGCGCCCTCCTGGGGGCCGGCGGCGCTGTCCTGTCCCGCGAATCCCTGTCAGAACTGCTGGAGCTCCGCGGTTCGGTGCACGCCCTGGACATGACCGTCAGCCGGCTCCGTTCCTCACTGCCTGACGGCCGGCTGGTGGAGACCGTGGTGAAACGGGGCTACCGCATCCGGGTCTAGCTGCGTGGACGGGGTGCCGAATGTGTCCACTGGCGGAGGAATGAGAGCCACGTCACGGGTTCTGTTACCGGCCGGTAAACACTGGCGAACGTGCCGTTGATAAAGGGCAACTGTGCGGAAACACCCCGGAAAAAGCGCGGGCCTACGCTGGGTTCATCACGAAGTTCCGGCCGTTCCCGGCCGCCAGCGAAAGGGCCAGCACATGTCCGCTCCGGCACCCTCCACGTCCACCGCTCCCGCCACCCGCATTGTCATCGCAGGGGCGGGCCCAGCTGCCCAGGCCCTCGTCAGCCAGCTTGACCGCGCCCGGTTCACCGGCACCATCACCGTACTGAGCAACCGGGACGATACCCCGGCGGAACTGGTGGAGTTGGCGCTGCTCCCCCAGGTCTCTGTCCGCTTCGGCCAGCCAGCCAGCCACATCGACGCGGAAAACCGGACTGTCGCGACGGCCGACGGCATGGAATTCAGCTATGACCAGCTGGTCATCGCCACCGGATCGGCACCGGTAGCCAGCCCGGTGGAGGGCGCCGGCCGCTGCCTGAGCTACTCCACCATTGACGACGCCGCCCGCGTCGGCGAGGCCGTCAACGAAGTCACGAGGGAACTCGGCCGGCGTCCGCTGGGGATCCTGGTGGGCACCGGCGCCGCCGCGGGCCAGGCTGAAGCAGTGCTCCGGGCGAGGGGTGTACGCCCAATCCGCACCACCGCCAGGCCGGCCGCCGTTATGCCCGGTGCATCAGCGTCAGCTTTCGCCGCCTCCGGTGTGATCTTCGAGGACGGCAGCAGCATGTACGGCGACCTGGTGGTCCTTGCCGAAGAGCGGGTGTCCCGGGACGGGCTCGCCGCCAGCGCCGGACTGCGGACGGCGGCCACCGGTGGGATAGTCATCAGCGAGGACTTCCGGACGTCGGTCCCGGGGATCTGGGCGATTGGTGACGCCGCAGCGTTCGACGGCGTCCGGCTGGGTCTGCTGGTTGCTGCCGCTTCCGCGGCGGGCGCCTGCGCCACCCAGCTGCTGACCGCTTCTGCTCCTGCTGCCTTGCCCGCGGCTGCCTGACCGCGGCCTCGGCTGCTTGCCCGATGTAAGCCACTCCGGCTGTGGCAAGATGGTTCCCGAAACGAGTCATGGGCGTTACCGCGCCCGGCCCACGGGCCCCTGGAGAGGACCATCATGAGCAACGAAGCCACCCCTTCCGTTCAAACCGCAGCCGCCGGATCCGGCAACATCGCATCCTTCATCGACCACACCCTGCTGAAGCCCGAAGCGGGAGAAGCTGACATCCTCAAGGTCTGCGCCGAAGCCGTGGAGTACCACTTCAAGTCGGTGTGCGTTAACCCCCTTTGGGTGAAGACCGTCAAGAAGGCCCTCAAGGGTTCCGCTGTCCTGACCTGTTCCGTGGTGGGCTTCCCGCTTGGCGCCACACCCACTGACGTCAAGGCCTTTGAATCCCGCGGTGCGGTGCTGGACGGCGCCGACGAGGTGGACATGGTGATCAACATCGCGGCCGCCAGGGCCGGGGACAAGGGTGCGCTGGTTGAGGACATCACTGCCGTGGCAGAGGCTGTCCACGCCGGTGGCGCCATCCTGAAGGTCATCATTGAAACAGCGCTGCTGGATGATGCCCAGAAGGTTCTCGCCTGTGAGGCCGCTGTGGAAGCCGGTGCTGATTTCGTCAAGACCTCAACAGGCTTCAACGGCGGAGGTGCCACGGCGGAGGATATCGCCCTGATGCGGAAGACGGTGGGCCCCGGCCTTGGCGTGAAGGCCTCCGGCGGAGTGCGGTCCCTCGAAGACGCGCAGGCTATGATTGCAGCAGGTGCAACACGTATTGGTGCCAGCTCCGGCATTGCCATCGTCAAGGGTGAACAGGGTTCGTCCTCGTACTGAGGGCACCCGGAGCCGCCACAGATTGAGGCCCGCGGGCCAAGGAGGAACGAATGTCCAGCAGTATCACGGCTTCCAACCAGGGCTCTTCGTCTGACCAGGGCAACGTGCAGACGCCCCAGAACGAGAACAAGCTCGGCACGAGCATTCTTCTCTTCGTGGTCTGCATGGCCCTGTTCCTCGGCGCCATCTACTCACTGTCCTTCCTGACGCTGGGAAACCCCTGGCCAATGGCAGCCTGCCTGGTGCTGTTCGCCCTGGCTTACTGGATCCCGCAGACCATCCTCGGCCGTTCGGACTCCGCCGGCGAGCACTAAGCCCAGGCAGGTCGCACTAAGTGTCGTTTTGACGGCTTAAAACGGCGCTTACTGCTACTTCGTTTGACCCAAACGCGGTAAGACCCCCTGGACACCGTCCAGGGGGTCTCTTGCTGTCCATGGCCCGGCCTTCGAGAACCAGAGCAGGGCGTGGGGACCAGACCCGGTGTCAGAACCAGGTTCTGGTCCAGGCCTCAGCGGCGGCGGCCACCCTTGGCCATTGGCCATCGAGTAAGGACCAGCCCGCCACGCACAGCCCCACCATCGCGTAGGCGCTCACCGGGATCAGCAGCAGCCACTCGCGCTTCGACCCGGCACGCCCCAGCAACGGCAGGGACAGGGCGCCGTTTGGCCGCCAGACCTGGCGCAGCAGCGGTACCTTGCGCATGAGCTTGGGCGGCCGGATAACGACCGGCCACAGCAGGGGCACGCCTCCCGTGGTGATCAGGTCCCCCACGATGTGCACCACCACGCCCGTCAGCATCGAGACGGGGAGCCAGGTCCACTGGTCCGGCGCATACCAGGTGACCAGCCCGGCCATGGTGAGCGCGAAGATCCAGTTGCTGATGAAGCCCGCCTTGGGGAACAGCTTCAGGGCCTTCGCGGCGATGTTGATCATAAACATGCACAGCAGCCCCGCACCCACGGACAGCAGTCCCCAGTCCGTCTGCACCTGGACCTGCCCGGCCAGGGTGGCGAGCAGCACAAAGAATGCCGCCCCAAGCACGGAGTGCGTGCCCTGCCGGTGCCCGCCGCTGGCGTTCTCAATTCCGACGGCGATCACGTTGGACAGCGGCGGCAGGGAATTCGCCACCGTGCTGTGCCGGTGGTCCCAGTCGCACACCAGGGCTGTTCCCGCCGTCGCCATCCCGCCGATCAGGATCCCGGTGGCGTCCAGCGGGTACCAGCTCAATGTGTACGGCCCCGTGGACGCAATAGCTACCCACGCCGCGGCTCCCGACGCGGCGTGGTGTCCTCCCATCAAGTCCTAACTCACCGCCAGTGGGGCGTCCGAGAAGATGTACCGGATGACGCCGTTGGCCCATTCCAGGATTTCCGCGTCCTGCAGGTCCCGCCCGCCGATCTTTGCTGTTTTCGGCTTGGGGATCAGCACGGCATCCAGGGCCGGCTTGGACTGGGATCCCGGGTACATCCGGTTCAGGCGCATAACCTTGGACTCCGGAAGCGTAGCGGGCGAGAACTTGATGAAGTTGCCCTGCAGCGCCACATCGGACAGTCCCGCTTCCCGGGCACCCACCCTGAAGCGCGCCACTGACACCAGGTTCTGGGCCGGCAGCGGCGGCTCGCCGTACCTGTCCACAAGCTCGGCCAGGACTTCGTCGATGGCCTCATTCGTGAGTGCGGAGGCCAGCTTGCGGTAGGCCTCCAGGCGCAACCGCTCCCCCGGCACGTAGTCGTGCGGAAGGTGCGCGTTGACCGGCAATTCGATCTTCATCTCAGCTGCCTTCTCCTCGGCCTCGCCACGGAAGTCCGCCACCGCCTCCCCTACCAGGCGGATGTAGAGGTCGAAACCGACGCCCTGGATATGGCCTGACTGTTCGCCGCCCAGCAGGTTGCCGGCGCCGCGGATCTCGAGGTCCTTCATGGCCAACTGCATGCCCGCGCCAAGTTCATTGTGCGCGGCCACGGCCTTCAGCCGTTCCAGCGCCACCTCGCCGAGCGGTTTCTCTGACGGGTAGAGGAAGTAGGCGTAGGCACGCTCACGGCCGCGGCCCACCCGGCCGCGGAGCTGGTGCAGCTGGGACAGGCCGTACTTGTCCGCCCCGTCCACGATCAGGGTGTTGGCGTTGGAGATGTCCAGGCCGGTTTCGATGATGGTGGTACACACCAGCACGTCAAAGCGCTTCTCCCAGAAGTCAACGATGATCTGTTCCAGCCGGCTCTCGGACATCTGGCCATGGGCCACCTCAACCCGGGCTTCCGGTACCAGTTCACGGATCTTGGCGGCGGTGCGCTCGATGGTGGACACCCGGTTGTGGACCAGGAACACCTGGCCCTCGCGCATCAGTTCGCGCCGGATGGCAGCCGAGGTCTGCTTGTCCGTGTAGGGGCCAACGTACGTCAGAACGGGGTGGCGTTCCTCCGGCGGCGTGGCCAGGGTGGACGTTTCCCGGATGCCGGTGAGGGACATTTCCAGGGTGCGCGGAATGGGGGTTGCACTCATGGCCAGCACGTCCACGTTTGTGCGCATTTTCTTGAGCGCTTCCTTGTGCTCCACCCCGAAGCGCTGCTCTTCGTCCACAATTACGAGACCCAGGTCCTTGAACTCAAAGTCCTTGGACAGCAGCCGGTGGGTACCGATGACGACGTCCACTGAGCCGCTCTTGACGCCCTCTACGGTCTCTTTGGTTTCCTTGGTCCCCTGGAACCGGGACAGGGCCTTGACCCGCAGGGGAAAACCGGAGAACCGCTCGGTAAAGGTTTCGTGGTGCTGCTGGGCCAGCAGGGTGGTGGGCACCAGCACGGCCACCTGTTTGCCGTCCTGAACCGCCTTGAAGGCTGCGCGCACGGCGATTTCCGTTTTGCCGTAGCCCACGTCGCCGGAGACCAGCCGGTCCATGGGGATTTCGCGCTCCATGTCCGCCTTCACCTCGTTGATGGTGGTTAGCTGGTCCGGCGTCTCCACGTACGGGAAGGCTTCCTCAAGTTCGCGCTGCCACGGGGTGTCCGGACCGAAGGCGTGTCCGCGCGAGGCCATCCGGGCGGAGTACAGCCGGATCAGCTCGCCGGCGATCTCCTTGACGGCTTTGCGGGCCTTGGACTTGGTGCTGGCCCAGTCCGCGCCGCCCATCTTGCTCAGGACGGGAGTGTCGCCGCCAACATAACGCGTCACCTGGTCCAGCTGGTCGGTGGGCACAAACAACCGGTCCCCCGGTGCGCCCCGCTTGGACGGCGCATACTCCAAGACCAGATATTCGCGCACGCCGTCACCGCCTCCAGCAACTTTGCGCTGGATCAGCTCCACAAAGCGCCCGATGCCGTGCTGTTCATGCACCACGTGGTCCCCCGCCACCAGCTGCAGCGGGTCCACCGCGTTGCGGCGCTTGGACGGCATGCGGCGCATGTCCTTCGTGGATCCGGCGGACGTCCGGCCCAGCAGGTCGGCTTCGGTGAGCAGGCCGAGCTTGAGGCCGTCCAGGACAAACCCGCGTCCGACGGCGGCAGTGGTCACCTCGATGATGCCCGCCTGGGGTTCGTGGTCCAGGCTGTCCACCCGGGCGCAGGGGATGTCGCTGTCGTGGAAGAGTTCCGCGAGGCGCTGCGCTGGCCCGGGACCCTCCGTGGCCACAACGATCCGCCACTGGTCCCGGACGCGGGAACCGATGAAGTCCATCATTTCGGCCACGTCGCCCTGGTAGCCGCGGGGTTCACGTGCGTGCAGGTTCAGCACGTCGACGTCGGGCAGCAGGTCCTCGTCCTGTGCCAGAGAGGTGATGGACCACCAGGACACACCGTGCTCCAGGGATGAAGTCCGCGTTTCGGTCAGCGAACGGAAGCTGGCTGAGTGGAGGGCAGCGCTTGCCTGCGAGCTGAGGTCCAGCGGGGCGGTCCCGCCGTCGGAGGCCGTGGACCAGGCCGCTTCCAGGAACTCTTCGTTGGTAGCGGCCAGGTCGTGGGCGCGGGTACGGACCTTCTCGGGTTCGATAATCACCGAAATGGAACCCGCAGGCAGCTGCTCCACAAACGGGACCATGGCATCCACCAGCACCGGCGCCAGGGATTCCATCCCCTCCACGGCAATGCCGCCAGCGATCTTTTCCAACATGTCCGCCGCAGCCGGAAGCTGGGACTTCAGGGTGGCCGCACGGGACATCACGGACGGAGTAATCAGGATTTCCCGGCACGGCGGGGCGTGCAGCTCCGTGGGGTGGTGGAGCCCGGGCGAAGACAGCGAGCGCTGGTCGGCGACGGCGAACCAGCGCATCTGGTCCACCTCGTCACCGAAGAATTCCACCCGGATGGGGTGATCCTCGGTGGGGGGAAAAACGTCGATGATGCCGCCGCGGACAGCGAACTCACCGCGGTGCGTCACCATGTCCACGCGGGCGTAAGCAGCGTCCGCGAGGCTCCGCACGACGTCGGTAAACGGAACGTCCTGGCCCACCTTCAGCGTGACAGGAACCAGCTCGCCCAGGCCGGCCACCATTGGCTGGACCACGGCGCGGACGGGTGCCACCACCACACGGAGCGGTCCCGCCGTCGAGCTTTCCGGGTGCGCAAGCCTGCGCAGCACGGAGAGTCGCCGGCCCACGGTGTCTGAGCGCGGGGAGAGCCGTTCGTGCGGGAGGGTTTCCCAGCTGGGGAACTCAGCCACGGCGTCCGCGGGGAGGTAGGCCCGCAGCGCGGCCGTCAGGTCCTCTGCCTCCCGGCCGGTAGCGGTGACGGCCAGCACCACGGCTGGCCGCGCGCCGTCGGACCCTCCGCCCGCCGTGGCAGTGGCCGATATTCCATCCGCCATCTCGGCAAGAAGCACCGGCCGCAGTCCGGCAGGCGCGCTGATCTGGTAGTCCTGGCCCCGGACATCGAAGCCGCGGGCAGCCTCGGCCCGGACACGGGCGAAGGTCTTGTCCGGGCCGAGGGCTCGGCGCAGTCCATCCAGCGACGGGCCCGCGCTGGAATGGCCGGCGGTGGACGGGCCGGGAAGGCTCATGGCAGAAGCTCCTGTGGTGTTCAACGAAAAAGCGCAACGCGAAAACCCGAAATTCGCGTCGAATCCCGGGTAAACCCAGCCTACCCCTCCCCACCGACATGCCGGGTGGATGCGTGCAGCTAGGCTGGCAACCACACACCAGGCAGGCAGGCGGCCGTCCAGGCGCGCTGCGGCTCCGAACAGCTTAGAGACGAAGAGGAGACAGCATGACCGGAACCAGCAGCACCGAGCGTTCACCCAAGACCGTCCTGGTCACCGGGTCCACAGGTTACATCGGCGGCCGGCTGGTGCCGAAGCTCCTGGAGGAGGGCCTCACAGTCAAAGTCCTGGTGCGCTCCCCAAACAAAATCGCGGGGGTGCCATGGCGGGACAGGGTGGAGGTCATGGAGAGCAGCCTGGACGACGGCGACGCGTTGCGGGCGGCGCTGGCCGGCGTCGACGTCTTCTACTACCTCGTGCACTCGATGGCAGCCGGGGCGGGATTCGAAGCCAAGGAACAGGCGATGGCGCGGGCGGCCGCTGATGCTGCTGCGGCGGCGGGGGTGGGCAGGATCATCTACCTGGGCGGCCTCCATCCCCAAGGCGTGGAACTGTCCACCCACATGCGCTCCCGCGAGGCCGTAGGCAAAGTGTTCCTCGACAGTCCGGTGGACGCCATCGTGTTCCAGGCGGGCGTGGTGATCGGCTCCGGCTCGGCCTCCTTCGAGATGATCCGGCACCTTTCCGAGACGTTGCCGCTGATGCCGGCGCCCAGCTGGGTCCGCAACCGCATCGAGGCCATCGCGGTGCGGGATGTCCTCTACTACCTGGTGTCCGCGGCTTCCCTGGACGGCCCGATCAACCGCACGTTCGACGTCGGCTGCCGCCAGGTGCTCACCTACGCTGGGATGATGAAGGAGTACGCCGCCGAAGCCGGGCTGCCCTACCGGGTGGTGCTTGCACTGCCCGTCCCTGCGCCCAAACTCGCCGGCATGTGGGTTGCCCTGACCACACCCATCCCGCTGTCCATGGCCGTGCCCCTGGTCCAGTCCCTCCAGCACGACGCCGTGTCCAATGAGCACGACATCGACCGGTACATTCCGCAGCCCGACGGCGGCCTTACCGCCTACCGCACCGCCGTCGCCCTGGCCCTCGGCAGGGAACGCGACGGGCAGGTGGAGACCACCTGGGCGAACGCCGGGGTGGCTGCCGATCCCCTGCCCAGCGACCCCGACTGGGCGGGGCACAAGGTCTACATCGACGAACGGACCTTCCACGGCGATGTGGATCCCGTCCACGTGTGGACGGTCATTGAGGGCATCGGCGGGCGGAACGGCTGGTACTCCCTGCCTTTGGCCTGGCAGGTCCGTGGCTGGCTGGACAAGCTGACGGGCGGCGCCGGCCTGCTGCGCGGACGCAGGCATCCGCATACCCTCGCCGCCGGCGAAGTGGTGGACTGGTGGCGGGTGGAACGGATTGACCACGGCAAACTGCTGCGGCTCCGCGCCGAGATGCGGGCACCGGGCCGGGCATGGCTGGAGCTGTCCGTGGAGCCCGACGCAAACGGCAGCAGGTACCGGCAGCGGGCCATCTTCTTCCCCAAAGGCCTGAGCGGGCGGCTTTACTGGCTGGCGGTCCTTCCGTTCCACAGCCTGATCTTTCCGGCCATGGCGAGGAACATCACCGGAGCGGCGCGGAAGCTCGTGGATGCGGAGCGGACAGCGAGGACCCCGTAGGATGTTTGGAGCTTAATCCGTTCCCCACGTCCCAGGAGGACCCATGGCCCTGAGCGCAACCACCACCCTTCCGCACTCCGTACCCAGCGTTGCAGCTGTCCTGGTGAATGAGGATTTCCAGCGCCACGTCAGCCAGCTGGTGGGCGGCAGCCTCGAATCCTTCACCGTTGACGGCGACGTCGCCGGCGCGTTCAGCGCCACGTCCGTACGGACCCTTCCCACCACCCGGCTTCCCGAGTTCGCCCGCAAGTTTGTCGGTGAGCACCTAAAGGTGACGCAGGTGGAAAGCTGGGATGCCCCCGCGGCGGACGGCTCCCGCCAGAGCAACATCTCGCTGAAGGTCGCTGGCGCTCCCGTGGACGTCACCGCCGTGCAGCGGCTGATAGCTGCCGACGGCGGCACGCGCGTCGAGCTCGAGGGTGCCGTCAAGTCCTCGGTTCCGTTCCTCGGCGGGAAAATTGCCGACGCCGCCGAGCCCATGGTTGCCAAGGCGCTGAACCTGCAGGCCAAGCAGGCCCAGGCCTGGCTGGAAAGCCACTAACTCGTGGAGCTGCCCGTCTTCGCCGCGCTGGTCCTGATCATCGCCGGCGTCTGGTCCCTGGTGGTCTGGCCGCAGTTCCTGCGCCGGGTCATGAAGGATCCCCGGGCCCGCGACGCCGCCGGCAAGGCCACGAAGTTCCTTACCGTTCACGTGGTGCTGGTGAGCATCTCCATGGTGCTGGGGGCGGCCACCGCCATCATCGGCATCATGTCGCTGTTCTAAGCAGGTTCCACTAAGAAGTCCGGGCCTTCTTCCTGCGGGAAGGAGGCCCGGACTCTTTTGCCGTCAGGCTGCTTGGTCAGGTTTGTGCTGTCAGGCTGCCTGGTTGAGCGCGTCCTCCGCCGCTACCCAGGAAATCATGGCGCACTTCACGCGGGCCGCGTAGCGGGCGACTCCCTCGAACGCTGCCGCATCGCCCAGGAGTTCCGGATCCGCGGTTATTTTGCCCCGGGACCGGAGGACCTCGCGGAAGCTGTCAATCACCTCGTGCAGCTCAGCCACAGTCATTCCTTCAGCCAGGTCCGTGAGGACGGAGGCTGACGCCATGGAGATGGAGCAGCCCGCGCCGTCCCAGGCGATTTGCGCAACTTTGCCGTCGGTTACGGCGAGGCGCAGGGTTACTTCGTCGCCGCAGACGGGGTTGAGCTGGTGCGACTGCCCCGTCGTGGCGCCGTCCGGCGCCTGTGTCCCGGCCAGTCCGCTGCCATGGCGGGCCTTGGAATGGTCAAGGATGATCTGCTGGTACAGGTGGTCAAGGCTCATGTCATACCTTCAAAGTGTTGGTGTCTTAGGCGCGGAAGTAGGCCCGCACGCCCGAGACGGCATCCAGGAACTGGTCCACGTCGTCGGTGGTGTTGTACAGGTACGCGCTTGCCCTGGTGGTGGCCGTCAACCCGAGCCGGCGGTGCAGCGGCTGGGCACAGTGGTGTCCAACTCGCACGGCGATTCCCCGCGAATCAAGGTATTGGCCCACGTCGTGGGCGTGCACTCCCTCAACGTCGAACGCGGCGAGCCCTATCCGGTCCTGGCCCGCGGCGGGACCGAGCACCCGGATCCCCGGAAGGGATTCCAGCCCGGTGATCATGCGCTGGCCAAGCTCAGCCTCCCAGCGGTGGATCCGGTCCAGCCCTGTTTCCGTCAGGTAGTTGGCAGCAGCAGCCAAGGCTACCGCCTGGGAGATCCGCTGGGTCCCGGCTTCAAAGCGCTGGGGCGCGGGGAGGTACTCAGCGCGCTCCATGGTCACAGTGGTGATCATTGACCCACCGGTCAGGAACGGCGGCAGGATGTCCAGGATCTCCTGCTTGCCGTAGAGCACCCCGATTCCCGTGGGGGCCAGCATTTTGTGTCCGGAAAAGACTGCGAAGTCAACGTCCAACTCTTTGACGTCCAAAGGCATATGCGGGGCGGACTGGCAGGCGTCCAGGACCACCAGGGCGCCGGCGTTCCGGCCCAGGGCGGTAAGTTCGCGGACGGGGTTGATGGTGCCCAGGACGTTGGAGGCGTGGGTGAAAGCCAGCACTTTCGTCCTCGCGTTGACGATGCCGCCGGCCAGGTCCATGCGGAGGCTGCCGGCGTCGTCCACGGGTATGTAGCGAAGGCTTGCCCCGGTGCGGAAGGCAAGTTCCTGCCAGGGTATGAGGTTGGCGTGGTGCTCCATTTCCGTCACCACGATCTCATCACCCGGGTTCAGTGCAAGGTCCTTCAGCCGGGCGTCGCCCCGCCCCTGTGCCGCCCATAGGCCGGCGTTGGACAGCGCGTAACTGAGCAGGTTGAGGCCCTCCGTTGCGTTGGACGTCCAGATGATCTCGGAGAAGTCAGCGCTGACGAAGTCGGCCACTGTCTGCCGGGCGTCCTCGAACGCTTCGGTAGCCTCGACCGCGAGGTGGTGGGCACCGCGGTGCACGGCAGCATTGCGCTGCTCATAGAATTCCTGCTCGGCTTCGATGACGCTCAGCGGATTCTGGGACGTGGCTCCGGAGTCCAGATAGACCAGGGGGCGTCCGTTGACCAGTTGGTCCAGGACCGGGAAGTCGTTCCGGATGCGTTGCACTTCGGCGTTATCCATGACCGGCAAGGCACGTTCCAGTGTGGCTGGCGTTGATACTACGGCCAAAACTAACTCCTTGAGATGCCAACGGATGACACTCAATTGTCCCACAGCCGCTCCGGGCTTCAGCCCCGCGGAATGGAGGGCCGGCAACGGCTGGGGGGAGAGCCTCGGTCTCAGAAGACTCTGACGTTGCCGGCCCCGCCCAGCCCGGCCCCGAAGGACCGGAAGATTGTGAGGACGGGAAAGACTTGTTCTGCTGCGGGCAACTCTTGCGGCTTCTTTCGGCCGGTTCCTTTTGCCTCCTTAAGTAAATCCCTCGGAACCACTCTGCGCACGAGTAGGGTGTACTCGAATTCAGCGTCGACGCACTACGGGGACTGCCTGCAGTACCCGCATCGCCCCAATGGGCAGCTGGACCAAGGGTCCCGGGCGTGCGCCGCCCGTTTTTGGGCAGGCAAAAGGGCGCAACGGCGGTGGTTCGTCGGACGGGCTATTCAAACTTATTTCGGGAGGGCTGACTCCAGCTCATCGCGGCTGCGCACACCCAGCTTCACGTACGTGCGGTACAGGTGCCCTTCTACGGTACGCACCGAGACCATCAGCCGTTGGGCGATTTCGCGGTCCGTGAGGCCCTGCACAGCCAGCCCCACGATGTCCTGCTCCCGGCGGGTGAGGTGGACGGCGGGAGCGGCAGCAATAAACCGGCCTTCCCGGAACCGCTCCCCCAGTTCGTGGTCGCACTTCTCGCGGAGTGCCACCGCCTGCCTTGACCGTCGGCGTTCTCCGGCCTGCTCCAGGACGGTACTGGCACGGGCATAGGCCTCGCGGGCCAGATTCACGAACCCCGCTTCCTCCAGTGAGGCTGCCGTGCCCATCAGGTCATCCCCGTCAGCTGCTTCCCAGCCGGCAGCCAGTGTCAGCATCGCCTGGGCCCATCGGCCCTCCACCGTCTTCGCCACTGACTGCACCATGGGGATAACGGAAGGATCACCCAGGTCCCAGCAGATGGCCAGGATTTCGAGCAGGGTGCCGGCCCTGGCGGTGGCGCCCTGAGTGGTGGCCAGAGTATGGAGCGTCGCCAGACCCTTGCCGTCCCGGGACAGATATTCGGAGGCGGCGGCGCCGTAGGCTGCGGCCAGCAGCTCGTGGGCTGGGCCTCCCGCCATTGCGTCGGTGAAGTCCTGTTCAAGCCGTTTTGCCTGCGCTGCATCCCCCAGCCTGGCGGCCACGTAGAAACCCAGGGAGGACCCGAAGCGGAACAGCTGCAGCGGATCATTCAGCCTCAACGCCTCAACGGCCGGCAGCAGCACCTGGTACGCCCGGTCCATGCGGCCTTGCCGAAGAAGCGAGTATCCCTGGAGCACCTCCAGGCTTCCGTTGAACGTGGCAGCTCCGGCCGCGTGTCCGGCCGCGTAATTGTTCAGTTCCCGCTCGGCCGATTCCCATTCACCCATTGCCAGGTAGCCGGTCACGAGCCGTCCCAGCACGAACTCGGTGAAGAAGAACAGGCTGTCTTCCAGCGGCGGCAAGTCCGAGGCGGCCAGGAGGGCGGAATCCAGTCCCTCGCCGGCGCGGCCGGCGGCGGCAAGGGCGTGGCCCAGAAGCGCTTCACCAAGCACCCTGACCGATTCGCCTCCGGGCTCCGTGGAGGCGATGCTCCGGATGTCCCGGACCTCAGTGGCCAGCGCCCCGGCATCCACGGCTGCCCCAAGTTGCAGGAAGCGGATGACCTGCAGGAGCTGGTCTTGGGGTTGACGGTCCCCTTCGGCGTGCTCCCGGGCGTGTTCCCGTATGTCCTCGGCCAAGGCGTCCAGTGACTGGCTGGTGGCCTGATGGGCCGCTGCCCGGAGCAAAAGGACGGCAGGACCGTCAGGTTGATCGGAAAGCTGGCGCCAACAGCTATCCAGCATGTGGGCGGCCTGGCTGTACGCGCCCTCGTTGTAGAGGGCCCGTGCCTGGATAGCGGTGGCCAACGGCATCAGCGCAGGATCCTGGATCTTGGCGGCTATGGTCCGGGCGCTTGGGTTGCGGAACCGCCTCAGGGCCTCGCGGGCGGCGTCGAGCATTTCCGGGTCCGATATGCGCAGTCCACATTCAAAGGCCCACTCCACGGACCGAAGCATGCCCTCCCCGCGCAAAACCGTGCCGTTTTGGTGGGCCCGGATCTTCTCCAGCAGCTGCAGGCTGCGCGACACGGAGATTGTGCTTCGGATGGCGTTGGCGAAAAGGGCATTCCACAGGGAGAGTTCGGCCGGGACTCCAGGGGTTTCAATAATCATCTGCTGGTCAAGGAGCGCCCGGACCACGGCGGCTCCGCTGATGTCCTCGATCACCTTGCGGCCCACCGGGCCGGCAAGCGCGATGAGCTTCAGGGCCTCCTGCTCCTCCGGCCCGCGCCGGATGTGGTCCTTTGTCACCACCGCCGTGAGCTGGGCGCCGTCGGCGGGCACAGGGCCGAGCAACATCCAGATGCCGTTCCGCTTAGCCAGGACACCACTTTCGGCAGCGTCGTGCAGCAGGGCATCGAGAATGCGGGGATTACCGCCGGACGCAATCCACACGGCGTCCACTGTGGCGGCCGGCACCGTTCCATCGAGGACGTTGGCCAGAACTTCTTCAATCTGTTCCCGGTTGAGGGGCCGAAGGTCCACCCTTTCGGCAAGGCCGTCGTACCAGAGCTGGTCCAGCGGCTGCGGCAGCCCGGGCCGTGGCCTGGCAGCCGCCACCACTGTTGCCCAACCTGCGGAGATGAGGTCCGCCACTACCCCGGCCGAGGCGTCGTCCAAGTGGTGGGCATCGTCCACTACCAAAAGGACAGGGGCGCCCCTGCCTGCCTTCAGCTTCTCGAAGTACGTCCACATGGAGCGCAATACCGCCACCGGCGAAACCGACTCTTCGGCGGTCAGCTCACCTGTATAGGGAGTCAGGACGCCGAAAGGTACGGCGGCCAATGCAGAACTCCCATGAATCTGCAGGATGTTCAGATCCCCGGAGAGCCGCTCTGCGATGGCCTCTGTGAGGGACGTCTTGCCGATTCCGGGCCCGGCCATCACAAATACAGCCTGGCTGGTCCCGCTCCGGACGATGTTGCAGATCCGGTCCAGGGGTTCGCGCCGGCCGGTGACAGGGCGTTGGGCGGGTGCCGGTTTGTGGCCGTTAGACGAGTCCAGTCAGATCACCCCTGGAAGTTACGCCCAGCTTTGTGAAGACCTGGTAGAGGTGGCCTTCCACGGTGCGGACGGACACACCCATTTCCAGGGCGATGTCACGGTTCGATGCTCCGCGGCCGGCCAGCCGCGCGATCTGGCGCTCCCGCGCGGTCAGCAACGGGCTGCCACTGCTGGGCACGATGGGAAGGTTCGCCACGGTGGCAGCCAGGATGTCCAGACGCGCCTGGGCGGTCCGGGCGGAAATGGAATCCCCGTCCTGCCGCGCGAAATCCACTGCCAGCGCCATACAGCGGGCCTCAACGGCGTCCAGTTCGAGGGTGGCCGCGATTTCCCCCGCGGCAAGCAGGGTCTTGGCATCCTTGGTCCGGCTCCCCACTGCGATAAGTCGGGCGATCTCCGCAAGGGGGCCCTGACGGTGGTCCGCGATCTCCTCCAGAAGGCGGAAGTCAGCGTCGCTGCCGTTGACGGTAGCCGCCAGCAGACTGATCCCGGCGACGGTGTAAAGGCCTGCCCCCTTGTACCGCCGGGCTGACTGCTTCAGGCCCGCAGCGGCTTCGGCGTCGCCCAGCCATCGTCCCGCCACCAGCGCGCAGAACTCGATAATGCTCTCCGTGGTGAAACTGGACTTGCCCGGGGTCCGCTGGAGTTTGGTCAGGAATTTGCGCGCCTGGGCAGCGTTGCCCATCTGCGCGTGGGCGAGTGCTGTCGCGGCGTAGGCACAGCGGAGGGCACTCTGGAGCGGTTGAAGTTCCAGCTGCGCCACCGCAGAAATCAGCGGGTCCAAGGCAACCCCGCCCCGGCCGGAGTAGACATAGGCGAGTCCGGCAGCAAGTTCGGTAGCGGCGCTCCGGTACGGCAGGCGGTCGTATTCCCCGCTGCCGTGCGGACCCAGGAGATCGATGCAGCGACGCCACTGCCCGGCAATCAGCAGCACCAGGTAGGCCTCCCTGGTGTACTGCTCGCGTAAACCCACCACGTGGGAGGCGTCGGTTATCTGGCCGCCAAGCTGACGCATCAGGCTCAGCGCATCCATTTCCCGCCCGGTCAAGGCCAGCGCCGTCATCAGGATGACGGCGGACTGCATCCGGTAGCCGGTGTCCGGGTTCCGTGCCGGATCTGCCGCCGCCTCGAGGTCTGGAATCATGGCCGCGTAGTCGCCGACGAACGCGCGGTACTCGAACCCGCTGAGCGCGACCCGGTTCGCGGCTGCCACGGCAGGGTGCGGCCAGGGTGCCTGTTCTGCCGCGCCCTCCAGCCGTTCACGGGCTTCAGCAAGAAGGGCCGGGACTTTGGCTGCCTGTTCCGGATGCCACAACATCACCCGGGCCTTCGCCGCTATGACACGGGCGTATTCTTCGACACCAACATTGTCCAGTTCCGGCTGGGAAATATCCTCCAGGGCAGCGAGGGCCTGGACCGGCAGGTCCAGCTGAAGATAAGCGCCCGCCTTCTGGCGCTGGGCGGGAACCCACTCCTGGTCCGTCCGCTCCAGCATGTCCGCGTAAACCAGGGCGAAGCGGGGGTCAAACAGCTGGACGGCGGCTTCGGCAGCTGCCAGGGCCAGGGCCGGGCTCAGCTCGGCCTCACACTCGTGCGTCCACGCGGCAAAGGCCATCAGCTCCTCGACGGTCATGTCCGCGGGGTCCGGTTCGGTACCGCCCAGAAGTGCGCTCCGCAGTTCCCGGCGCCGGGCAATGCTTATCCATGACCGCACGACGTCGCCAATGTACTTTTCCCGCAGGGACACCCACCGGTGGTCCGAATCGTCAATCTCCAGTAAGCCGGCATCCTCCATGTCCGCCACTACCTCGGAGTGGTACACCGCCGTGAGCCTGGAGAGCTCCACCCGCCTGGCGCAGGAAAGCATCTCGATGACTTCCCTGGTTTCCGGCGTCTCCCGCGACCAGCGTGACCGCACGATGTCGTCAAGGCTGGCGGCGCCGTCGAGCACCACTTTGTCGCGGAGGGTCCAGACGGAGTCGGACAGAACGAGGTTGCCCGAGAGCCGCTGTTCGGTAACCAGCGCTTTCAGCAGCAGCGGGTTTCCGCCCACCATTTGGTGATAGGTGGTGACCAGCGACGCTGAGACCCGGTGGCCGAGCAGGGACAACAGGACCTGGCGGGTCTGCAGTTCATTGAGGTTGCTGAGCCGGACCTCGGTCAGGCGCCGGTCCGTGAGCAGCCAGTGGAAGTCGGCGGGAAGGTCACTGATCTTTGGTGCAACGGCGATGATTTTGGCCGTGCCCGTCAGGAGTACATTCAGCAGCACTCCCGCGCTCATTTCGTCAATGCTGCCGGACGTGTCCAGGGTAATGACGCAGCGCCTGCCGGCGGCGTCGCTCCGGATCAGCGACGTGATCCCGCGGAGAATCGCGGTGGGAGAACCCATGTAGGCCTGCGGCAGGCGCGCAAGCAGGAAGGAGAGGCAGCCGTAGGGAGTGTTGGCGCCGGCGGGCCCGCTCCGAAGCTGCAGGGACCAGACGTCCGCACCAAGATTGGAAACTGCGGCACGGGCGAGCGAGGACTTTCCTACGCCCCGGCCTCCCGTGATGACGGCGCCGAGAGAGTTTTCGCTGGTCAGGGCGGCGCGAACCGCTTCAAGGTTGGCGCTGCGGGCAGGCGCAGACCACTGTTGTGCCCCGGGCGCGCCGGCGTTTTCGGTGTGCAGCCCAACGTCGTGAGATGTTGACCCACGTCCCCAGCTAAGTGGCTCGATTGACATGAACTTATCCCCTACATCCCGCGATAGCGGGATGTAGCCCCATTGCTCCCCCGCCTACGAAAAAGACTACCTTGTGGCACAGACAAGGAAACAGGTACCGGGGACTTTAAGTTTTTTTGTTGCTAGCGCTCGGACTTCGCCGGATGGAACTTCTGCTGGGCGGACATGAGCCCCTCGCGCAGGAGCAGCTCCACCGCATCGGCTGCCTCGTCCAGCAGGAAAGGCAGCTCCTTGAGTTCGCCCGAGCCGAAATCGCGCAGCACGTAGTCGGCTGTGTCCATCCGGCCGGGCGGCCTTCCGACCCCCACGCGGACGCGGAGATAGTCCTTCGTGCCAAGCGCTTTGGAGATATCCCGTAGTCCGTTGTGGCCGCCTTCTCCCCCGCCGGTCTTGAGTTTCACAGTGTTGAAGGGAATATCGATCTCGTCGTGCACCGCCACCACGTGATCCGGCGTAATGCCGTAAAAGCTCGCCAGCGCCGAAACGGGTCCGCCGGAAACGTTCATGTAGCTCATGGGTTTGGCCAGCACCACGCGGGGACCACCGATGCCGATGCGGCCCTCCACCACCTGCGCGCGTGCCTTGTGGGTCTTGAAGCCGGCTCCCACGCGTCCGGCGAGTTCGTCAAGGACCATCTGCCCGACGTTATGCCTGTTGCCCTGGTACTGCACTCCCGGGTTTCCGAGGCCAACGATCAACCAGGTGTCAGTCATGAATCAATCCTAAGGTGGGGCGCGCAGGGGCTTTGGTACGGGCTGCGGGTAGCAGACATGGCAGTGGCCGGACCCCAGGGGGATCCGGCCACCGCTGAAAGGTGCAGGCGGATTACTCGGCTGCGGCCTCGGAAGCGGCGCCGGCAGCTTCCTCCGTGCCTTCTTCGTCGCCGGACTCGGTGGCCTCGGAGATGTTCACCACGAGGGCATCGGCGTCCGCCAGCAGGACTGCACCCTTCGGCAGGACCAGGTCAGAAGCGTGAATGTGCTCGCCTGCGCTGCGGCCTTCAATGCTGACCTCGACGGCGGTGGGCAGGTGGGTTGCCTCGGCCTCAAGGGAGATGACGGTGAGTTCCTGGTTGAAGGCGTTGCCCGGAGCAAGCTCGCCGACGACGTGGACCGGAATGTCAACGGTCACCTTTTCACCCTGGCGGACGGTGAGGAGGTCGATGTGCTCGATGATCTGCTTGATCGGGTCACGCTGGACGTCCTTGACCAGAGCCAGGTGGCCTTCGCCGTTGATGTCCAGGGCCAGCAGGGCGTTGGCGGTGCGGACGGCGAGGGTGGTTGCCTTGGCCGGGAGGGTGATGTGGATGGGCTCTGCGCCGTGGCCGTAGATGACGGCGGGGATCAGGTTGGCCATCCGGGCGCGGCGGGCATAGCCCTTGCCGAATTCGGTGCGCAGTTCTGCTGCAAGCTTCTGCTCAGACATGAATATCTCCTTGAAAACTAAAACGGTGTTCAGCAAGGGCGGAGGTCTGTCGCGACCTTCAACGCCGGGCGGCCGTGGCCGGACCCATCTTCGAAGGGAGATTCAGACCCAGTCGATAACGGAGACTGCTAACCGGCTCCCGCAGGGGGTACCGGCGCTCTCCCTCGCCAAGGTATCGCTGGAAAGTCTACCAGCGGCGGAACCAAATACTGAAAACGGGCCCCGCCCCCGGCGGCCGATCAACTCAGCCGCTGGGCGCGGGGCCTCCCAACCTCCTGAACCGCTAGGCCTTACCGTCGAACAGGCTGGTGACCGAGCCGTCGTCGAACACTTCCCGGATGGCACGGGCGATCAGCGGAGCGATGGACAGCACGGTCAGCTGCGGGAACCGCTGTGACGCGGTGAGCGGGAGCGTGTTGGTGACCACCACTTCACGGGCGCCGGACTCGGAGAGGCGCTGGGCGGCCGGCTCGGAAAAGACAGCATGCGTGGCGGCGATAATAACGTCCTTGGCCCCCGCGTTCTTCAGCACATTGACGGCACCGGAGATGGTTCCGCCGGTGTCGATCATGTCGTCGATCAGGACGCAGGTGCGTCCCTCGATCTGGCCCACTACGGTCTTTGAAACAGCCTGGTTGGGGACGGTGAGGTCGCGGCTCTTGTGCACAAACGCCAGCGGGGCGCCGCCCAGGCGTTCTGCCCACTGCTCAGCGACGCGGACGCGGCCCGTGTCAGGCGAGACCACGGTGATGTTCTCGGCGTTCACCCGGGTGCGGATGTAGTCGGCGAGCAGCGGGATGGCCATCAGGTGGTCCACCGGGCCGTCGAAGAAGCCCTGAATCTGCGAGGTGTGCAGGTCCACACTCATGATGCGGTCGGCGCCGGCGGTCTTGTACAGGTCTGCCACCAGGCGGGCCGAGATGGGTTCGCGGCCGCGGCCTTTTTTGTCCTGCCGGGCATACGGGTAGAAGGGAGAAACCACAGTGATGCGCTTGGCCGAGGCGCGCTTCAGCGAATCGATCATGATCAGCTGTTCCATTAACCAGTTGTTCAGCGGAGCGGGGTGCGCCTGGATGACAAAAGCGTCCGTTCCGCGGACGCTCTCGCCGGCACGGACGTAGATCTCACCGTTGGCGAAGTCGTAGGCGTCTACCGGGAGGAGGTCGGTGCCGAGCTCCTTGGCGATCTCCCGGGCCAGCTCGGGGTGGGCGCGGCCTGTGGCCAGCACCAGCTTCTTTTCGCCGCGCGCCGTAATTTCGCTCATTATTGCTTGCCCTCTTCTGTAGATGCCGGGGTACTTGAGGTATCTGGGGTGGCTGCCTGGGCCAGTTCGGCGGAGCGGGTGCCAGGGCGGTTCGCGGCTACCCAGCCCTCCGTGTTGCGCTGGGCGGCAACCGTCAGCACGAGTGCGCCCGCCGGGACGTCCTTGCGGATCACCGCGCCGGCGCCGCTGTAGGCACCGTCCCCCACGGTGACCGGGGCAACGAACACTGTATTGGAGCCGGTCCTGACGCCGGAGCCGATTACCGTGCGGTGCTTCTTCTCGCCGTCGTAATTGGCCGTGATATTTCCGCAGCCGATGTTGGTATCCTCACCAATTTCAGCATCGCCGGCATAGCCGAGGTGGGACAGCTTGGAGCCACGGCCGATGGTGACGTTCTTTGTTTCGTAGAACGCGCCGATCTTGCCGCTTTCGCCGAGGACGGTGCCGGGGCGCAGGTACGTAAAGGGTCCGACGGCGGCGTGCTGGCCGATGACCGCCCCTGAACCGTGGGTGCGTACCACCTTGGCGCCCTCACCAATGGTGACGTCCGTGAGAGTCGTGTCGGGGCCGACGACGGCATCCCTCGCCACGGACGTGGCGCCATGCAGCTGGGTGTTGGGCAGGATCCGGACGTCCTCGTCGAGGGTCACGGAAGAGTCGATCCAAGTGGTTGCCGGGTCTACCACCGTGACACCGGCACGCATCCAGGCCTCCACAACTCGCCGGTTCAGCTCGGCGCCCAGGGCGGCAAGCTGGACGCGGTCGTTGGCGCCTTCAACCTGCCAGCGGTCGGCAGTGACGACGGCGGCTACGCGGCCACCTGCCTGCCGGGCCAGTCCGAGGACATCGGTGAGGTATTTCTCGCCCTGGGAGTTGTCGCTGGTGACGTGGGACAGTGCGTCGCGGAGGGCGGCAGCGTCAAAGGCGTAGATGCCGGAGTTGACCTCGCGGATGAGCCGCTCGGCGTCGGAAGCGTCCTTGTGTTCGACGATGCCGGTGACGGTCCCGTCGTCACCGCGCAGGATGCGGCCGTAGCCGGTGGCGTCGTCGAGGACAGCCGTGAGGACGGTGACCGCGTTGGATTCGCGTTCGTGCGTGGCTACGAGCTCGGCCAGCAGGTCTCCGGACAGGAGGGGCACGTCGCCGTAGGTCACCACAACGGTTCCGGTGAGGTGCTGGTCAGCGTCCAGGGTTTCGAGGGCGACCTCCACTGCACGTCCGGTGCCCGGGACAGCGTCCTGGTCGACGATGACGGCAGCAGGGTCCAGCCCGGAAATGTGGCGTGCCACCAGGTCACGTTCGTGCCGGACCACGATGGCGAGCTGCCGGGGATTGATACTGCGTGCGGCCAACAGGGCGTGGCCCACCATGGACCTGCCGCCAATTTCATGAAGAATCTTGGGAGTGCGCGATTTCATCCGCGTACCGGCGCCTGCCGCCAGAACGATGACCGCGGCCGGGCCGGTATTCTCGGGGATCACGTACGGGCTCTCCTTGCTAAATGACGCTGGCGTTTTGCGGTGCCCGCGCGGCCTGAAGCCGTCCCGGCACCGAATGACATCCTACTGAACGCTCCTCGCACAGCAGTTCCGCCCATAGGATTCGAACCTATACTCCACGGCTCCAAAGGCCGGGGTGCTGCCATTACACCAGAGCGGACCGTGCCGAGGCGCTTCGCCTGGGCACAAGTAGTTATTTTGCCACGGGTTCGGGGCGCTGCGCGACACAGGCCGTTCAGGCCCCGGTCCCGCCACGTTTCTGCCCCGTCCCTGCCCCTGTCACGGCACCGTGTTCCGCACCGCAGGTCGGCTGCGATTCCGCCGGCAACGGGTAGTGCATGATGGAAATGTGAGCAACAACCCTCCGCGGACAAGGATGACCGGCCTTCAGCGGCGGAACCAGCTGATCGACGTGGGACGGGGCCTCTTTGCAGTCCGCGGACTTGACGGCACAACCATCGAGGAAATCGCAGCCTCCGCGGGAGTATCCAAGCCGGTCATCTACGAACACTTCGGATCCAAGGAAGGGCTTTATACCCAGGTGGTGGACTTCGAGTTCCGCATCCTCCTGGAGGCCATCAGCGCCGCCCTTACCGAGGAGGCGAAGCCGCGCGTCCTCGTGGAACGGGCCGCCCTGGCACTGCTGACCTACATCGAGGACCGCACCGAAGGGTTCCGGATCCTGATGCGGGACGCCCCGCCGTCGCAGCCCGAGGGCGCCTTTTCCACCCTGCTCTCCCACGTCACCGCCAAAGTCGAGCACATCCTCTCCGACGAATTCGACCGCCGCGGCTTCAGCGCCCGGGACGGCGCCATGTACGCCCAGATGCTCGTCGGCATGGTCGCCATGACCGGCCAGTGGTGGCAGGACAGCCGCGAGCCCGACAAGCACACCGTTGCGGCACACCTGGTAAACCTCGCCTGGAACGGCCTGACCGGCCTCAAAAAAGACCCGGAGCTGATGTCCGAGGGGTAGGTCTGTGCATCAATGTGGTGACTTTCCTACGGGTCCCGAGGGTCACCCTTCACGCTGCAGCTACCGTCCTCGGGGTTCACCTTCCCGGCGCAGTTGCCCTTCGCCGTCGCTTAGACGCGGAAGGGCCGGCTCCGGCACCTAAGCCGGATCCGCCCACCCCGAACGGACGATACGGCTTATTCGCCGAGGACCTCCAGGGCCTCTAACCATTCGAGTTCGAGGGCTTCGCGTTCGCCGGCGAGGTCCTTGAGCTTTTTGTTTTGTTCGGCCAGGGCGTCGAAGTCGTTGTCGGCCGTGCTCTTGACCATGTGGTCGTGGAGCTTCTTTTCCTGCTGTTCGAGTTTGCCGAGCTGGCGTTCGATGCGGTTCTTGGCTTTGCGGGCGTCCCGCTTTTCCGCTTCGGACGGGCCCGTCGGAGCCGTGGCCGCGGACGCTGAAGCACCACTGGTGACGGGGTTGCCGCCACCGGTGATGGTGGAACCGGCCAGGGCGGATTCCCGGAGTTCCAGGTACTGGTCTACGCCGCGCGGCAGGGCACGGATCTTTCCATCGCCCAACAGCGCCATCTGGTGGTCGGTGACGCGTTCCAGCAGGTAGCGGTCGTGGCTGACCACAACGAGCGTTCCCGGCCAGCCATCGAGGACATCCTCGACTGCGGCGAGGGTATCGGTGTCGAGGTCGTTGGTGGGCTCATCGAGCATCAGCACGTTCGGCTCCCCCACGAGCAGGCGCAACAGCTGGAGGCGGCGGCGCTCACCGCCGGACAGATCCTTGACCGGCGTCCACTGCTTCTCGTTGGTGAAGCCGAGCTGCTCCACCAACTGGCCGGCCGTGAACTCCTTGCCGCCCACGTTGAAGGAACGCTTCTCACGCTCGATCACTTCGATGACGCGCAGGTCCGAGACGTCGTCGAGCTCTTTGACCTCCTGGGTCAGCACGGCGGTGACCACGGTCTTGCCGCGCTTGAGCTTGCCGGACGTGGGTTCAATCTGGCCGTTGAGCAGTTTCAGCAGCGTCGTCTTGCCGGCGCCGTTGACGCCCACCAGTCCCAGCCGCTCGCCGGGCGCGAGGCGAAGGGTGATGTTGTCGAAGAGTTTCTGCCCTTCGTCGCCGCCGAGGAAGTCCAGCGAGACGTTTTCCAGGTCGAGCACGTCCTTGCCCAGGCGTGCCGTGGCCATTTTGCTCAGTGCGGTGGAATCCCGGGGTTCCGGCACATCGGCAATGAGGGCGTTGGCCGCCTCGATCCGGAACTTTGGCTTGGCCGTGCGTGCCGGCGCGCCGCGGCGGAGCCAGGCCAGTTCCTTCTTGACCAGCTGCTGGCGTTTGCCCTCCATGACCGCCGCCGAGCGGTCCCGCTCCGCTCGGGCCAGCACGTACGCGGCGTAACCGCCTTCGAAGGGGTCCACGATGCCGTCATGAACTTCCCAGGTCTTGTTGCAGACCTCGTCCAGGAACCAGCGGTCGTGGGTGACCACCAGGAAAGCGCCCTGATTCGCACGCCAGCGCGTTTTCAGGTGCCGGGACAGCCACGCGACGCCCTCCACGTCCAGGTGGTTCGTGGGCTCGTCGAGCATAATGACGTCGTGGTCCTCGATAAGCAGCTTGGCCAGGGCCACGCGCCGCTTCTGCCCGCCGGACAGGGCGTGGACGTTGGCGTGCCAGTCGACGTCGGATACCAGTCCGCCCATGATTTCGCGGATCTGCGGGTTCCGGGCCCACTCATAATCCGCCTGGTCCCCCACGATCGCCGCACCGACCGTCAGGTCGCCGTCGAGCACGTCGCTTTGGTCCAGGTAGCCGACGTTTACGTCGCCGCGCTTGGTGACGCGTCCCGAATCGGGGGTGGACCGCAGCGCCAGCAGGCGCATCAGGGTGGACTTTCCGTCACCGTTCCGGCCAACCATGCCGATCCGGTCGCCCTCTTCAAGTCCGAGGGTAATGCCGTCCAGGACGGTGCGGGTTGCGTAGGAGACCGTCAGGTTCTCGCCGCCAAGAAGGTGTGCCAAAGGGAACTGCTTTCTGCTGCTGAGGTAGGAACTGAACGTCTTACAGAAGGATGTCGGACATGATGCGGGCCCCCGGAACCGGGCCGTGGACGGCGAGGGCGGTCAGGCCGTAACGCCGCAGGTTCTCCGCGAGGCCTTCGGCGGCTACGGGATCATCGGCCAACAGCGCGACGGTTGGACCGGAACCAGAGACGACGCCTGCAACGGCTCCGTGTGCTTCACCTATTCCCAGCGTATCGCGCAGTGAAGGCGACAGTTCGATGGATGCCCGCTGGAGGTCGTTGACCAGGACGCGGCTGAGGGCTTCTGCGTCCCCGCTGCGCAGGGCGGTGAGAATCTGGGGGTCCACTCCTGTTGGTTCGGCCACCTCGATGCCCTCTGCCGCCCGCATCCGGTCCAGCGTCCTGTACACCTCGGGCGTGGGCAGTCCGTAATCCGCCGTGACCAGGACCCAATCGGTCTGGGCCTTGGCCAGTGCCGGAGACAGCTCGTCGCCGAGGCCCAAGCCCACCGCTGTTCCGCCGAGCAGGGAAAAGGGGACGTCGGCGCCAAGCTCGGCGGCAAGGTGCGCCAGTTCTTCACGGGACAGCCCGCTGTTCCAGAGTGCGTCGCAGGCCAGGAGCGTAGCGGCAGCGTCAGCGGACCCGCCGCCCATGCCGCCCGCCACCGGCACGCGTTTCGTGATTTCCAGATGGACGCCGGTGGCGTGCTCGGACACGTCCGCCATGATGGCTGCAGCCTTGTACGCCAGGTTGTTCCCGTCCAGTGGAATATCCACGTCGTCCAGGTCCAGCGTGCTGTCCGGGCTGAGGCTCACCGTGATGCCGGGGGCATCAGTGCTGGTGGCCGCAACTTCCTCGTACAGGGATACGGCAAGGTAGACGCTGGCTACGGAGTGGTAGCCGTCGGGCCGGAGCGGTCCGACGTCCAGGGATACGTTGACCTTGCCGGGCGCTTTCGCGCGGACGGTGCGGGGGGCAAACCGTCCTGCCAGGGCGTTCACGGCCGGGCCTCACGGGCTTCCGCAATCTTCGCGAAGGCGGCGATGTCGATCACTTCGCCCCTCGCTGTGGGGTCGACGCCGGCGGCCACCAGGCAGCGTTCGGCTTCCGCCGCGCTTCCGGCCCAGCCCGCGAGGGCTGCGCGGAGCGTCTTGCGCCGCTGCGCGAAGGCTGCGTCCACCACGGCGAAGACCTGCTCACGGCTGGCGGTGGTGGCAGGGGGCTCGTGGCGGGTGAAGGACACCAGTCCGGAGTGGATCTTGGGGGCGGGCCAGAAAACGTTCATGCCGATGACACCAGCTTTGCGCATGCGGCTGTACCAGGCAGCCTTGACGGACGGCACGCCGTAGGTTTTGGATCCCGGGCCGGCGGCAAGGCGGTCCGCCACCTCGTCCTGGACCATCACCAGGCCGTGCTGCAGGCTCGGGAAGTGCTGCAGCAGATGCAGCACCACGGGGACGGCCACGTTATAGGGCAGGTTGGCCACGAGGGCGGTGGGCTGAACCGGGAGTTCGGTGACCTTCATGGCGTCTGCCTGCACCAGATGGAACGTTCCTGCTGCGGCCGGGCGCCATTCCTTGACCGTGGCAGGAAGTTTTGCGGCAAGTACGGGATCGATCTCCACCGCGACTACGGACGCCGCAGCATCCAGCAGACCGAGGGTCAGCGATCCGAGGCCGGGGCCCACTTCCAAAACGGTCTCGTCCGCACCAACGCCCGCCGCCGCCACAATCCTGCGGATCGTATTGCCATCAATGACGAAGTTCTGGCCGAGGGTCTTGGTGGGCCGGACACCTATCTCTTCCGCCAGCCGGCGTATGTCGGAAGCACCAAACAGCGGTGCGGGCGCGGCGGGGATCGGTTCAGTCACCTAGGTATCCTATCCCGCGCGCCACTTGCGGCCGGCCTGGTTAAATGCCGCGGTCAGAACCCGAAAAACCCGGTCTCGCCCCCCCCCCCCCGAGGGGGGCTGGGTCCGATTTTTGTTCGACGGTGGTAACC
>NZ_JBWZCM010000008.1:0-147096 GCF_059383655.1 Pseudarthrobacter sp. Hb11
GGCGGCAAGGATGAACAGCAGGATGGTCTTCGCGATAGTCACAGGGCCATCATGGCAGTTTCAACTGCCGGCCCACGAGCGGGCTAGGAGCCGGCCTTGTCTGCCTCGTGCGGGAGGACGACGTCGTTTGCGGCGCGGGCCGCGAACGGGAACAGAAGGAGCACGAGACCCAAGCCCACTGTCGCGCCGATGAGCTGGGCGATGATGAACGGAGGCACCGAGGCCGGCGCAATGCCGGCAAAGGTGTCGCTGAAGATTCGCCCGACAGTCACGGCCGGGTTGGCGAAGGACGTCGAGGACGTGAACCAGTAGGCCGCCCCGATATAGGCGCCCACCGCCGGTGCGGCCAGGACGCCCCGCTTGGTGGCGGCAAGACTGAAAATCAGCAGGATGAGCCCGGCGGTGGCAACGACTTCGCCGAGCAGATGCCCGCCGGTGGCGCGGTCCTTCCCGGAGATGGAGGTGCCCACCTCAAACATGGCGTTCGCCACCACACTGCCGCTGACCGCACCCACCGTCTGCGCGGCCATGTACGTCCCGAGCTCCGGCAGGGTCAGTCCCGTGCCGCTGCGCCGCCCCAGGATCCAGTCCACGAGTGAGACCACGGGATTGAAGTGCGCGCCGCTGACGGGTCCGAACACGAGGATCAGGACTGTCAGGCCCAGCACCGTCGCGGTGCTGTTCTGCAGCAGCTGGTTGCCGACGTCGTTGGGGGAGAGCTGCTGGGCCATAATCCCGGAGCCCACAACAATCATGACGAGCAGGCTGGTGCCCAGAAGTTCCGCGACGGCACGGCGCCACAACGGCGGCTGGTTTGTAGTCATGGCACCAAGCTTGACGCAGAAAATTATCTCAGTCAAAATTGAGTCAATGAAAACTGAGCCAGCGGATGTTTTCCAGTCGCGGGTCGCCAAGCATGCGGCCCTCGCCGATCCGGCGCGCCTGCGGATTGTTGATCTACTCATCCTCGGGGACTTTTCGCCGACGGAGCTTCAGGCCGAACTGGGCATGCCCTCGAACCTGCTGTCCCATCACCTGCGGACCCTGGAAGCGGCGGGCCTGGCAACCCGCCACCGCTCCGAAGCCGACAAGCGCCGCAGCTACATCCGCCTGGCTTCCGGCGCTCTGGAAGGCCTCGCGCCCGGCAACGAGTATGGCGCCACCCGCGTTCTGTTTGTCTGCACCCGCAACAGCGCCCGTTCCCAGCTTGCCGCCGCTCTCTGGGGGCAGGTCAGCGAAATCCCCTCGACTTCGGCGGGCACGCACCCGGCGGACCGGATCGCGCAGGGAGCGATCGACGTCGCCCGCCGCCACGGCGTGGACCTTCCGGAGGTTCCGCCGCGAAGGCTGGAGGGGCTGGATGGCGGGGACTTCGTTGTCACCGTCTGCGACAACGCGCACGAGGAACTGACCGGCCTGAACGGAGTTCATTGGTCCGTGCGGGACCCGCTCCGGATCAACACTGAGGAGGCTTTTGAGAACGCCTTCAACGATATCTCCAGCCGCATCAGCGACCTTGCGCCGCGGATGCGCGCAGCCTGACCGTGCTGGTTTGGACCGCATATTGACAATCATCAATGAACCGTCCGATACTTCCTGCATCGATAAACTTCAATATCTAACTGCAGGCTGTGCGGGCGCAACGACTCAACCCGTCCCCTAATTGCTTACAGGAGCAAAATAATGAGCACCGAGACCGCTAAAAAGCCCTCTGTCCTGTTCGTCTGCGTCCACAACGCCGGCCGTTCCCAGATGGCTGCCGCCTTCCTCACCACCCTCGGCAAGGGTGAGATCGAGGTTCGCTCCGCCGGATCCCAGCCCGCGGACAAGATCAACCCCGCCGCCGTCGAGGCTATGGCTGAACTGGGCATCGACATGTCCGCCGAGGTCCCCAAGGTCCTCACCACCGAGGCCGTGAAGGAATCGGACGTGGTGATCACCATGGGCTGCGGCGACGAATGCCCCTACTTCCCGGGCAAGCGCTACGAGGACTGGGTCCTGGAAGACCCGGCAGGCAAGGGCGTCGAATCGGTCCGCCCTATTCGTGACCAGATCAAAACCCGCATCGAGGGCCTGATCGAGTCCCTCGTTCCGGCCGCCAAGTAGCCGGTTCCGGACACCAGGAGAGACACCTATGAGCAACAACGAAACCTCCGCAGGCGCCAAGGCTGAGCAGCTGATCATCATCGGCTCCGGCCCGGCCGGTTACACCGCCGCCATTTACGCGGCCCGCGCGGGCCTCGAACCGCTGGTGCTGGCCGGATCGGTGACCGCGGGTGGTGCGCTGATGAACACCACTGAAGTGGAGAACTTTCCGGGCTTCCCCGGCGGTGTTCAGGGGCCGGAGCTGATGGACGGGCTGCAGGAGCAGGCCGAGAAGTTTGGCGCCAAGGTAGTGTTCGACGACGTCACTGAGGTCCGGCTGAGGGGCCACCTTAAGCGGGTGGTTACCGGCGGCGGCGAAACCTACGAGGCCCCGGCCGTCATTCTGGCCACCGGTTCTGCTTACAAGGAGCTCGGCCTGCCGGAGGAGAAGAAGTTCAGCGGCCATGGTGTTTCCTGGTGTGCCACCTGTGACGGGTTCTTCTTCCGCGAGCAGGACATCATCGTGGTGGGCGGCGGGGATTCGGCGATGGAGGAGGCGATGTTCCTGACGCGGTTCGGGAAGTCCGTCACCGTCGTTGTCCGCAAGGGTGAATTGCGGGCTTCCCGCATCATGGCGCAGCGGGCGAAGGACAACCCCAAGATCAGCTTCGCCTGGAACTCGGCCGTCACTAAGATCCATGGCGACGGGAAAGTCAGCGGCGTGACGCTCACGGACACCCGCACGGGCGAAACCCGGGAGCACGCGGCCACAGGGATCTTCGTGGCGATCGGGCATGTGCCGCGCACCGAACTGCTGACCGGGCAGGTGGACCTGGACGAGGACGGCTACATCAAGGTGGACTCACCCACCACCGTCACCAACCTTTCGGGCGTCTTCGCCTGCGGTGACGCCGTGGACCACCGCTACCGCCAGGCCATCACCGCCGCCGGCACCGGCTGCGCCGCCGCCCTCGACGCCGAACGCTACCTCGCCGCTTTAGAGGATGCCGACAGCATCGCCACCGCCCTGGCCGAGGAACCAATTCACGCCTAACGCCCTTTGACAGGGGAGGAGGTGAGCTGTATGACCACAGGATGCTGCGGCGACTCAGGCTGCTGCGACGACGAGGACTGCTGCTAACCACAGCCCCTCCCACCCAACTAGGTAGCAGCAGGTGTCGTTATGAGCAGCCAAAACGACACCTACTGCTACCTAGTTGGGCTCCTACAGCGCCACTCGACATCACCGACAACCGAGACAAGAGGACAGCATGGATTCAGCGAAGCGGCTTCCCGTTGCAGTGATTGGCGCCGGCCCCGTGGGCCTGGCCGCCGCGGCCCATTTGCTCGAGCGCGGCCTGGAGCCGCTGGTCTTCGAGGCAGGCACGACGGCGGGCGCGGCCATTGAGCAGTGGCGCCATATCCGGCTGTTCTCACCCTGGCGGTTTAACCTCGACGCCGCCGCCGTGCGTTTGCTTGAGGCTGCCGGCTGGGAGTCGCCTCGGCCCACCGCGCTTCCGTACGGCGGGGAACTCATCGACAACTACCTCGCACCGCTGGCCGCGCTGCCGCAGATCGCCGCGCGGCTGCAGACCGGCGCCCGCGTGGTGGCCGTGACCCGGCAGGGCCTGGACAAGACCCACGTCCGGAACCGCGACATCACCCCGTTCACCGTCCGGGTGGAGCACGCAGACGGCGAGACCTGCGACCACACCGTAGCCGCCGTCATCGACGCCTCCGGCACATGGTCCCGCCGCAACCCGCTGGGCACCTCCGGCCTACCCGCCATCGGAGAAGAAGCCGCAGCGGACCGGATATCCGCGCCGCTCCCCGACGTCCTCGCCCGCGACCGGGAAGCCTTCGCCGGACGCCGCGTCCTCGTCGTCGGAGCCGGGCACTCCGCCGCAAACACGCTGATCAGCCTCGCCGACCTCACGAAGGCAGAGCCGGACACCCGCATCCTCTGGGCCGTCCGCGGCGACTCCGCCGAGAAGGTCTACGGCGGCGGCGATGCCGACGGGCTGCCCGCCCGGGGCCAGCTCGGCGGCCGCGTCCGGCGGCTGGTCGAGGCAGGAAAAATTGAACTGCACACCGGCTTCGGCATCAGCTCCCTGAAAGCCCTGGACTCAGGCGTGACCGTGGTTTCTGTTGACGGCTGCACCCTGGAGGCCGACGTCGTCGTGCCCTGCACAGGCTTCCGTCCGGACCTGGACATCCTGCATGAACTGAGGCTCAACCTTGACCCTGCCGTCGAAGCTCCCGTGGAGCTCGGCCCGCTGATTGATCCTGAGTTCCACTCGTGCGGCACCGTGCCGCCGCACGGGGCGAAATTGCTGGCCCATCCGGACAAGGACTTCTACATCGTGGGCATGAAGTCCTACGGCCGGGCACCGACCTTCCTGCTGGCCACCGGCTACGAGCAGGTCCGCTCCGTGGTCGCCGCGCTGGCCGGTGACCGTGAAGCCGCCGACACAGTCCAGCTCGAGCTGCCTGAGACGGGCGTCTGCTCCACCGACGCCGGGACCAGCTGCGACGTGCCTGCCGCGGGCACAGCAGACTCGGGCGGCGACGGCCGCTGCGCCGCCCCCGAACCGGTGCTGGTCGGTTTTCCCACCGGCCTGGCCCACGGCCGCTCGCAGCAACTGACCATAGTTTGAAACCGCCATTGGAAAGCCGTCTTGGCTGAGACCCTGGCCGCCACACTCACGAAGGAAACATCGCACTCATGACCAACGAAACACCTGGCTCGCAGAAGACGCCGGCCGTATTGTTTGTGTGCAGCAAGAACGGCGGGAAGTCCCAGCTGGCCGCCGGCCTCATGAACCAGCTCGCGAATGGTGACGTCACCGTTTACTCGGCAGGCACCAAACCCGGCAAGTCCCTGAACCCGCAGGCCGTGGAGTCCCTGGCCGAGCTCGGAGTCGACATCACCGATGAACACCCCAAACCGGTCACCGACGAAGTCCTGGACACGGTCGACGCCGTCATCGTCCTGGGCACGGAAGCGAAGCTTGAACCGCGCGAGGGGACCCGCTTCGAGGTTTGGGAGACGGACGAGCCCTCCGAGCGGGGCATCGAAGGAATGGAGCGCATGCGCCTGGTCCGGGACGACATCAAAGCCCGCGTCCAAAAGCTCCACGCCGAGCTCACCGGGGAGGTTAGGCCATGAGGCCGTTGAAGCAGGATGTTCAGTCAGTGGAAATAGGTAAGCTTGCTTATTATTTAGGCTACGCCTAAAGTCTACGACGTAGAGAAGTTGTCGACATGGTTTCAGTACCTTCCTCACCGTTAACTTGATGGTTGCCCGCGGCCTGGCGAAGGCCGGCAACCGCGTTCACAGCAACAACGCCTAACACGCATTCCTCCGGCCTCTGTGCCGGAAACTGATAGATTCTGGCACGGCGCCCCACGGGTGCCGTGCCAGTTTCATCTGCCGTACTGCAACAGCAAGGAATACCGGTGCCAACCGCGAGTCACGAACCACACACAACAGAACCGGCATTCTCTGGAGGACCGTTGTCCTGGATGCGCCAGCCATTGGCGCCGCGGGTAGTTACCACAGGGTCCCTGACCTCCCACGTACACTGCCTTGCAGGGCCCCGCGGCGGCTCCGGCCCGGTCTTTGTGCTCCTTCACGGCATCGGTGTATCCCACCGCTACTTCCGCAGGCTTCAGATTCTCCTTGCCCGGCATGGCGACACCTATTCCATCGACCTGCCGGGCTTCGGAGCGACACCCAGACCGGATCCGAGCGACGCACCGTCCGTCAGCAAGCCATTGCGCTCGGGCTTGACTCGCTAAGGGAAAGTCCGCTCGGAAACGCCATGGTCCTCATCGACTATGCCCGTTCGGGGATGCGCTGGTACCTGACCGAACTTCCCGTCATGATGTCCTACGACATCGAGGCAAGCCTGGCCCTGGTAGCCCAACCGGTACTGATCATCCGCGGCTCACGTGATGCTGTCGCCCGCGGGCTCTGGTGCCAAAAGTTGACCGCCACCGCTCCGGACGGACGCTATCTGGAGATACCCGGACAACCGCATATCGTTCAGCACGGCGCTGCCTCCAGCACCGCGGCCGGCATTCTGGCGCTTCTCGTCGACTAGCGGCATTGGCAGTTCTGGACGGGGGGCTAAAAGTTATTGACATGACCCACTCCCGAAGGCACCCTGATACCGCTGGGTGTCAGCGTTGGCGGCAACTGCTCAGCCGTAGCCGGCCAACCATCACTTCCGGAGCTGTCTGGGCGCTCCGGACGCACAGTTCCCATCACTCCCTGTCAGGAGAACGAAATGGCAATCAATGCCCTTACAGCGAAGTCCTTCGACGAACCCGACGAACAGCGCCGTCCGCCGAAGACCCAGGTCGATGTGGTCAACATCGGCGACACCACCTTGGGCAGGTTTACTTTCGAGCCGGGCTGGAAGTGGTCCGAGACGGTTAAGACCGTGGTCCATACGGACAGTTGCCAGGTCAATCACGTGGGGATCTGCTCCGCCGGGACGCTGACGGTACAGATGGAAGACGGCACGCAGACCACAATAAGCCCCGGCAATGCCTACACCATTCCGGCCGGCCACGATGCCTGGGTAGAAGGCGACGAGACTTTCGTGGGCTACGAAATCATGAGCGCGGCCGTCTTCGCCAGGCCTGCCTGATTTCGGCAGTTGGAGGGCCGCCCAAGATAGGCTGCGGGATGGAAAGGCCCAGCATGCACCCATCACCTCAACGGACTTCCGGCGCATCGGAAACCACGGAGTCCGGCACCCGGAAGAAGCCCCGGAGGGGCTTGCGCCGGGCCGGGATCGCCGCCGTCGTAGTCCTGGGGCTGATACTCGCCTCCACGGTGATCAACGCAATCCTGGAGGCCGCAGAAAAATCGAGCGTGGCTGCCTACGGCGAACGCATCCCCGTAGGCAGCGGCGCACTGAACGTGTACCGGAACGGGCAGGAGAACGGGCAGCCGATCGTTCTTCTGAGCGGCTTGGGAACCCCGGCGCCCGGCCTTGATTTCGCTCCTTTGGTCCGCGAGCTTCACGGCTTCGACGCCATCGTGGTGGAAGGCTACGGCTACGGCTACAGCGACATGGAAGCCCCTCCGCGGACCAACGAGAACATCAGCAACGAACTTCACGAAGCACTGACCAAACTGCAGGTAAAAAAGCCCTACGTCCTGGCAGGGCATTCCATCGCGGGTTTCTACATGCTTGACTACGCGAACCGGTATCCGGCGGAAGTTTCCGCCGTCGTCGGGATCGACGCGTCCATATCGAAAGCCGGAGACGACCCGGTTCCGGACCCGGAGAGAGGATTCAACTGGCAACGGGCCCTCGCCGTCACCGGGATAGTGCGCGCAGTATCCGCCGCCGTCCCCAGTTTTGTCGACCCAGCGAGCGACGACTACACCGAAGACGAGCTGCACCGCATGCGCCTCATGACCAGCTGGAACTACGGCAACTCCGCCGTGGCTGATGAAACAGCCCGAATAGCCACCAACGCCGCAGTCCTCAGGGGCGTCGCCTATCCCGATGACCTGCCCGTTCTGGCGTTCATTGCCGATGAAAATCCAGACTCAACAGCAACGAAAACAGCGGCCGCCCAAAACCTTCTGAAAAACGTCAAACGCCATGAGATCGTTACGCTTGAGGGCAACCACTACCTGCACTGGACCCAATCCAAGCGAATGGCCGAGGAAATCCAGACCTTCCTCAGGGGCAACGATGGCTGATCCGGGGCCCGTGCAAAGTCACAGCGGCTCTGGCCGCACGCGCACCGCGCCCAGCGAACGGAGAAGCGCGACGGCGGTGATCGCACCCGCCGTCATGATGGACGCCAGCACCACCACCTGGAACCGCCCGGCCTCCAGCGGGGAGGCGCCGCCGAAGATCGCGCCCACGAAAGCGCCCGGCAGGGTCACCAGGCCGGTGGTTTTGGTCTGATCCGTGGACGGGATCAGGGCCGCATGCACGGAGTAGCGGGCCTGGGTGAGGGTGGCGCGCCGGGCTGTGGCGCCGAGGGCGAGCCAGCCTTCCACCTGGTCCCACTGCTCACGTACGGCCTCATGGAAGCGGTGCCCGGCGAGGACCGCGATGGTCATGCAGTTACCGATCACGATCCCGCCCACCGCAAGGACGTAGCGGGGTTCGTGAGCCACGGCGCCAGTGCCGAAGACGACGGCGAGGGTCACCACAATGCCTGCGGCCATGGTTGCCGAGACCACGGCGAAGCGCCCCCAGGACCATGTCAGCCGGAGCGTTGCCGTCACTGCAGCGACGGTGAACATCACCAGCAGCGCCACTGCCACCCACAGCGGGTCAGAGATGATGCCGCCCAGAACCAGGCTGATGAGGGCCAGCTGGGCAGCTCCGCGGAGGATGGCCAGGGCCGGCGCAAGGAACGACGGCGTCCGCGAGCCCCGGAGCACCGCGACGGTTATCAGCATCAGGATGGCCACGGCCGCGAAGGTGGGTGCCAGGGCAGCGAGGAAGGCCATCAGCTCAGCCTAGCCGCCGAGTTGGCCCGCACTTCGCGTCACCGCACGGCGTTGCTGCGGCTGATCTGCGACGGGCTTAGAGCAGGCTGGGCTGGCTTGAGAGGATGTAGTCCACCGCCGCCGGGCCTTTCATGGTCAGCCCTGGCCATTCGTGGCGGCCGGTGTCATGGTGGTGTTTCGTATGTCCCCCTTGGTGCATGGCTGCCCAGAGGGACGTGGTGGTGCCAGGCTGCTCGGCATTGAGCATGCACCAGCTGATGTAGACCCCGTAGATCTCGTCTTCGCGAAGAGCGGGCTGCCTTTCCGAGTCTTGAATGAAGCATTCAGAGAGGAAACGCGTGTAGTTCGGAACGCTCATGAGCGGGCTCCTTCTGGTCGGTTGGGCCTTGCGAATGTGTCGCCGTTCGGTCCTGCTGCAGTGGTTCGGAGCCGCCCGCGCACTGGATGGGTCAATATTTAGAAAACTTCAGCCTTGTAGCGGGCCTAAGGAGGGACTCGCCGCGGACCCGTCTTGCGCGATAGATAGCAAGTGTGCTTAGTATCTAGTTAGTAACCTTACTTACTAATTCAACAGGCTGGGTTTCAAAGTCCAGCTGCAGAACCAGTGGAAGCGAGTGATGATGACGGAAAACCAGTGGCCTGAGGCTTCTGCCCGAAGCCCTCTCGACCAGTACGGGAACGCAGCACCGACCGATCCTTCGGCAGAGCCGGAAACGTACGTCACCAAGAAGGATGCAGCCAAGGGGGAGACGTCGAAGATCGCCGGGCAGGCAGTCGGTGCGGCCCAGAATGTGGCGCAGACCGCCAAGCTTGAGGCCGGAAACGTCGCGTCCGAGGCAAGGTCAAGCGCCAAGGGCCTCCTGCATGAGGCGAAGTCGGGCCTGGGCAGCCAGGCCGGCGCGCAACAGCAGAAGGCCGCCGAAGGCATCCGGACGATTTCCAGCCAGCTGCAGACCATGGCTGACGCCCCCGAGCAGCAGGGCATCGCCAGTGACCTGATCCGGCAGGCTGCCGACCGCACCTCGTCGGTCGCTTCCTGGGTGGAGAACAAGGATCCCAAGGCGCTGCTGGAGGACATGCAGTCCTTCGCCCGCCGCAAGCCGGGTACGTTCCTGCTGTTGGCTGCCAGCGCAGGCATGCTCGTGGGTCGCCTCGCACGTGGCCTGCAGCCAGCCCCGGCCCCGCAGGCAGCCATCCCGCCCAAGCCTGCGCAGGCGCCGGCTGCAGCAACAGCAACCGCTCCGCCGTGGGGCGAAGAGTCGGTCTACCAGAACCACCAGACGGCGCCCGCAGCCTACGGTGAAACTATCTACGGCGAACCTGCCCGTCCCGCCTATTCAGGCACTGAAGCCGGGGGAGTTCCGCTGAGGGACCTCGACGATCCGTTCAGCGATGTCCGCGGCGCAGAGCGCCAGCCGTAAGCGGTCAAAGCTGACAGTCAGGACAGCGGACCATCAACCAAAGGACCAGCGTCATGAAAAAACTGCTCTTCGCCCTGCTCCCCGGCATCATCAGCCGGGTCATGAAAGCCCGCAAAGCCAAGCAACTCCGTGCCGGCCAGACCCGGCCGCCGCGGAACCGCTTCTAATTTTGTCCCTCAAGCAGCACTAAACCAGTAACAAGAAGGAGAAACACATGATCAGCACTGAGAACCTTTCTGCACTGACCACTGCCGGCGGACACGTCGTAGGTTCCGACGGAAGCAAGATCGGATCCATCGGACAGATTTACGTGGATGACCAGACCTCCGAGCCCACTTGGGTCACGGTGAAGACCGGGCTCTTCGGATCCCACGAGTCCTTCGCGCCGCTGGACGCTGCGTCGCAGGACGGCAACGACATCGTCGTCGCCCACACCAAGGACAAGGTCAAGGACGCACCCCGCGTCGCCCCGGATGGCCACCTGGAGCCCGCCGAGGAAGACCAGCTTTACACCTACTACGGCCTCAACGGCGGTAATGGCTTCACCGGCGGCAACGGGTTCGCCGCTGGTACGGCAGATGACACCGTGGGCCGCGAAACTGTTGGGCACGACACCTCAGGTCCCACCACCGATGACGCCATGACCCGCTCCGAGGAACAGCTGCACGTTGGCACCCGCAAGGAAGAGGCCGGCCGGGCACGGCTGCGCAAGTACGTTGTCACCGAGAACGTCACCACCACGGTCCCGGTGCAGCGTGAAGAGGTCCGCATCGAGCGCGAACCGATCACGGACGCCAACCGCGGCGCTGCCCTGGACGGCCCCGCGATCAGCGAGGAAGAGCACGAGGTCATCCTCCACGAGGAGCGCCCCGTCGTGGAGAAGGAAGCCGTCCCCGTTGAGCGCGTGCGCCTGGACAAGGAGACCGTGACCACCGATCACACGGTGACCGAGGAAGTCCGCAAGGAAAACATCGAGCTCGACGACAACGGCATCAGCCGCCGCTAAGGCTCACCACCGGGATCCTCACTGAGTCCCACGGACGGCCCGTCCTCCTTCCGGGAGGGCGGGTCGTGCGGTTTAACGGGGGTGGTGTCGGCCAGCCATGGCGTCTGCCGTTGGGCTTTTTTCCCCGGTTACATCTGGGCCATGGCGAAAGCACGGGTGGCGTAAGCGATGGCCCCGGCCATGTCTTTCAGCAGCTCCTGGTTGACGTTCTGGATAGTGTCACAGCTTCTGTGGTAGCACCGGTCGTGGTCTTCGTTCGCGGTCCCGCCGAATTTTTGTACCTGTTCGGAGGTTTTTGTGCCGACGTCTCCGGCAAAAAGCCCGCCGGTGGCGATGCCCGCCTGGAAGAAGGCGTCGTAGTCGGAGTCGCCGATGAATTCGGTCGCCTCGGCCGGGAGCGAGTTCTTGGCAAAGTAGTCCAGGAGAATGCTTTCGAGTCCCGAGGAGCCCGCTGGGCCGGCATCGCCAAAGCTGGAGCCGTCGCCGTCGTGGACAAACCGCACCCCGTTGGGTGATGCCGCCATATCAATGTTGATATTCACGGCGGTTTGGGAGATTTCACTTGCGCTGAGCTCATCCACGTAATGCTGGGAACCTGTCAGATCGACTTCCTCTGCCCCCCAGAACGCGAAGCGCACCCTATTTTTCGGTTCGACGGCGGTCTCGGCCATCCACCGTGCCGTTTCAATGAGGGTGGCCACGCCGCTTGCATTGTCGTTTATCCCCGGGCCGTCGGGCACCGAGTCCAAATGCGCGCCCACCACTATGGTGTGGTCCGCACTTCCAGCTGTGTCGGCCAGGATGTTAAAGGTTTCCCTGTTCTCCTCGAGGTCGTTGTCCCAATACCTGAAGACCTGCCGGACCGGTTTGTAGCCGGCGGCACGTAACTGGTCCTCGACATATCGGGCTGATGCTTCGTACCCGGACGTGCCGGCGGCCCTGTTACCTCCCGCCTGATCGGCTACCTTCTGCAGGGCCTCAAGGTGTCCCATGAGGCTCCTTTTCGCGAAAGCTTCGCGCACTTCACTGGCCTGCCCGGGTAGCGCGACTATGAGTGGCTCCGGCTTTGGAACCGTTTGTGCCGGCGACGTGCAAGCTGACAGGAACAGGGTCAAAGCGAGGAAGGCTATGCCTGCCTTGTGAGTGGGCTTGCCCGTGGCGTGAAGCGCCTTCATAACGGAAAACTAATGCCTGACCTGGCAGCAGGACAGAGCTTTTCGAAAGACGGGTAGGACATGATGGCAATAGCGTGGGTCCTCCGGGGAAGCAAGTAGTAGCCCGGCAGAAAGTAAGTACACACCAGGCTTGTTTTCCGAAGGCAAGTGCCCTAAATTCGGAATTTCAGATAGGAATTGCCGTTATTGCCGCCGCGGAGCTGGCCGCGGCAAGAAGCCGGGATTTACCGCTGGGGAAATCCAAGGCGTTCGCGACGCACGGATCCGCAAGATGTAGACGGCTGGCAGTACATTACCGCCTTCACCGTGGGGGACCAGATCCTGTGGGGCGCCGCAGAGCCGCTGCGCCGCATGCTCAACATCGCCACCGGAAACCTGTAGTCACCCGGTTCAGAATCGTCGACAAGATGGATGACGCCACCACCTGCACCCGGCCGTTTGGGGAGGACGGGCATGGTCTGTACGGACAGCTCTCGGCAGACGTAGACGTGTATGTCCCTGCCGATAAGCCCGGCGTGATCTACGTACGGTCCGCTGGGACATGGCTCCGGTACGAAAGGTCCGGCCCCGGCACAGAGGCCGATACCATTGAGAACTTCACCGGCGGCAACGGCCGCGTCCGTGATCTGGCTCCGGAGAACCTCAGCCTGCACTGGCCAGGGCACCAGGACGGCAGGTCCCTGGACCTCATACGGGAACGCAAACCCCGCGTCTACTATGACCCGTGCCAACACCCCGGCCTTTTTGTCACTGGGAACGGCGGGCCGCCCAGGGCACCCTTGCCAGTCCTGGAAATGAATGGCCACCTGGATGACCCTGCACCTTGGCTCGAGCCGGCCACTGGACACCGCTTCACGTGTGACCAGGCCAGGACCTCCACGGCAATTCTGAAGTACGCGCCGCGGAAGGACCAAGCAAGTACACCGCCTGAGCAATTGCAAGGAGTACAACCTGCGGGCAAGCACGTTTCACCCGATAATTGGCCGTTCCTCCGGCAGGCGGTAGAGGCGCGGCCGGGCCGAGAGCGCCAGGGCGGACGCTACCGCCACGGTGCCGATGCGCCCGGTGAACATCAGCGCCATGAGCACCCACTCCGCGGCCGGCGGAAGGTTGTAGGTGATGCCGGTGCTCATCCCCACGGTGGCGAAGGCGGAGATGGATTCGAAGAGGACTTTCTCCAGGCTGTAGTCGGTGAACATGAGCAGCAGCATGGTGCCGGAGACGACGGCGGCAATCCCCAGCAGCGCCACGGACAGGGCCTGCCGCTGGGATGAGGAGCTGATGGACCGGTGCGCGATGGTCACCTGGTCGCGGCCGCGGACTTCGTTCCAGATGGCGAAGCCCAGCACCAGGAACGTCGTAATTTTGATGCCGCCCGCGGTGCCGGCGCTGCCGCCGCCGATGAACATCAGGATGTTGGTGACCATCAGCGTCTCCGGTGCCGCAACGCCATAATCGATGCTGTTGAACCCGGCCGTGCGGGGAAACACGCTGCCCGCGAAGGAACGCAGAATCTTGCCGGTGACCGAGAGCTGGCCGAGGGTTTCATTCCTGTTCCACTCGAAGGCCGCGAACAGCACCATCCCTGCCACCAGGAGGAAGAGCGTTCCGTAAATGGTCAGGCGCAGGTGGATGGTCCAGTTCTTTGGCTCCAGCTCGCCACGGGTGAGCTGGATGATCACCGGGAACCCAAGTCCGCCGGCGATGATCGCCAGGCAGATGGGGGTGATGATCCACGGGTCCTCGGCGAACCCGATGAGGTTGCTGCTGTAGACGGAGAAGCCTGCGTTGTTGAAGGCGGAGATGGCATGGAAGATTCCGTGCCAGAGGGCCGTGGCCGGGTTCTGGTCGTAGGCGATCCAGAACCGGGCGGTCAGGACCAGGGCCGTCACTGCTTCGAACGTGAGCATGATCTTTGCCACCCGGACCAGCACGGCCCGGACGTCGCCGAGGTTCAGGGTGTGGGTCTCCGACTGGGCCACGAGCTGGCCGCGCAGCCCGATGTTCTTCCGGACCAGCAGCGCCAGCAGGGTTGCCAGGGTCATGATGCCGAACCCGCCCACCTGGATGAGCCCGAGGATGATGACCTGGCCCAACGGGGTCCAGAACGTCGCCGTGTCCACGGTGATCAGGCCGGTAACGCACACGGCCGAGACAGACGTGAACAGGGCCGGCATAAACCCTTCGGTGCCGCCGTCGGTCCGGGCTGCGGGAAGCATCAGCAGGGCGGCACCGATGAGGATGACCAGCAGGAAGGCCGCCGGGACGGCCCTGACCGGGTGGGACAGCAGCCGGCGGAGGATGTTCTCCTTCCGGCCGTCCTTCCCGCCTCCGGCCCGGGCGTCCCGCAGCATCTTTTGGACAGCGGCGATGCTGGCAGCGTCGGGCACCCGGGTGGCGAATTCCGACGGCGGGACCTCCTTGTGGATGCTCATCCCACGTGGATGCCGGGGCGCCGGTCCGGGTCCGGTTCGTTCTCGCGAATGATTTCCCGGACCACCGGGGCGGTATCGCCGCGGCCCAGGAGCAGGTACCGCATCAGGTGGGCCAGGGGGTTGCCTTCGGACCATTCAAAGTACGCGTGCGGCCGGACTCCGGTGGCGTCGCGCAGGGCCAGGAGGATCGCGGCGATGGCATTGGGAGCGGCCGGGCTCTGGGCCCGCAGGACCCGGTGGCCGTCAACTTCCACGCCGTGGACCGCCAGGGTGTCGCTGAACTCGGAGGGATCGCTGACGTCGATTTCGAGGAAGATGACGTCCGCGGTGCCGGGGACAGGGTTGTTCTGCCGCTGGACCGCTTCCTTGTCCGCGTATTCCGCGCCGTCGCGGGCCTGGGGCCGGTTGGCGATGAGGTTGATCCGGCCGTCGTACGCCAGGGTGTCGCTGATGAAGCGGCGCGCGTCGTCGTCGAACTCTATTCTGTCTACCCGCAGCTCGGTGGTGCGGCTGACACGGGAGACGAGGGAGACGGCCACGATGCCCAGGATGAAGAACGCAGAGATGGTGATGCCGTCCGGCTTTTCGATCACGTTCGCGGCCAGCGCGTAGAGCATCACCACCGTCAGCACCGTGAAGCCGATGGACGCTCTGCGCTGCCTCTTGCGGAGGGCGGAAATGGTGACGGCGATGGCGCCGGAGACCATCATCGCCAGGATCCCGGTGGCGTAGGCGCCGGCCTGGGCGTTGACGTCGGCGTTGAAGCCGATGGTGATCAGGACGCTGATGGCCGTGTAGACGAGCACCACCGGGCGGACGGCGCGGGACCAGTCCGGGGCCATGCCGTAGGAGGGGAGGTAGCGGGGGACGATGTTGATCAGGCCGGCCATGGCGGAGGCACCGGCGAACCAGAGGATCAGGATGCTGCTGATGTCGTAGACGGAGCCGAAGCCGTTGCCGAGGTGTTCGTGGGCCAGGTACGCCAGGGCGCGGCCGTTGGCTTCGCCGCCGGTTTCGAACTCCTCGGCGGGGATCAGGACGGTGGTGACGAAGCTGCTGCCAAGCAGGTAGACGCTCATGATGAGTGCCGCCGTCGTTAGCAGTTTGCGGGTGTTTTTGATCCGGCTGGCCAGCTTTTCCCCGGGGGTGCTGCCTTTGGAGGCGACCAGGGGCATCATGCTGACGCCGGTTTCGAAGCCGGACAGGCCCAGGACCAGCAGGGGGAAGGCGATCAGGGCGGGCCCGATGATCCCGCTGAAGCCGCCGCCCGAGGATGTCAAGGCATCGGTCCAGCCCGTCAACGCGCCGGGGGTGGTGAAAACGTCGACCATCCCGGTTCCGATGATGATGGCGTTCATCAGCAGGAAGACCGCCACGAGGGGGATCGCGACGGCGACGGCCTCGGAGAAGCCCAGCAGGAACACCCCGCCCAGGATCAGGAGCAGGACCACGGTGATCGCGACGGCCTGCCCCTCCAGGAAGGACGGCAGGTAGGGGTTCTCAAGCAGGTGAACCGCCGCATCCGCCGCGGAGAGGGTGATGGTGATGATCCAGGAGGTGGCGACGAAGCCGAGCAGGATCAGCACAAAGACCTTGCCGCGCCAGAAGGGCAGGAGCCGCTCGAGCATCGCCACGGAGCCCTGGCCGTGCGGGCTTTCCTTGGCCACCCGCCGGTACATGGGCAGCATCCCGAGCAGTGTCAGCGCCACGATCAGCAGCGTGGCGAGCGGGGAGAGTGCGCCGGCCGCCAGGGCGGCGATGCCGGGCAGGTAGGACAGGGTGGAGAAGTAGTCCACCCCGGTAAGGCACATGACCTTCCACCAGCTCTGCTGCGTGGCGTGGCTTTCGCTTGCCTCCGGGCCAACGGGCTGGTGCACGCGGTGTTCCAGCAGCCACCTGACCAGCGGGCTGCCGGGTGCAGCTTCCCGTTCAGGGTTGGGAACGGTGGCAGGAAGGGAGAAGTGGGCGGAAGCCGTCAAGGACGTGTCTTTCTGTACTGCCTGCGGCGGCACAAACCGGCCCCGTTTCAGGCGCGGCGCTGTGCTGATAACCACCGGAGCGTAGCACCGGCCCGAGCCCGTCAAAGCGGCAATTCCGGGGATCTTAATGCTTTCTTAATGCCCTCCTGCGAGCGCCGCATGGGCCCCGCTGAGGGGTCTGGGCACCTACTCCTGGAAGCGGTAACCGAGGCCTGTTTCGGTCAGCAGATGCCGGGGATTGGCCGGATCGGTTTCAAGCTTCCGCCGCAGCTGTGCCAGGTAGACGCGCAGGTACGCGGTCTCGGTGGTGTAGGCCGGTCCCCATACCTGGGTGAGGATCTCTTCGTGGGTGACCAGGGCGCCGGTGTTCCTGGCCAGCAGTTCCAGGATGTTCCATTCGGTGGGGGTCAGGCGGACCGCCACGCCCCGGCGGGTCACCTGCTTGGTGGCGAGGTTGACGGTGAAGCCGGTGGTTTCAATGACGGGAGCGTCCCCGGGGGATCCGCGGCGCAGGGCTGCGCGGAGCCTGGCCATGAGTTCGTCCATGCCAAAGGGCTTGGTCACGTAGTCGTCCGCGCCTGCGTCCAGTGCCTGGATCTTGTCGTCGGAACCGTGCCGGGCGGACAGGACCACGATGGGGACTGTGTTCCAGCGCCGGAGCCGGCGGATCACTTCGACGCCGTCCAGGTCCGGAAGGCCCAGGTCCAGGATGATGACGTCCACGGGGTGCTCCGCTGCCTGCTCCAGTGCGTTCTGACCGGTGAAGGCGGTGACCGTGGAGTAGCCCCTGGCGTTCAGGTTGATCTGCAACGCACGGAGGATCTGGACCTCGTCATCAACGATCAGCACTGCTGCCATGGCGTCCTCTCACATCAGGTTCCGGCGCTACGCCCGTGGAGAGCGGCAGCCGGACCACCATGGTCAGGCCCCCGCCGGGAGTGGGCTCAGCCAGGAGTACCCCGCCCATGGCTTCGGTGAACCCCTTCGCCACGGCAAGGCCAAGTCCGATCCCCGTCCCGGGTGTGGTGTCATCGGCGCGTTGGAAGGGCCGGAACATCGCCAAGACCTTCTCCGGCGGTATGCCGGAGCCGTGATCAACAATGCTGAGCTCACTGGCGGGAACGTCACCAATTCTTGCACTGCCGGCGCCGCCCACGGCGCCGGCAATTACGACGTCGGACTCGGGGGCGTACTTCAGCGCGTTCTCCACGAGGTTGGCGATGACCCGTTCCAGCATCCCGGGGTCGGCATCGACCGGCGGCATGTTGTCCGGGAGCAGCACCCGGAGCCGCTCGGACGCGGTGCCGCGCAGGGCTTCGCCAACCACGTCGGTCCAGTAGACCGGGCGCAAAAGCGGCGCGACGGCGTCGGCCGTTATTCGAGACATGTCCAGGAGGTTGCTGACCAGTCGGTCCAGCCTGTCGGCGCCGTGCTCTATGGTGGCCAGCAGCTCTTCCTGCTCCGCCGGCCCGAAGGCGATGGACCTGTCCCGCAGGCTGCTGGACGCGAGCTTGATCCCGGCCAGGGGAGTGCGCAGGTCGTGGGACACGGCCCGCAGGATAGAGGTCCGCACGGTGTTGCCTTCGGCCAGGCGCAGGTTTTCCCGCTGGCTCGCGGAGAGCTCTTCGCGCTGGACCATGGCCAGCAGGTGCGAACCGAAGGCCGCCAGCAGCCGCCGTTCGTCCTGGGAGAGTTCCTTCCCGCTCAGCGTGAGCATCCGGTCCCCGTCGAGCTGCTCCACCGTGTCTGCCTCGGTGGCAACGCCCACCGGGCGGCGCTCGCCGGAAAACTCCTGAAGTTCCCAACTGACTGTCCTGCCGGGTCCGGACTCATACCTCGTCCACAGTCCTGCTCCCGTCGCCTGGAAGTGCTCCCGCACCTGGTCCAGGAACGCCGGAATACTGTTTCCTTCGGCCACGGCCCGCCGGCTCAGTTCGCCCAGGACGGCGGCCTCGGCGCCGGCGATGTGTGCTTCCTTGCTGAGCTTGGCGGACCGGTCCACCACCAGCGACACCGCCACGGCCACCAGGACGAAGATCAGCAATGCCAGGACGTTTTCCGGGTCGATTACGGACAACGACCCCACCGGCCGGACGCTGTAGTAATTCACGATCAACCCAGCGACGACGGCGGCGGCGACTGCGGGCCACAGCCCGCCGAGCAGCGCCACACCAACGATTCCCGTCAGGTGCACCAGCATGTCAGTGGAGAGCTGGTCGTGGGGGAGGAGGTCCAGGAGGAACTGCAGGAACGGGGGCAGGGCCACTGCCAGGACAAACGCCGGGATCTCCCGACGGCGGCCAAGCCTGGGCGGTGTTCTGCCCTGGCGGCCGGGAGAGCCGGAGAAGTGGTTGATGAGGTGGACGTCGATGCTGCCTGCGTCCCGCATGACGGCGGCTGCCACCGTCCGGCGACGGTTGAACAGCGGCCGGCGGGTGGGCGAGCCGATGATGATCTGCGTGGCGTTGATGCTCCTGGCGAAATCCACCAGCGTGGGACCCACGTCCTGCCCGCCAACGGAGTGGAAGACCCCGCCCAGCTCAGCGGTGAGCCTGCGGAGCAGTTCCAGGTCCTTGCCTGACTCCGGGCCGCGTCCGTCCGTGCTGGCGCGGACGTGGACCACATGGAGCTCGCCGCCTGCGGCAGCGGTCAGCATTCTGGCAGCACGGCGGATCAGAGCGTGGTCCTGCGCCCTGCCGTCCACTCCGACGACGATTTTCTCCCTGGCAGGCCAGCCGTCCCGGATCCTCGCCGGGTCCCGGTAGTCCAGCAAGCCGGCGTCGACCCGCTCGGCCAGCCACAACAATGCAAGCTCCCGCAGGGCGGCAAGCGTGCCGGTGCGGAAATCACCGGCCAGGGCGGCGTCGGCCTCCTCCCGGGTGCCGTAGATCTTCCCGTCCGCCAGCCGCTGGCGCAGCAACTCAGGGGAGGCGTCAATCAACTCGATCTGGTCCGCGCGCCGAACAACAGAGTCCGGGACAGTATTTGCTTCCTCGACGCCGGTGACCCGCCGAACGGCGTCCGACAGTGACTCCACGTTCCGGATGTCCAGGGTGGAGATGACGTCCATGCCTGCCTGCAGCAGCTCCTCGATTTGCTTCCACCGGCCGCCACGCTCGCCCACGGCAGCGTAGTCATCAACCAGAACGAGGCCGGGGTGCCGGGCGATCAGTGCTGGCACATCCACGTCGGCCTGCTCGTTGGGGCCGTCCGGACGACGCTTCGGGCACAGTTCCAGGCTGTCCAGCAGCTCCGCAGTATCGGCCCGCCCGCGCAGGGAGACCGCGCCGACTACGACGTCGAGGCCCTCACCGGCCAGCCGTCTGCCTTCTTCGAGCATCGCAAACGTCTTGCCCGCCCCGGGCGCAGCCCCCAACAGGATGCGCAGATTACCTCGTGCCATGGCTCTATTCTTCCCCCGGTGGCGCGCCACTCTGCTCCGGTGCCGGGTAACAGGCTGAGCGGAGCCTCCGCGCGGTTTCACAACGCGGAGGCTCCTGGCGCTGACACCCTTGGGGGGACGGTGCAACGCCTGAAGGAAATCTACCTCACCAAATGTTGTGTCCTGCTCGTCTTTGCAGCAAAGTGTCCTAGTTTTGATCGGTCCTTGAGGTTCAGTTACCGACGTCAGATTCAGATTTCCCCGACCGATCCCTACCGCAAATGAACCAAATCAGTGGGGGACATGATCGGGTCAGTCGCAGGACCCTACGACTGACATGGCGCCGGCTGGAAGTAGTGACCGCTGAGCCACAGCGCCACCCCGTTGCCGATCTCGGCGCCCTGTACGGCGGCGGTGCGGAAGTGGATGCCGCCCCAGACACGAGCATCAACGATCTCCTGTATCGCCGCTGAGAATCCGTCGAAGTGCCGTGGCTCGCCCGGGAAGCGACCGGAGTTCACGTCGAAGGCGACCTCGTCCGTGCCGAAGAACTCCTGCGCCGCATAGAGAGTGGCACCGCTGACGCACCCGTGACCCGCCGGGTGGTCCGGGAACGGCGGTGTGCCGAGCGGCGGGACGGTCGCTGTCGATGGATCGAAGAGCGATTTCCAAGTCCGATCGGCCTCCGTCTCCGGATTGTCGTCGGTGTCAGCTTCGCGAATCGCCGCCATCGGACGCCAGAAGTTCCAGTAGTACTTGTCGTTCCAGCACGCGACCGCACCATCAGCGGCGGTGAGGTTCGTCATCGCGAAGAGCCGGGCCGCGTCGGCCAGGTCGAGTCCGTGCTCCACGGCGAGGCTGCGGAACACGCCGTTCCAGAGTGCCACCGGTGTGGCTTGCCAGAAGATGGCCGCAGTGGTCTGGTCGTCGGTTCGAGTGGTACTCGCGAGCGCACCGATCTCCTTGACCTCGTTGAAGTCCGCTGTGTACTCGGCGCTCCTCAGCGGGTTGGGACCCTCCGAGCGGAATTGGTCGGGACTCTCGATGATGAACGGTTGGAGATTGGCCACCCAGGCGTCCGGGTCGAGCGCATCGGGCGCGACGGGCCGCCAATCGCCGGGGTCGGGTCCGATGTCGAACTCGAACGGGGCCATGAACCCGTCACCGGTGCGCGCGAGGATCATCGCCGCCGCGGCGGCCTCACCGGCGGCGACGCCTTCGTCCTTGTTTGGGCCGTCGGTGACGCCCGCGAGCGTTGCTTTGTACGCAGCGTCGAGGCCAGCTACTTGGTCCGACGGGACCAGAGTGACGAGCACGTGGTGTGCCGCGGTCGAGATCGCCGCATCGAACGATGCCTCCGGCCCGACGCCGACCGAGTCGCCGTCGAGCAGATACGGCTGGTACCCGCGGTCGATGGCGTTCACTGCGTCGTACACCGCGCCTTGAACCATCGCCATGCCGCGGAGCTGGCCGTGAGCTGTGGGACGCAGTGGGATCACGTGGCCTTGGGCGATGGTGCTCCACTCGATGAGGACGTCCGTGTTCGACGGCGCCGCGTTCCGAGCGTTCGAGGCGCCGGCGCTCGACACTCCCGGTACAACGAGTGCGGCGGTCAGTACCGGGATCAAGCAGAGCGCCCACCGTCTGCGCGCACCGTTCCTCGAAGTCCGCGATGGTGGCCTGTGATGATCGTAAGCGTTGCTGTTCGTCATGTCGTCGGTCCTCCAGTCATCACGGAGCCATGTTCAAGCGAACCCGACGGAGCCGACATCTCATAGGTGCCCGACACCGGCGGCACGCGACCGCCCGAGGTCGGCGCGATGCGCAGTCGGTGCGGTTACTCTAAGGGTGAGCCTCCGCCGGCGCGTTGTCCAGAGGAACCTTGTCCGGCTGCCTGGGGGGTCGCGGGTCAGGCCTGGGCCACACTCTCAGGAACTATCGGGTGAACGGGGTGCGGGACCGTGCCTACTCTCGCGCGGCGCCCTGTTCAACCGGACCCCTACCGCCCTGCCGATGAACAGGCTATGGTCGCGTCCATGAAGCCGATTATCCTTCTCGACGTCAACGGCGTACTGAACCCGAAGCTCCAACCAGGCACCAGCCCCGATGCTCCGGACCCTCAGCTTTCAGATGCCAAGGTTGCCCTGGTGCGGCGGCTCGCAACCAAAGGGAGGATCGCCTGGGTCTCAACGTCGCCTCCGGACTTTATAGACCGTCTTGAAGCGCAGCTGGAACTCGACGTGGAACCACTTCGCGTGACGATAACTCCGCAGCCCGACGACGGCGATGATCCCACGCCCAAGCTGGGGTCGGTAACCAGGTGGCTGGGCTCGATGGAGGACGCGGGCGAAGCAGACTGGGACTCCGTGGTGTGGGTCGATGATGCACTCGGGCCCGACGTGCACGAGTGGGCCCACCACCACAACCAACCCGTCCTGCTGGAAAAGCCGGACCCTAAGGAGGGTCTGACCGAGGCCCATGTCGTGGCGGTTCAGGTCTTCATAGATGACCCAGGGGGCCGGTAAGCAGACCCCGACGCTGATCTTCCCGGGCGGAGGACGAGGTTTCGCTGTTCAAAGTGCTGCACGCTGTGTGACTCAGCGCGATGTGGCGCATATTGACTTTCGATAGAAACACCAAGAATATGGGTCTATGTCTATTGTTAGTCGATTGGTACTCCCGCTTAGGGTCCTGCTGGTAATGGTGTTCCTTGGGCTGCTGGTCGCCCAGGTCATGTCGTTCCCGGGTGAGTTTCTCTTCACAACAGAGGAGGGGCCACGGATGGACCCTTGGCGATGGCCGATGTTGCTGTTCTGGGAATTCGAAGCCCTGTGCCTGCAGGTGGTGATCGTGTGCATTTGGCGGCTGTTGACCCTGGTCCAGCGTGACCGGATCTTCACCGTGGACTCGCTGCGGTGGGTGGACGCGATCGTGTGGGCATTCGTCGTCGCGTGGCTGCTGCTGGCGGTCATGGCCGGTTCCCTTGTCGCGTACATCTACTTCACCCCCGAGTTGCGCGACCCCGGTACTCCTGCGGTACTGATCGGCATCACGCTGATCGGTGCGGTGCTGGTTCTGCTGATCGTGGTGATGCGGGATCTGCTGCGGCAGGCGACGTCGCTGAGGACCGACATGGAAGGGGTGATTTGATGGCGATCGTGGTGCGCATCGACGTACAGCTGGCCAAGCGCAAGATGAGTGTTGGAGAATTCGCCGAGCGGGTGGGGATTACCCCGGCCAACGTGGCGGTGCTGAAGAACGGCCGGGCCAAAGCCGTCCGCTTCAGCACCCTGGATGCCATGTGCCGGGTCTTGGAATGCCAGGCCGGGGATCTACTCGAATGGGTGGACGACGGCGATGCCGGCGACTTGACGGGCAAGCCGTGAAGTGGCTGGTTTCACTCCTCGTCGTGACGCTGGGAGTAGCCATCTTCGTGCTCGGCGGTGCCGACGATTCCCCGGGGTTGCAGGGCATCGGGGCGGTGCTTGTGGCCGCCGCGGCCGCGCTCGGCATCCGGTCCAGTCTGCGCCGTGAACGGCACAAACGCTGACAGCCGGGACTCAGCCTTTTGAGGATGGCCGATCGCCGGCGGCTGCGGCGCGGACGTCACCCTCTTTGTGCCCGCCCTTCTTTTTGCCGAACGGCAGCGCTTTCAGCAGCGGGTGCACAACGGCCATGACGACGAGGCCCCAGGCGAGCCCGATGACAGCCGAGCACAGGGTGTTCACAAGCCAGGCCAGGAAGCCACCCACTACCGCGATCCCGGCGAAGGGGTGCTCGAGGACATGGACGAAGTCATACGGCGCGTGCCAGCCGAGGTCGTGTGTTCCCTGCAGCATGATGTGCCCGCCAACCCACAGCATGGCGATGGTCCCGATGAAGGTTATGGCGGCCAGCACGGCGGGCATCCCCTTGACCAGCAGTTCGCCGAAGCGCTTGGCGCCCGCGGAATCTTTAGCGGCCAGGTGCAGGCCGATGTCGTCCATCTTGACGATGAGTCCGACGGCACCGTACACGAGCACCGTGATCACGAGGGCCACGACGACCAGGATGAGCGCCCGGGCCCACAGGGACTCGGCGGCCACCTCGTTCATCGAGATGACCATGATTTCGCAGGACAGGATGAAATCGGTGGTGATGGCGCCCTTGATGACCTTGGACTCCGCCGCCGGACCCCGCTCCACCGCCGGGGAATCTTCTTCAGCGGTGTGGTGGCCGCGGAGCTTGTGCCAGACCTTCTCCGCGCCCTCGTAGCAGAGGTAGGTGCCGCCCAGCATGAGGATGAACGGGATGGCCCAGGGGATAAAGGCGCTGACGAGCAATAGCGCCGGCAGGATGATCAACAGTTTGTTCCGGAGCGAGCCCCAGAAGATCTTCTTGATCATCGGCAGTTCGCGCGACGGGTCCGCGCCCGATACGTACTGCGGGGTCACGGCAGCGTCGTCGATCACCACGCCGGCCGCCTTGGCTCCCGCCTTGGCGGCTCCGGCAGCAACGTCGTCCACCGAGGCGGCAGCTATCCGGGCGAGGGCTGCGACGTCGTCCAGCAGGGCGACGAGACCGCCGCTCACAGGTCGCTCCCGTACTGCTCCAGGGCGGACGGCTGGGCGTGGAAGCCTCGGTCGAGGCGTGTGATCGGCATATTTTGAGTATATGCGGGCGGGCACTCCGTTGACGGGTTTGGCGCTGTCTGCAGGGTGTACGGAAGATGACTTTCGCGGCCCCCACCGGGTTCAGGGCAGGGGAGTGGGGCCTTCCAGAAGCCAGTCCACGGCCTCGGTTTTGCTTGTGAAGAAGCGGGTGGGGCACGGATGGCTGTGCGGGCCGCGGAAGGTGGCAATGACGCGGTCCACGGCATTGGACCCGAGCAGGGCGATCCGCGAAGCCCCACTGGGTTCCGAGAAGACGGATCGCGCCTCGTGGCTGACGGTATCCAGGTTGCTCATCTCCACCAGGAGGGGCCTGGCTTTGCTGCGGCAGGCGTCGTTGACCTTCGCGACGGCGGCCCTGATGTCCGCTTCGCCCAGGCTGGCCTTGGGTCTCCAGCGCAGATGGAGGATGCCATCCGGGCGGAGCTCCAATGTGCCCTTGCCACCGTTGATGAGCATGGTCTCCATTTGGCGCCGCTCAACCACTCTTGTTCCGCTTCTTTTCAGCCTCTTTCTGCGCCTCTTCGCGCTGCTTTTCCGCTTCCTTCTGGGCGTCCTCGCGCTGTTCCTCGGCGTCCTTTGCCGCGTCTTCCGCCTGCTCCCTCTGGTCTTCGGCCACCTGCGGATCAGTCGCCGGGGCCGGGGCGGGGGCCGGGGCTGGGGCTGGGGGTGCCGGGGCCAGGGTTGCTTCCAGTTCACTCCTGATGGTGCCGATGGCGGCCTCGATCCTGCTTTGGCGCTGCTGCGACATCCGGCCCTGCCCGGCAGCCGTTGCCACCTCCTGGCTTAGCTGGTCAAGCTCGGCCTGCGCCCCGGCAAAGTCCTGCTGCGCGGCCAGCTGTTTTGCCTCCGCCACCCGGGTTTGCAGTTGTGCGGCCACGCCGCCGTCCAGGTCGGGCTGGCCGGAGCAGGACGTCAGAAGCGAAATGCCAAGGCCGGCGGCCACCGCACCGGTCAGCAGTCTTTGCAAGGGAGTGCGGTTCATGGCGTGACGCTTTCTTCCAGTTCCTTGAAGTGTTCGCCCAGCTGCCCGGGGATGGCCGGCCCGGGCGTTACCACCGGGGCGGGTGCCGGCCGCTGCACCGTGGTCAGCAGCACGGCCAGGAGGATAATCACGACGGCGGCCACCCCGGCCATGATCCGCAGCCGGCGGTTCCCGAGCCGGCCCAGTTTCTCCCACGGACGCTGCCGTGCCGGCGCCGGCTGTATGGAGGCCGGCGAGCGTGACGGCATCTGCGGCGCGGGCTGCCAGGACGTGGCGTTGGTTGCCTGACCCTCCGGCAGCGCAGGGAGCCGGGCGCCCTGCTGCGCCGGGCCGCCGGAGCGGGGTACCTCGACGGAACCCGCGTCCAGAATCCGGGTGGCAGGGTGGGATGCCACCGGCGCAGTCTCCGTCTCCGGCGTTTCGTCCGCAAGCAGGGACCAGCCGACGGCGGTGCCCAACGTGGCTGCGACGCCCGCCGCGTCGGGCCGGTCCTGCGGGTTCCGGGCTGTCATGGCGGCAAGCAGCGACTGCCACTGCGGACCCAACGTGTCAGGAAGGTGGGGACCGCGGGAGAGCCGTGCGACGGCGGCCTCCAGCGCGGGCCCTGGGAATGCCACCGTCCCGGTGAGGGCCTCGAGCAGCACCAGGCCCAGGGAGTAAATGTCCGACGGTGGCCCTACCTTGTCTCCGCTGGCCTGTTCCGGGCTCAAGTAGGCCGCTGTCCCGGGGACCATGTTGGTTGCGGTGACCCGTGCGCCGTCGAGCATTCGCGCGATGCCGAAGTCAGCAAGCTTGGGCCGCAGAGGTGAATCAGCCGCGTAGCGGGTGAGGAGAATGTTGGCCGGCTTCACGTCGCGGTGCACCACGCCGCGGTGATGGATGTACTGCAGCGCCTCCGCCAGTTCGGCTCCCAGCCGTGCCCCTTCAGCACCGGTCAGCGGTCCGGCTGTAAGATGCCGGCGAAGATCGGTTCCCGCAACAAGCTCCATCACCAGGAAAGGCACTTCCCGCTGGCCGCGCAGCAGTGTTCCGGTGTCGAAGAGCGTGACCAGGCCGTGGTGGTTCAGCTGCGCCAGCATGCGGGCCTCTGCCTGCTGCCTGGCCAGTTCGTCGGCGCCGGTGATGTCGTCGCGGAAGATCTTCAGCGCCACCTCCCGGTCCAGGACCAGGTCCGTTCCGCGGTAGACGCTTCCCATGCCGCCGTGGCCGAGCACCTCGCCGACCCTGTAGCGCTCACGCAGGATGGTTCCGGCCAGGCCGGTCTCCGTCTCTTCGGTCATGGTTGCTGCCTTCCGTCAGCACCACTCTAGCCATCCCGGGTCAACCGGTCAGGTACGGGCTCATTGCTTTACCCAACCCCATGCCACGGTTGCGGCGAACAGCACCAGGCCGATGAAGGCCAGCCACAGCAGGCCCTCGATGATGAAGCCCAGGATCGATAGAACAAGCCAAATGACAAGCAGTGTGATGAGTAGTCCCATTGCGGGTACCTGTTTCGGGTCAGACCTGCTAGGAGTTACTGTCGGAAACCGCTGAGCTGACGGCGGTTGGGCTGTCATACTCCTGGTCCGGAATGGCTTCAAGGGCCTGGATGACGTTGCTGTCAGCACCGGAGTCCTTTGCGTTGGACAACAAGGCTTCACGGCTTGCGGGATAGTCCACCCCGCCGAGGAACTTTTGAATCTGGATGGGGTTCGGGGTATCGGCCATCGTGCCAGTTTCCTTTCTGCTTTCGGCTCTCATTTCTGCACTCTTGCCCGGGAGGAGAGGCCGCGGAGATGTTCATCCTAGGCCGGTACGTTGCAGAAAAGAAGGTGCTGTTTCCTGCCCTGGATCGGTCCGGCTGAGCGAAAAGCGTGCTGCTAGGGGAGCGCAGGATCGTCGATCAGCCAGGCCATCGCCTCGTCCTTGGAAGTAAAAAACCGCGTCGGGTGGTGAGGATTGTGACGTGCGATGTAGAAGCTGGCTATGGCTTCGTCTACGGGAGAGGCGCCCACAATCGCCGCCCGGGCCAGCGGCCAGCGGGAAGCGAAGGTTTCCTGGGCGCGCCGGTCAATCCACTTCATGCCGGTTAGTTCGACCAGCAGGGGGAGGGTCCGCCCTGCACTGAGGGCAGCCGCGCGTTGCATCAGTGCTATAGCGTCGCTTTCCCTGACTACGGCACCCGGCGTCCACTTCAAGCACAGGATCTCCCCGGAAAGCTCGACGGTTCCGGTGACTCCTTCATGCCCTTCATCTTCCATGGCGTCTCCTCAATCCGGTCATGCCGGTGATATCCACAAGAATGGGCCGGATGCGAGCATTCTTTCACTCGGGCCTGCGCAGCCGGTACAAGGCGTGGTCCACGCGCTGCAAGCGTGCTACCTGGGTTTTCCCAACGTCTGAATCCTATTCTCGATCTGCGGCCGTTTCACCAGCGAAAACGCGCCCGGCCACCTGCTTTTCCCCCGCAGGGCTGCCGGCCCTGTGTCGAATGACAATCCGCGTACCGGCTAAGAAACCAAGTACTCGGCGGAAACTGGCCAGTGAAGAAGCGAGTACCCACCACTGTGGTTCGCCTGATTCCCCGTCGCTTCAATGGGATCTATCGCAGGAACGAACTACTTGGGGGAAGCTTTCGTGATTACTTTGGAACTGGCTAACGACACTGTCCGTGCAGGCCTCGCTGTTGACGCACCGCCGCAGGCGCCGGCGCTCCAGATCTCGGTTTTCGGCCCGTTGACCATTCGCCGCGGTGACATCGAGCTGAGCGCAGGCGACCTTGGCGGGCCCAAGCCCCGCCAGGTACTCGAAATTCTGCTGATGAATTTCGGTGCACCAGTATCGAAGACCCGGCTTATGGATTTGCTGTGGCATGGCAATCCCCCGGTGGTTGCACTGCCTACCCTTGAAAGCTATGTCAGTGTCCTGCGGCGCAGGCTTCAGCCAGGTGCCGGGCGGACAGGTCCCTTGCGGACGGTCACCGGCGGTTACGCGATAGACCGCTCGCTGGTGGACCTGGATCTGGACCGGTTCGATACGCTTACCAGGCTGGCAGGCCAGGCCGGGCCCCGCGAGGCGTTGACCCTGCTGACCGAGGCACTTGACCTGGCTTCCGGACCGCTGCTGGGTGACGAGCTGTTGCCGGCTTGGGCAGAGGAGGAGCGGGCTACCCATGCAGCGCGGCTGGCCCTCGCCCGCGTCGCGGCTGCTGAAGCCGCGCTCGCCGTGGGTGAAACGGGCATGGCGATTGCCCTGGGCGGTGCAGCGGTAAAGGAAGATCCGCTCAACGAACGCGCATGGACGGCCCTGATCGTTGGGCTTGAGCGGAACGGCGAGAACACGGAAGCCCTGCGGGCGTTCGACCGCTGCCGCAGGATCCTCGATGAGGAATTGGGCTGCACCCCGGGTCCGGCCTTGAAAAAGGCGCAGGCCAGGCTCCTGATGAGCACAGCGGCCACAGCTGCACCCGCAGCCGTCCGTAACAACCTTTCCGTGGTCACGGGAAGCACTGCCAACGCAGCCAGCAAGCAGGACACGGATCGCCTGCAAATCCTGATCGTTGATGACCACACAACGTTTTCCGACCTGCTGGCCGGGGCACTGGACCGCGAGCCGGACCTGCACAGCGTAGGAGTGGCAAAGTCTGTGGCATCCGCCGTGACCACGTTCCGCGAGCTGCGGCCCGACGTCGTGATTTTGGACCTCTATCTTCCGGACGGCTCCGGACTCGACGCTGCCGAGCGCATCCTCTCCGAAGCGCCGGAAACCCGGATTGTTATGCTGACCGGGAATCCGTCGCAGGAGGCGCTATGTGAGGCCGCCCGCATCGGGATTTGCGGTTTCCTCCCCAAGGACGGCTCCCTCGGAATCGTGCTGGACACCCTGAGGCACGCCCACGTGGGCAACATGATCGTGAACTCGTCCCTGGTGGCGAGGTGGGGCGCCACCGCCGCGTGACCCGGTGACGCCGAGATGAACCTTTTCCGCGGTGCGGACCCCGCAGCGATCCGGCACCTCAGGCTGGGCTGGCACACCTCCCGGCGGGCGCGCTTCCTTGCCGCGCTGGCCGTCGCGGTCCTGGGAACAACCACTTTCGCACCATCGCCCCCGCAATTCCCCACCGCTCTGGCCGCCCCGGCTACGCCGGCTGCCCAGAATAAAACACTTCCGTCGCCGGCCGCCCGGAATGAAACACGTCCATCGCGGGCCCCGGTGGCGACGGCAAAGGCAGCCGTGCCAGTTTCGCCGCCCGCGCCAACGGTTCCTGCGCCAGCGGTTTCCGCCGTGCCGGGCCTCCAAACAGATGCCGCCAAACTCGAGGGCGAGATCAACGGCATTATCGGGGCCAACAGCGCGTATCAGCTGGGGGTGGCCCTGATCGATACCGCAGACGGCGCCGTTTACCAGTATGGGGTCCGGGAAAAATTCGTGGCAGCCAGCACGGGGAAGGTACTGGCTGCGGCCGCGTACTACCACTTTGCCGAAACCGGCCAGCTATCCCTGGCAGCCCCACTCGGCGGCGGGACCGCCGCGTTCCAGATCCAGCTAATGATCCAGCAAAGCAACAACGAGTCCTGGGCGCTGATCATTGGAGCCATTGGATACCAGCGGATCCATGATTACGCAGCATCAATCGGGATCGCCTACGACAGGACCTTCAACACCCTTTCCCCGGCAGAAACGGCCAGGACACTGGGCCTCCTCTACAACGGAGAGCTGATCAGCGGGGAACACACCGCCCAGTTGCTCTCCTACATGCAGCACACCAACTACGAAACGCTGATTCCCGCCGCTGTCCCGCCGGGCATCACTGTGTTCCATAAGTACGGGCTGCTGAACGGGAACCTGCACGACGCGAGCATCCTGGTCCGGAACGGCCACGCGTACGTTTTTGTGGTGTACACCCTGGGCACGGGTATGGCCGACATACCCGCACGCGCTGCGGTCATCCATCAACTCACCCACGCCGTTGTGTCCGGCCTGTTCTAAGCTAATCCCTCCTTGCAAGGGCCCGCCTTGCGATGCCGCGCTGGAGTAGCGCCGAGGTCCCGTTGATTGGGCCCTCGCGCCCACTGAACTTCAGGAACCTGCGCTGCGCACATTCCGCTCCGACGCCCACATGCCGGGTGCGTCAGGGAATATGCGTGTCAGGGCGGAGTTTGCGCGTCGGTGACCGCAGAACGCGTACGACGGCGGGGCACACCCGCCGCAGCCAACATGCGTTCCAGCGTCCCGGCCTCCATGAGGTCCGCCCAATCCCACCGCACCACATTGATTCCCATGGCGCGGATTCGGTTTTCGCGCTTCTTTTCCATCACGACGGCTTGCGACGCGGTCCTGCCCTTCAGGTACTCGGGCTTGACGTACTTCTCCTCGCCATCAAATTCACCAACAACTTTGGACCGCTTCCAATAGAAGTCCATGTAGCCCACCAAGCCGGCGGCGTCGGAAATCTGGTGTTGGAGGACCGGGGCTTCGAAGCCGGCCAGATGAATCAGGGCCCGGCTCAAGGACTCCCCGGCCGAGCCGGAGGCGGGATCCGCAAACGCTATGGCCGCCCGGATCCTCCGCCCGGCAGCAGCGCCATAGATTGAACCGATGCCGGCCTCCAGTTCAGCCTTGGTGACGGCAGGCAGCCGCCGGGCCCTGTCCGGCCGAAGCACGTGGTCCAGCGGTGCTACAGCTTGGGTGAAGGGAATGAAAGCCGCAAGGTCCAGGACAGTTCGGATGCGGTCGGTGACGAGGATGCCCTCCCGCCGGACCAAGCTAAGACCCGCTGGCGCGGCGAAGTGGCGGCTGACTCCGGCACGTGACCGGCCGCCGTCGTTCTTCAATGTGAGCGCCTCCACCGGATGGTGCAGTCCAATCGTTGGTATACCCCACACGCTTGCGGCCGAGCGCCGCGCGAAGACCGTGGGCTTCTCGAACGTTTCCGCGGCTGCCTGGACGCGGAGCCGGTACTGCTCCCAGGGATTCAGTGCCCGCCAGGCCACCCCGTCTGTGTAGACGCCGTGCCGGATGCGGACCAGGGCGCCGGCCGTCACCCGCTTGGCGAGCTCATTTGGGGTCAGCCCGTGCAGGTTGCGGTCGCGGGACAAGAGGAGCGGCGGAAGGTCTGGCATGTATTGAATCTGGCAGCCTCGGATCACCGACGGGAGGGGCGTGTACCGCTATGTGGAGAAGTGCTGGTGACGCGTGTGTTCCGTTCCGACCCGCAGATTCCCTGGCGCACCTGGAATATGGGCTGCGGAGGGGTAGGTGCGCGTCGAAATGGAATTCGCGCGTCAATAAGAAAGTACGACGGCGGCGCTCACCTCGTGCGGGAGGTGATGGGGCGTTGCGGAAAAGGCTGCCGGAAGGGATGGGGCGTCGCAGGGGAGGGGGTGGGCGCTTGACGGTCCCGAACGCTTCCGCATATCCTGAACGAACGGTCGGTAAATAATTCCGCACGTCCCGAAGGTCTTTGCATAGGAGCAACCATGGCAGCGCAGAACTTGCAGTCAGTGCCGGCTGAGCCAACCCCGCGTGAGCAGGATCCGCAGGAGCAAACCCGGCTCGCAGCCCAGGAAGCCCAGGAAGCGGACGGTCAGGCCAGCTTCGACCGCGTCATGGCCGAGGACTCACGCATTGAGCCCAAAGACTGGATGCCGGCGCCCTACCGCAAGACGCTGCTGCGCCAGATCTCCCAGCATGCCCACTCCGAAATCATCGGCATGCAGCCGGAGGCCAACTGGATCTCCCGCGCTCCCAGCCTGAAGCGCAAGGCCATCCTCATGGCCAAGGTCCAGGACGAGGCCGGCCACGGTCTCTACCTGTACAGCGCCGCGGAAACCCTGGGCCAGAGCCGCGACAAGATGATGGAAGACCTCATCGCTGGCAAAGCAAGGTACTCGAGCATCTTCAACTACCCGGCGCTCACCTGGGCGGACATGGGTGCCATCGGCTGGCTGGTGGACGGCGCGGCCATCTGCAACCAGGTCCCGCTGTGCCGTGCCTCCTACGGCCCCTACGGCCGCGCCATGGTCCGCATCTGCAAGGAAGAGTCGTTCCATCAGCGCCAGGGCTTCGAGATCCTCCTCGAACTCTCCAACGGCACCCCCGCTCAAAAGCAGATGGCCCAGGACGCCGTGAACCGCTGGTACGCCCCGTCCCTGATGATGTTTGGCCCGCCGGACGACGATTCGCCCAACTCAAAGCAGTCCATGGCCTGGAACATCAAGCGCTTCAGCAACGACGAACTCCGCAGCCGCTTCGTGGGCATGATGGTGGAGCAGGTCCGGGTCCTGGGCCTCACCCTCCCGGATGACCAGATCCGCTTCAACGAGGACACCAAAAAGTGGGAGCACGGCCCGCTGGACTGGCACGAGTTCCAGGAAGTCCTCGCCGGCCGCGGTCCCTGCAACTCCCAGCGCCTTGAGCGCCGGAGGGAAGCGCACGACGACGGCGCTTGGGTCCGCGAGGCAGCTGCCGCTTACGCAGTAAAGCAGCAGGTTAGAGAGTCGATGAAGACGAAGGAATACGCAGCATGAGCCCCCATGGCAACCCGGAAGTCCCCGCCAGTTCGGCCGCAGACATCAACACCAACGCGGCGAAGGTTCCCGCCGGCCCGGACACCACGGTCGACACCGCGGCAGCGGCTCCGGCCCCTACAGCACCGGTACCGGTATCGGCCACCGAACTGGAACATGCTGCCGAAACCACGGGCCGAAACGCCTGGGGCCTTTGGGAAGTATTTGTTCGGTCCAGCCGCGGACTGAGCCATGTCCACGCCGGCTCGCTGCACGCGCCGGATGCCGCCATGGCCCTGCGCAACGCCCGCGACCTCTACACCCGCCGCAACGAAGGCGTGTCCATCTGGGTTGTCCCGGCCGATGCCATCGCCGCCAGCGATCCCGACTCCAAGGGCTCGTTCTTCGAGTCGCCGCAGGGCAAGGACTACCGGCACGCCACGTATTACACCAAGAGCGAAGGGGTCAAGCACCTGTGAGCACCCCCGGAACGAACACGCAAGCAACAGAGACGCACGGCCACGGCGACATCTCCACCGGCGTGGCAGCTCCAACAGCTGGCGGCGACTCCAACGCGAGCGCCACCCGGATCACGCCCGGCAACGCCCTGCGCCCGGAGGACATCGCACTCGAGGTCCGCACCGGCGTCGCCAAACCAACAGAAGACATTGCAGAGTACGCCCTGAGGCTCGGCGACGACGCCCTGATCCTCGCCCAGCGCCTGGGCCACTGGATTTCCCGCGCGCCGGAGCTGGAGGAGGACGTTGCCCTGGGGAACATCGCCCTTGACCAGCTCGGCCATGCAAGAAGTTTCCTCAGCTACGCCGGAGGAGCCTGGGACAAAACAGAGGATGACCTCGCGTACTTCCGCCGCGAGCACGAGTTCCGCAGTGTCCAGCTGTTCGAGCAGCCCAACGGTGACTTCGCGGTAACCATCGCTCGCCAGTTCATCGTGAGCTACTACCAGTTCGAGCTCTACCGCCGACTCACCGACTCAACCGACGCCACCTTGGCCGCCATCGCCGCCAAAGCCGTGAAGGAAGTGGACTACCACCGGGACCACAGCGCCCAGTGGATCCTCCGCCTGGCCGGCGGAACCGAGGAGTCGCGCCGCAGGATGATTCACGGCCTGCGCCTGATGTGGCCGTACGTCAACGAACTGTTCCAGGACGATGAGCCGACGCAAAGGCTCGCCGAGGCGGGTGCCGCCGTCGCGCCTTCCAGCCTGCGCGAGGACTTTGACCGGCTCACCGGTGAGGTCCTTACAGAAGCCGAGCTGGAGGTGCCGGACGTACCGGCGGCCCCCGGCGGCGGCAGGCACGGCAGGCACTCGGAGCACTTGGGCTACCTCCTCGCCGAGATGCAGGTGCTGGCCCGCGAGCATCCCGGAGCGAGCTGGTGACTGCCATGGCCATCTACGTGAGCGACTTCGAAACGAAGAGGACGACGCCGGAGCAGAAGGCCTGGGACATCGCCGCCACCGTGTGTGACCCCGAGATCCCCGTGCTCACGATCGAGGACCTCGGCATCCTGAGGAACGTGCAGGTGACAAGCAACGAGCAAGTGATCGTCACCATCACCCCCACCTACTCGGGCTGCCCGGCCATGGACGCCATCCGCGACGACCTCAAGGCAGCGTTCGCAAAAGAGGGCTACGCAGACGTCGAGGTGGACCTGGTCCTCGCCCCGGCCTGGACCACCGACTGGATGACGGACGCCGGAAAGGCGAAGCTGCAGGAGTACGGCATCGCCCCGCCGTCGGGCATGGCCAATGCGGCACGGCACGCCGGCCCCATCAGGCTGAGCATGGCCGTCAAGTGCCCGCAGTGTGCCAGCCTGAACACCAAGGAGCTCACCCGCTTCGGCTCCACCTCCTGCAAGGCGCTGTACGTGTGCCAGGACTGCAAGGAACCGTTCGACTACTTCAAAGTGCTGTAAGGAAGCCCCATGCCTGTTGTCCGCCAGACCGCCGCCGAAACGGCGCAGGCCACCGGCCGCCGTCGTCCGTCCTTCCACACCCTCGCCGTGAAGGAGGTGCGCCGCCTCACCGAGGACGCCATCGAGGTGGGCTTCCACGTCCCCACCGAGCTCGCCGGCCAGTTCGACTACCTGCCAGGCCAGTACGTGGCCCTGCGCACCAAGCTCCCGGACGAGACCGGGGAGCTGCACGAGGTGCGCCGCAGCTACTCCATCTGCGCTGAGCCGCGCAGCTTCGCGGATGGCAGCAGCGAGATCAGGGTGGCGGTGAAGAAGGACCTGGGCGGGCTGTTCTCCACCTGGGCCAACGCCGAGTTGAAGGCCGGGGACACCCTGGACGTGATGAGCCCCATGGGCGCGTTTGTGTCCAGGCACGGCCGGGACGGCACCGCGGTGGAGCAGAACCGGATGAACTCCATGAACAACCCGGAAGAGCTGGCGGGGGACGTCGCCGCCCACGGGGAAGCGAGCTTTGTGGCCATCGCCGCCGGCAGCGGCATCACCCCCGTGATCGCGATCGCGCGGACACTGCTGGCGGCCAACCCGGAGTCGCGGTTCGACCTGATCTACGCCAACAAGGCCGCCATGGACGTGATGTTCCTGGAGGAGCTCGCGGACCTGAAGGACAAGTACCCGCAGCGGCTGGCCATCCACCATGTGCTGTCCCGCGAGCAGCGGATCGCGCCGCTGCTCAGTGGAAGGATCGACGCCGAGAAGCTCCAGCAGCTGCTGGGCACGGCCATCCACGCGGACGATGTGGACGAGTGGTTCCTGTGCGGGCCGTTCGAGCTGGTGCAGCTGTGCCGGGACACCCTTGCCGAGCGCGGCGTGAAGCCGGAGAACATCCGGTTCGAGCTGTTCACGTCCGGCAAGCCGGACAAGCCGGAGGGGCACGCGGGCCGGCCCGTGGTGGTGGACGAGTCCAAGGAGACGTACAAGATCACGTTCAAGCTGGACGGCCTGCAGGGCGAGGTGGCCAGCCCCACCCATGCCCGCGAGTCCATCCTCAACGCCGCGCTGCGGGTCCGCCCGGATGTGCCGTTTGCGTGCGCCGGGGGAGTGTGCGGCACGTGCCGGGCCAAGGTGGTCACCGGCAGCGTGACCATGGACGAGAACTATGCGCTGGAGCAGGATGAGCTGGACAAGGGGTACGTGCTGACCTGCCAGAGCCACCCCACCAGCAAGGAAGTCACCGTCGACTTCGACGTCTAAGTCTTGATTTCACCGAAGGAGCCCGAATGATTTCCCTCTCCATCAACAACGGCGTTGCCGAGGTCGTGCTGGACGCCCCGTACAAGCTGAACTCGCTGGATGAGCAGGCGCTGGAGGACTTGTCCCAGGCGTACGACGACGCTGCTGCCGCCGCCTCGCGCGGTGAGGTGCGGGCGCTGCTGCTCAGGGGAGAGGGCCGCGCCTTCTGCGCGGGCCGGGACATCCAGAACGTCACGCCGGAGAACGACGACGCCGCCGCCTACCTGGGCGGGCTGGTGGAGCCGCTGCTGAAGAAGATGAGCGCGTTCCCGGCTCCGACGTTCGCGGCCGCCCACGGTGCCTGCCTTGGAGTGGGGCTGGGGCTGCTGCTGGCCACGGACGTGGTGTACGTGGCGGAGAACGCGAAGTTCGGCTCGCCGTTTGCCAAGCTCGGGGCCACACTCGATTCGGGCGGGCACTGGTACTTCACGGAGCGGCTGGGGATGCACCGGACCCTGGACCTGATCTACACGGCGGAGCTGATGAGCGGCACTGAGGCTGTGGCGCGGGGACTGTTCAGTCGGGCCATGCCGGCTGACGAGCTGCTGGATTCAACGCGCGCGATTGTGGGCCGGGTGGCCCGGGGTGCCACGGGTGCCTTCACCGCCAGCAAGGAGCTGGTGGCGCACATCCGCGACCAGCGCCTGGGGCTGTGGGATGCGATGACGGAGGAGAACTCCGAACAGGCGAGGCTCTGCAAGACCGACGACTATGCCGAGGGTTTCCGGGCTTTCCAAGAAAAGCGCGAGCCTAAGTTCACCGGCTGAGCCCTTCGGAACTCCGCTGGGGGGCTTAGGGAGGTACCGCATCCCTGGGCTAGGTAGGTACGGTCGGCCTGAAGGAACGGGTAACGCTTACTCGTGTTTCCCGCGTCGGTTGGTTGTTTACTGGGAATTGCCGGCGAGGTGAGGGTTTTCGCAGCGAAGGCTCCCGCCCCAGCATTCGCCGGCACCCTAATCAGTCTCTCGGCGAGCCGGGAGGATTCAGGAACGGCGGGATACCATGCGAGTCAGATTATCCACCGGGGACGGCATTTCCCTCTCGACCTGCCCGCACCAATTCGTTGGCCGGTGCGGTGACTGTTCCGCGTCAGCAGGCCTGAGCGAATCGGACCAGATGGTGACGGATGAAGGCGGAACTACGTTCTCGGCCGAGTCCGGCCCCTAGCGCCACTAGCGCTGAACGAGCTCCAAACGGCCAGCAGGAGCTTCCAAACCCTCGGCGAGGAGTTCCAGGAGATAGCGCCCATAACCGCTCTTGGCGAGTGGCTCGGCGCGTTCTCGCAGTTCCTCATCGCTCAGGAAGCCCAGCCGCCAAGCGATCTCCTCAGGGCAACCAATCGAGAGGCCCTGGCGGCGCTGGACGGTCCGGACAAATTCTGAGGCATCGTTGAGGTCGTTGAAAGTCCCGGTGTCGAGCCACGCCGTTCCGCGCGGGAGAATTTCCACTTGCAATTTGCCGCGTTCGAGGTACACCCGGTTCACGTCAGTGATTTCAAGCTCACCCCTGGGCGATGGCTTCAGTTCGCGGGCGATGTTCACCACGTCGTTGTCGTAGAAATACAATCCCGGTACGGCGTAGTGACTTCGTGGCTTTGCGGGCTTTTCCTCCAAGGAGATGGCCTTGCCATCTTCGTCGAATTCAACAACCCCGTAGGCCGAGGGGTCTGCCACCCGATAGCCAAATACTGCTCCACCGTCGATGTTTTCGAAGCGGCGAAGCTGCGTACCCATGCCCTGGCCGTAGAAGATGTTGTCACCAAGTACCAGGGCTACGGGTCCGTCACCAATGTGCTCTGCTCCAAGAACGAAGGCTTGGGCAAGACCGTCAGGGGAGGGTTGCTGTGTGTATGTGATGTTTACGCCGAACCGGCTGCCGTCGCCGAGGAGCCGCTGGAACTGTTCGGCGTCGTGAGGGGTGGTGATGATCAGGATGTCCCGGATGCCCGCCAACATCAGAGTGGACAGCGGATAGTAGATCATGGGCTTGTCATACACGGGCACCAGTTGTTTGCTCACACCGAGAGTAATTGGATGAAGACGTGAACCGGTTCCCCCGGCGAGGATTATTCCGCGCATAGGAGTATCTTCCCGGTCGTTACAAATTCAGCCAAATCATGTCTGCATGGAACGATGGGCTTCATGCAGAATCTTCTTGTTACCGGCGGTGCAGGCTTCATTGGCTCGAACTTTGTCCACTACGTTCTGGAGAACACTGGTGATCATGTCACGGTGCTGGACAAGTTGACCTATGCCGGCAACTTGGAATCGCTGCGGGGCCTTCCCGAGGACCGTTTCACGTTTGTAAGAGGCGACATCGCTGACGCGGGTTTGGTGGACGGGCTGGTGGCCGAGTCCGACGTCGTGGTGCACTATGCGGCCGAGTCCCACAATGACAACTCCTTGCATGACCCGCGCCCGTTCTTGGACACGAACATCATCGGAACCTACACCCTGATAGAGGCGGCCCGGAAGCACAACAAGCGCTTTCACCACATCTCCACCGATGAGGTTTATGGTGACCTGGAGCTGGATGATCCGGAGCGCTTCACCGAGGAAACGCCGTACAACCCGTCCAGCCCGTACTCATCCACCAAGGCCGGCTCGGACCTGCTGGTCCGCGCCTGGGTGCGGTCCTTTGGCCTGCAGGCAACCATTAGCAACTGCTCGAACAACTACGGCCCGTACCAGCACGTGGAGAAGTTCATTCCGCGCCAGATCACCAACGTGATCGACGGGATCCGCCCGAAGCTGTATGGCAAGGGAGAGAACGTCAGGGACTGGATACACGCCAATGACCACTCCTCTGCCGTCCTGGCAATTATTGATAAGGGCATCGTCGGCGAGACGTACCTTATCGGCGCGGACGGCGAGAAGAACAACAAGGACGTTGTGGAGTTGATCCTCAAGCACATGGGCCAGGCCCCAGACGCCTACGACCACGTGGTGGACCGCCCCGGCCACGACATGCGCTACGCCATCGACTCCACGAAGCTCCGCGAGGAGCTTGGCTGGGAGCCCCGGTTCTCCAACTTCGACGCAGGCATTGAGGACACCATCGCGTGGTACCGGGACAACGAGCAGTGGTGGCGCCCGCAGAAAGCTGCCACGGAAGCCAAGTACAAAGAACAGGGCCAGTAAAAGATGTCGATCGAGTTCTCGAAAAAGCTCACCGCTCACGAAACACCCATTCCCGGCGTCGTCCTCTATGATTTGCCGGTCCACGGCGACAACCGGGGTTGGTTCAAGGAAAACTGGCAGCGCGAAAAGATGGTTGCCCTAGGCCTGCCGGACTTTCGCCCGATACAGAACAACATTTCGTTCAACGAGAAGGCCGGAACCACTCGTGGAATCCACGCCGAACCGTGGGACAAATTCATCTCTGTCGCCACGGGCCGCATCTTCGGTGCCTGGGTGGACCTGCGCGAGGGACCCTCGTTCGGGGCGGTCTTCACCGCGGAGATGGACGCCAGCCAGGCTGTCTTTATCCCCCGGGGAGTAGGCAATGCGTTCCAGACCCTGGAGGACAACACGGCCTACACCTACCTGGTCAACGACCACTGGTCCGCCGACGCGCAGGGCCAGTACACCTTCCTGAACCTGGCGGACGAGACCGCGGCGATCGACTGGCCGATCCCGCTTAAGCAGGCCGAGCTCTCTGACAAGGACAAGGCGCACCCCCGCCTCGCCGACGTCGTGCCGATGCCAGCCAAGAAGATCTTGGTGGTCGGCGCCGACGGCCAGCTTGGCAAAGCCTTGCGGAAACTGTACGCCGGCGACTCATCCGTCGAGTTTGCCGGCCGGAACGAGTTCGACCTGGCCAGCGACGATGCCTTCGCCGCCCGGAACTGGAAAAACTACTCCACAGTGATCAACGCGGCAGCATACACCGCCGTGGACGCGGCGGAGGGACCCGGGGGCCGGGCCGCCGCCTGGGCGGTCAACGTCACCGCCGTGGCCCGGCTGGCTCGGGCTGCTGTTGAGCATGACCTGACGCTTGTCCACGTTTCTTCGGATTACGTTTTCGACGGAACCCGCATGACGTACGGCGAGTCCGAACCGGTTGCACCCCTGGGCGTCTACGGGCAGACCAAGGCGGCGGGTGACGCCGTCGTCAGCGTTGTGCGCCGACATTACATCGTGCGCACCAGCTGGGTCATCGGTGAGGGCAACAACTTTGTCCGGACCATGGCTTCGCTTGCGGAGCGCGGCATTGAACCATCCGTCGTGGACGACCAGATCGGTCGGCTCACCTTCACGGAGGACATCGCTGCCGGCATCCGGCACCTGCTGGAAACCGGCGCAGAGTTTGGCGTTTACAACCTGAGCAATGACGGCGAGCCGAAGTCGTGGGCGGACGTCGCAACGGACGTCTACGAGCTCGTAGGCAAGTCCCGGTCCGCCGTTACCGGTGTCAGCTCGGAGGAATACTTCAAGGGCAAGGCGGCTGCCCCCCGGCCAACGAACAGCTTGCTCGAGCTAAATAAAGTCAAAGCTTCAGGCTTCAGGCCTCGAGGCGCGTACGAAGCACTCAAGTCCTACCTTTCGAATAGCCAAACGCCCAACCCCTGACGGCCGATCCCCAATGCGGTCATTCGGTGGTGCAGACCTCCGTCCTTGTGGCTCTCCCCCTAATTCGGCTTATCAGGTCACGTAGGTAGTCCTCCTTTTCCACTGCTTTGGCGGCCAAGGCGGACTGCACGAGATGCGGCGCAGCTATTCCATCTGCGCCGAGCCGCGCAGCTTCGCGGACGGCAGCAGCGAGATCCGGGTGGCGGTGAAGAAGGACCTGGGCGGGTTGTTCTCCACGTGGGCCAATGCCGAGCTGAAGGCGGGGGACACCCTGGACGTGATGAGCCCCATGGGCGCGTTTGTGTCTCGGCACGGCCGGGACGGCACCGCGGTGGAGCAGAACCGGATGAACTCCATGAACAACCCGGAGGAGCTGGCGGGGGACGTCGCCGCCCACGGGGAGGCGAGCTTTGTGGCCATCGCCGCCGGCAGCGGCATTACCCCGGTTATCGCGATCGCCCGCACGCTGCTGGCTGCCAACCCGGAGTCGCGGTTCGACCTGATCTACGCCAACAAGGCCGCCATGGACGTGATGTTCCTGGAGGAGCTGGCGGACTTGAAGGATAAGTACCCGCAGCGGCTGGCCATCCATCACGTGCTGTCGCGTGAGCAGCGGATCGCGCCGCTGCTCAGTGGCAGGATCGACGCCGAGAAGCTCCAGCAGCTGCTGGGCACGGCCATCCACGCGGACGATGTGGACGAGTGCCGGACAAGGGGTACGTGCTGACCTGCCAGAGCCACTCCACCAGCGAGGAAGTCATCGTCGACTTCGACGTCTAACGAAAGGAGCCCGAATGATTTCCCTCTCCATTAGCAACGGCGTCGCCGAGGTGGTGCTGGATTGGCCGTACAAGCTGAACTCGCTGGATGAGCAGGCGCTGGCGGACTTGTGCCAGGCGTACGACGACGCTGCTGCCGCCGCCTCCCGCGGTGAGGTGCGGGCGCTGCTGCTGAGGGGAGAGGGCCGCGCCTTCTGCGCGGGACGGGACATCCAGAACGTTACGCCGGAGAACGATGATGCCGCGGCGTACCTGGGCGGGCTGGTGGAGCCGCTGCTGAAGAAGATGAGCGTGTTCCCGGCGCCGACGTTCGCGGCGGCCCACGGTGCCTGCCTGGGGGTGGGGCTGGGGCTGCTGCTGGCCACGGACGTGGTGTACGTGGCGGAGAACGCGAAGTTCGGGTCGCCGTTCGCCAAGCTGGGTGCCACGCTGGATTCGGGCGGGCACTGGTACTTCACGGAGCGGCTGGGGATGCACCGGACGCTGGACCTGATTTACACTGCGGAGCTGACCAGCGGTACCGAGGCCGTGGCGCAGGGGTTGTTCAGCCGGGCCATGCCGCCGGACGAGCTGCTGGAGAACACCCGGGGGATCGTGGCCAAAGTGGCTAAGGGCGCCACGGCGCCTTTACTGCCAGCAAAGAGTTGGTGGCTCACATCCGGGACAGCGCCTGGGGCTGTGGGAGGCCATGACGGAAGAGAACGCTAAGCGGGCACGGCTTTGCACAACGGACGGTTGCGCCGAGGGTCTCCGGGCGTTCCAGGAGAAGCGGGAGCCCCGCTTCACCGGCAGGAAATTGCCTTTGCCTGCCGGTGATTTGTAAGGTTCAGCTATGACTATGGGGAAAGCTGTAACCAAAGCCGTCATTCCTGCTGCCGGACTGGGAACTCGCTTCCTGCCCGCCACCAAGGCAATGCCGAAGGAAATGTTGCCGGTGGTTGACCGCCCGGCCATCCAGTACGTCGTGGAAGAGGCCATCAAGTCGGGCCTCGACGACGTCCTGATGATTACGGGCCGCAGCAAGCGTGCCCTGGAGGACCACTTTGACCGTGCTCCGGGTTTGGAGCGCGTGCTGGAACTGAAGGGCGATAAGGACCGGCTGGAGTCGATCCAGTACGCGTCCGAGTTGGGCCCCATCCACTATGTCCGGCAGGGCGAAGCCAAGGGTTTGGGCCACGCGGTGCTCTGCGCAAAGCAGCATGTGGGGGAGGAGCCCTTCGCGGTGCTCCTGGGTGACGACCTTATTGATGAGGCCGAGTCGCTGCTGACCACCATGATCGAGGTGCAGCAGAAGACCGGTGGTTCCGTCATCGCTTTGATCGAGGTAGACCCGTCCCAGATCAGCGCGTACGGTTGCGCGGATATCACCGCGGTGGACGGCGAGGACTACGTCCGGGTTAACAGCCTCGTGGAGAAGCCTACCGTGGCTGACGCCCCGTCCAACCTGGCCGTAATCGGCCGGTACGTACTGCACCCGTCCGTCTTCGGTGTGCTGGAGAACACCGAGCCGGGCCGCGGCAACGAGATCCAGCTGACGGATGCGCTGCAGACTCTGGCCGCCGGGGAGGGTGAAGGCTCAGGAGTGTACGGCGTGGTTTTCAAGGGCCGCCGTTTCGACACCGGCGACAAGCTGAGCTACCTCAAAGCGGTCATCACTCTGGCGTCCGAGCGAGTGGAGTTCGGCGAGGATCTGAAGATCTGGATGAAGGCCTTCGTCAACTGAGGGACGCTTTAGCGACTTTCTAGAGGTCCGCTGCCGAAAGGCGGCGGGCCTCTAGTCTTCTAACCAGAAGAGCTGACAGCAGACTGCCTACGATAGCACCTGCCGCGTTTGTCAGAAGGTCGAGAGGACTTGCAAAGCGATTGTGAAGAAACAGGAGCTGACCCAGTTCGATGCCGCAGGAAATCAGCAGTCCAAATGCGCCGATTTGCCGCCACCGTTTATTGGGAAAAGCAAGGGCGCCTACGAATCCGAGCGGAATGAAAAGTGCCACATTGGCCGAAGCCTCCGCGAATTCGTAATTGAACCAAGCTGGAATTCCGTGTTTTGTAGGAATTGTAGGATCCGTGCTAGCTGTCCCTGTAGGGGCTGGTCCACAGGGCTCGGCCAGAATGCAATGAAAGCAAGCGGGACCACCATGGCCGCGAGGATGAGCTGCCAGAGCTTGTGGTTGCGCAGGTGCCTCAAGCTGCGCTCAGCCAGTCCGAAAAGGAGCTATTGCTGTTGTGACCTGGGTGCGACCGTCAGGAGCCCGAGAAGAACGTAGGAGAGAACCTGTGGGTTGGGCCGCGGCATGGAAGAATCTAATTCTCTTGGTCTTCTGAACCAATGTCTCTCCATAGTTCATATTGATACCACAGTGCGGTGGTTGAGCCTGTCGAAATCTTTAAAGACGAAGGTGGGTGTCCTCCGTTCCCGGAGAACACCCACCTTCTTTGGTGCTTATGGAGCGTTGCCGCTAAGCAGCGACCTCAGCCTTGGCGCGGCGGCGAACAACAACCACTGAAGTGGCACCGGCAGCCAGGGCGCCTGCTCCAACCAGGGTCCAGAGAACCAGGCCAGAATCAGCGCCGGTGTTTGCCAGGCCGGCACCGGTGTTAGCCAGCGGAGCGCCAACAGCGTTGCCGCCGGTGTTCGCCAGGGAAGCAGCGACGGTGACCGTAACGGGGCCAACGGTCACACCGGAGGTATTGCCGGTAGCCGTGATCGAGTAGGTGCCTGCTTCGTTGATTGTCAGCGGAACAGAGATCTTGCCCTGGGCATCAGCGGTTGCACTGAGGGTTTGGGGCGCCTGGAAGACAGGAATCTTAGCGGATACTGCAGTACCGCCAGCGTTGGCCCCACCTGCAGGCGCAATCGTGATGGTGATGGTCACAGGTTCACCGGCCAGGAAGCCTTGGCCCGTGAATACAAAGGTTTCACCCGGTGCGACGGTTCCGTCATCCACGCCAGCTGCCGGCGGAAGAGCTGGGTAGAGGCCCTGAGCCATTGCCGGCGCAGAACCGACGAGTGCGATTGATCCTGCAAGTGCGAGTGCTGCGAGTGTTTTCTTCATGCTTGTCCCCCCGGAGACGATTAAGTTTGTTGTACCCGATTTTGGGGACTATTCCCCTCCGCACGAGACCTATGTGCAGAACTACGGATATGTATCCCAAAAACAAGCTACCATCTGCACCTTACCGTGAGCAACGTCAATCCAGTCGGTTTACATAGTGTTAACCCGACATCTCCAAGAACTAGCCGCATGACGCATTTTCTGTGGGCAAGATCACTTCTTTGACAGGCTGGACCGTTGGTGTGACAACCACGTTAGGTTCTGCGTGCTGAACAATTTTCCCGAAGGTAAAGTCCACGCTTCGGCTTTCACCAGGAGCTAACCGGATGGCGATCACGCCCACCGGTCTATTGCTGTGGAGATAGGGAGCGAATTGCGTCCTCTGCCCGTCCAGCTTTGCGGTCTCGACGTTAGCCTGAACGGGACCATAGGCAACGACATTCGTTTGTACGGTTCCAGGGGGAACGCCGAAGTTTCCATCACCGGTGACGTAGGGTGGCAACGAATCGGCTGCATCAGCCGGAGCTGTATTCGTGCTTATGATCCGCACGGTCGTCTGCTCGTAGCCGTCCCTGGGACATTCTTTGATGAGTTGAACTGTGCGCTTGACGTAGTAGTCCATCTTCGCGCCGGTGCCGTCGTTGAAATAAACACCGAATTGAGCTGCCGGGACGCTCGGCCCAGCAATGGATCCGCTCAACGCGTATCTGCCTAAGACGGACTGCTCCGCCGGGAGTCCAGACCAGACCAGGACGCGGCCTTCCGCCGTTCCGCGCGTAAGCCCCCTAAGCAGGCCTTTCCCGTCTCCTTTGCCGTCCGATAGTGCTGAAAAGACCTCCTGCGCGACACCGGCAAAGTATGCATCTTGGAGGGCAGGCTGCTCGATTTGCGAATATACGGTCGATAACAAAGTTTGAACGATGTTCTGACCGGTCAGTTCAGTCGGCAGTCCCTGGGAAGCTAGACCAACGAGCTCAAAATCCGTGATTTCCACAGGGCCGGTAGCATCCAGGATATAGCCCAAAGCAACTGGGTCAATGGAAATCACACCGTCAACACGCTGTCCCGTTTTCCGCTCCCACATTGCCTGAGCCGTCATTGCCGCCGTCGGGAAGTCGGGGGTCAGGTTTACATCCTGCATGTACTTGCCCAAGCGCTGCGAGTAGATCTGCTGCTGCGTCGGATCGAGAGGTAGAGCGGGAGACATCGTGCCCACATCGCCAGCGCTTCCTTGAGCATTGAGGGAGAGCCGTCCTTGGTTCAATTCAAGGACGGCCAAAGCTCCTGGAATGCCACCCGACGCCCGCGACTCCGCGTTGTTCTGAATCATGAGTAAGTAGCTGCGGGGACCGTCGGCTCCCATCATTGGTGGCAAAAGCTGCGCGGCATGGGCAGCTGTATCCAGCGCGTCGGTGACTTCAAGAAGTTGCACACGTGCCTGCTCTATGGGTTCGGCCACTTCCGGAAGCAGGAGGCTCGTATCAACTCCGTCAAGTCTCGCTGCAGATTCGTTGACGGCATGAGCTGCAGAGGACACAGTCGGTGCTGCTTTTTTTAGTGGCTCCAGGTTGCTGCCCGATTGGGCAGGGAGGAGGTTGTCCCAATTCAACGAGCTGTAAACCTGAACAAGAGGTGCAAGCCCCAAATTGGCTACGTCATCGGCCGTACGTGCCACTTCTGATACCGCGCTCAAGTTAACACCGAGACCTGGGACAGCTGATGCTAAGATCCACAGCGGGTCTCCAGCAGCTTGTCTTGCTGCATTCGTGTGGGTTTTGAGCTCCTCCACTGAAGCCGCAGCAGCGTCCAGATCGCTCTGGCTGATGCTTTTCTGTAGGACAGGAATGATGGCTGCGGCAGAGGACAATTCAGTTTTCATGGTTGTCGCCTTTACTGTAAGCCACAGAAAAGACAAGGCTGTTAGGACCAGCACAGCGGTGATTCCGACTAAGAGCTTGCCATTACGCAGAGGTTGACTCCTGATGGGGAGGCGATTTGTTGATTCGTCGTCGGACTGTGCTTGCTTCGGCCGATCGAATCTGTTTGTCAAGGCCGGCCCATCCCTTTGTAGCTCCAACCTGCGGCTCGCCATTTCATTGCATCTAGGACGTTCCTCCCGTCCAGTACGCGGGGAGTTGCCACGAGACTCGCGTAGACGAAGGGGTCAATGTCACGGTACTGCTGCCATTCAGTCAAAAGCAGCAGAACATCTGCCCCACTGACCGCTGCTTCTTGGTCTGCCTCATACTGAAGCTCGGGAAACCGTAAGGCCGCGTTTGGCAGCGCTTTTGGATCTGTCACTGTCACGATTGCGCCTTGAAGCTGCAGCTGAGCAGCGATGCTTAGAGCGGGGGAGTCTCGCACATCATCGCTTTCCGGTTTGAAGGAAGCACCTAGAACAGATACTCGTTTCCCGAGAAGTGACCCCCCGCATAGCTCGCGCGTAAGTTCCACCACGCGTGAGCGGCGCCTCATATTGATGGAGTCGACTTCGCGGAGGAACGTCAGTGCTTGGTCTGCGCCGAGTTCCCCGGCGCGAGCCATAAAGGCACGGATGTCTTTAGGAAGGCATCCGCCGCCGAATCCGATGCCAGCATTGAGGAACTTCCTTCCGATCCGGTCATCCATTCCGATAGCATCCGCCAACTGTGTAACGTCGGCACCTGACGCTTCGCAGAGCTCGGCCATCGCATTAATGAACGAGATTTTGGTGGCCAGGAATGAATTGGCAGCGGTCTTAACGAGCTCGGCTGTTGGGTGATCCGTCACGAGGCGTGGGATTCCGGCGGAGAGTGATTCGGCATAAACCTCATCCAGAACGCGCACCGAGGGGTTATCCTCTGAACCGTCGGCAACTCCGTACACAAGCCGATCAGGATGCAATGTGTCTGAAATAGCGTGGCCTTCGCGGAGGAATTCAGGGTTCCATACCAAGTGCGCTAGGGGCTGCTGCTTTTCAACGAGGCCTGCAAGGCGAGACGCCGTTCCCACTGGAACTGTAGACTTCCCAACTACGATGTCGCTCGGTGACAGATGTGGTAGAAGATCGTCTAGTGCTGCATTCACAAAGGTCAGATCTGCACTGTTTTCGCCCTTCGTTTGCGGTGTCCCAACGCAAATGAAGTGAATCTCACTCCCGGCGGCCGCCGACGTATCTGTCGTGAAGGAAAGCCTGCCTGTTTCTTGGACTTCTTTGAGCAAGTCTTCTAATCCTGGCTCGAAGAAAGGCGCCTTGGCAGCGCTTAGAGCTGCGACCTTTCGTTCGTCTACATCTATGCCGACTACCTCGTGTCCGAGCTTAGCCATGCATGCTGCATGGACTGCCCCGAGATACCCGCAGCCAATTACTGTTATGCGCATTTATGTCGCCTTCCCAATGCCAGGATGTGATGAACGGTTAGATCGTAAAAATGAACAGGTTCCTGGTCACACCGCGCCGGTACTTGCAAATACTGCCCTAAATGTTTTGAAGAGAATCACCACGTCTCCCATGAGAGACCAATTTTCAACATAGTAAAGATCTAGTCGGATACTCTCTTCCCAACTCAAGTTTGAACGCCCACTTACTTGCCACAGTCCGCTCATGCCGGGACTGACATACAGTCGGCGATGCGCCGAGTCATCGTAAAGCGCGACTTCTCCTTCACGCTGGGGACGGGGGCCAACCAAACTCATGCTGCCACCAAGGACGTTGAGGAGTTGCGGCAACTCGTCCAGGGAGTATTTACGTAACATCCTCCCGAGTGGAGTGATGCGAGGGTCGTTCTCCACCTTAAACAGGGGAGTTTCGCCAGCACCCTGGGCGCGAAGCAGCTTGTGAAGGTCGGCATCCGCGTTGACTTTCATAGACCGAAATTTGAGCATGTGGAAGGTCGAACCGCGGAGCCCGACCCTCTCTTGCTTGTAAAAAATCGGCCCAGGATCAGTGCATCGGACTAAAAGTGCAAGAACTACAAACACTGGCGATAGGAGCAAGAGCAAGCTTCCTGCGATTCCGATGTCGAAGGCTCGCTTTGCGACCTTCTTTCCGCCTGTTAACTTGGGCGTTGATACATGGATCAAGGGCAACCCCGCAACAGGTTGGGTGTGAATCCGCGGTCCGGCCACGTCAGTGAGTGCCGGCGCCAAGATCATACCGATATCTCGGGCAGCTAGTTCCCACCCGAGCCGCCGTAAATCCCGTGGATGTAGGTTGACGCCTGCTGACACAGCGACAGCGTCTACCTGCGTCTCATCTATCACAGCCAGGACTGTGTTGACATCTGGATCCCGACCCGTGATTGGTACTCCCAGCTCAGGCATAGACGCTCCGGATGCCGCACCAGGGAGATACGCGGCGACCGGAAGGTAACCCGCACCAGGCTCACTTTTCAAGGACCTAATCAAATGATCGACCGAGTACGGTCCTCCGATTATGAGGACGCGTGAACTGCTCTTGCCATGCTTCCGTTCGAGCGTTATGTGCTGCCTCAGCAACCAACGGCCCGCAAGTAGCCCTGCGACTCCTGCTGGAAATGCTAAGCCAACAAAGCCTCTCGCAATGTCTGTTCTTGTCGAAAACGAGATGATTGCAACGAAGCCGAACAGCCAAGCGGACGTGGCCATGACCCGCTTATACTCCTCAGAGCCCGAGCCCAATATTTTCGGCTCCCGAGATCCCCAGAACTCAAGCATCAGCCACCACGCCAGCACTAAGGCTGTGGCTAGAAGGAGATAGTCGACATCGCGGCTTTGTGTGGCGGCTATGTCTGAGAAACCAAAGCGGATCCCGAAAGCACCCGCTATGGCCCATATGACGACAAAACCGTCTACTACCCTAAGACGCCTTGCATACTTTGTTCGCCATGTAGATGTTCTTTTCAACTGATCTGTGCCCCCAACGCGAATGTGCAAGTACAGGATACCGGGCGACCCGGTTCCCCGGTTGCTCAGCTCCCTTGGCGAGTGGCCGAGACCTCGGAGAGGGGGTGCAACAGGCGACTCGAGGTTTGATTGCTGCCGACCTCCTACTGGGTGTCGTCGGAATTAACCCATGTCCGAATTTCACGCACGAATCGTTCCTTGGAAAACCCTCGAGCGTGAACCCGCACTTCTTGCCGATCGATAAGATGAATTTTCCGAATGGCTGATGCAATCGCCTCGGGTGTGAGTTCGCTCACGAGGTACCCTGTGACGCCATCTCTTACTGTTTCCGCTGCCCCTCCTACGCAATAGGCGATGACAGGGGTGCCAGCAGCCATAGCCTCCACGGGCATGATGCCAAAGTCCTCAATAGGCGGAAATATATAAACAGAAGACGCCTGATAGAGAGCGTAGAGGAGGTCGGTGCTGGGGGACACCACAAATTTTATGTCCCCACCAAGGCGGTCTGCTAAAGCCCGCAGGGCATGTTCCTCTGGGCCGGCCCCCGCGATCACTGCCGGAACCCCGGCTTCAACCGCCGCTTGAATGACTAAGTCAAGTCGCTTGTAAGGCACGAAGCGGGAGGCACCCAATACAAATGGCCGTGGAACTGACTCAAGCACAGCCGTTTCTTCCGCGTTCAGTTGGCCCTGCCAATGCTCCACCGACTGAATACGAGAAACATCAACAGGAGGATAAATTACTCTGGACTCACGACCCCATGCCGAGAGCATCCGTAACCTTACATAATCGCTATTAGCAGCAAGATTTGTTCCGGGCTCTTGTGCACGGTGCCGGTCCAGGAGCCGGAACAAGGGCGATACAAGTTGAGCAAGAGGGTGCATGCCGCGCAGGTCCAGTTCAGGAACCCAAATATAACGGGCAGGTGTATGCACGTAGACGTACTTACGCGGCTTGGAGCGGTTTCTTCGAAAGGAGGCGTGATGTGCAAAGAGATGAGAACTAACGAGCATCCAGTCATAGGATGTTTTTGCACTCAAGCTTCGCCAGGTCCAAGGCATCATGGGTAACGCAGCGATCTTGTTTCTGCGAAGGGGAGTCTTGCTCAACCAGGTTTCCCGGACCCTATGTCTTGGATAACGGTTTGGAGCGTCGTTCCACAGGCAATGGATGTCAGCCTCGGGAAAGGCTTCAGCCATGGCGTCGAGGACCTTTTCGGAACCGCCGGTCGTATCAATCCACTCGTGGATAAGCACTCCGCGCACGCGGTATCTCCCATCGGTAGGCAGCGAGGTCCACCACAGCGTTGCCAATCGGTGGAAAAGAGTTATCGCCGTCGAGCCGACGACAGGCCAAAGCCTAGTCGCTACTCGCCACTTCTCTTGCAAGTTACAAGGGTGACGGCCCCCACACCTGTTAGAGGCACTCGTCGGGCCCATCTAGAAATGCTTGACGATAAGATAGCCGAGTGCCGGACTCGTCGTACGAACTCGGTGAAGCGACGGGTGGAGCCTCAGGGGGAGGGAGTGTCGTGCTCGGACTAAGGCTTAGTGATAGGGCTACAAGGTACCGACTTTTCGTAGGACACGTCTGGTGCCGTTAGTCGAAAGTCGGAATGCATTGTCTTAGTCCTTCGGCCACCAGCACCAAGTCTGCGCTGCGAAGGTGTTCCTTTGCGCCCACCCGCAATCAGCCGCCACTCTCCGCGTCCTCTTTTTGAAGGGGAGGTCAGCGAAAGGAAGATATTTTGCCGAAACGGCGTGCCGTCACTATAGGGTCACTACTGCAACTCGTCATCCGGGTTGCAGGGATGGCCAGCGGAGCGCTTGTTGCTGCCCTTCAGGCTCGGACGCTTTCAGTCTCGGATTTCGGTATTCTCTCGGTGATTTTCTCTGTCAACGCTATGGCAATAATTTTGAGCGACATGGGCATAATGAACACGTCCATCAGGAGACTTGCTGCCGCTCCCGAAGATAGAGCCAACATAGTCAGTGGGCTTCTCGCGTCAAGATTTATTATGGGATTGCTGCTGGCCTTGGGCGGTATCGCTGCGTCTGCACTCATCATGGAGTCGTCCGCTGCTGTCTGGGCGGCTGTGTTAGTGCTTGCAGCCCTACCTTTGGGTTCGTTAACGGCCATGCAAGCGCTCAGCCAGGCGAAGCTTCAGTTTCTCGCCGTTAACTCGCTGCTCGTTCTTCAAAATTTTCTTTGGCTAGCTGTCGTCGCAGCACTAGCTGCTGTCCAGGCCTCAGTTCTGTTATTTGCCGTTGGCTTCCTTTTTTGCGCTTTAGTCCAAGGCGGCACAACTTGGTTATTGTGCGGTCGCGGCCTCCGTTTCAGTTGGAGAGCTGGCGTCACGGAGATTTTCCCCCTACTCAGACGAGCGCTTCCTTTAGGAATAGGATCCTTGGCAGTCACTGCCTACTACCGCTTGACCGGCATAATTTTGTTCATGAGTGCCGGGTCTGAGCCGGCCGGAAACTTTTCAGCTGCTTTCCGCTTCCTTGATGTATTACAAGCGATACCGGCCACACTAAGTGCGACACTATTACCATTGATGACTCGGAGCTTTACCCTGAACAATCAGCATCGAGTGGAAGTCATATGGCGTTTGGCACTCAAGTTGCTATTGGCTGCGGCCGTGCTTACCGCGCTCATGGTGGGGCTGCTGGCGAAACCGATAATAGAGTTTCTGTATGGCGACCGATACGAAGCGTCTTCTACATTACTTTCAATTCTAATGCTAGCATTTCCAGCCGTCTGCATGGGCTGGCTACTAACCGGAGTAGTGACCGCTAGAGGGGAAGTCGGTAAGTATTCCTTGATCGCCTGCTCGGTCGCGGTGATAAGTCTAGGGGCTTCACTCTTCATAATCCCGATATTCGGTGCTATAGGAGCGGCATGGGTCACTGTGGGCACGGAGCTGCTGATGGTTACCGCCCTGAGCTCGTTGGTTTACAGAGCGACCAGGCTCTCGATTCCAGGGTCTTTGCTCCTACGAATTGGTGCTGCCGCAGCAATAACGGGCGCAGTAATAGTGTTTTTGCTGCCCTGTGGGCTTTGGTGGTCGCTCATCGTCGGCGGCGTCACTGCCGGCGGCGTAACCCTGGCTTTTGGCGTGGTTGGCCGCGACGATGTAAAGACGCTTTTCCATCGATCAGAGGTGCAAGAATGAATTCGAATTTGGAGTCTGCTGTATGACTGACAGGTTGAGGGTCGCCATAGTAAGTCCTGATCCGTCTGACAATTCTCAGGGCGTAGAGCGCTTCTGTCATAGCCTAAGGGACAGTGTTGCAATACATGGCATCGATGCGAAGGTCATATCGGTGGCCGATTTCCGCAGTGCTGACTTTGACCTTGTTGTAACAAATGCTCTAATTTCTGTTCGTGCAACGATCCCTAGAATTCATGTCTATCACGGCTGCCATGTCCCTCAGATCATGAGGAGTCATGCTGAGGCGTCCATCCGATGGCGTGCTAAATTTATTGTTGAGGCTGCGTTTCGCGAGATAATGGCCGGAGTCGGGGCGCGGCGCGTCTCAGTGTCGCGGAGCTGTGCTAGAGAAATCTTGCGGTGGTATCGAATGAAAAGCGATGTGATCACGAACGGCGTAGACACAGCTGTTTTCAATCGTTCTGATCAGCTCGCTTCAAGAAAAGGTCTTGGTATTCCTGCCAACCAGCGAGTAGCTCTTTTCATCGGAAGACCGGAGTGGAGAAAGCGCCCGGATATTGCTTTGAGGGCGGCTACTGAAAACGGATATACGCTATACCTGGCCGCAGGGCGACCCTATGAGGGCATGAAGTGGTTAGGAAAACTCAGCCCGGCAGAACTTGCCGGCGCTATTGCTGCTGCTGACGTTGTCCTGATGCCGACTCAGTATGAGGCGTGTTCCCTCGCCTTACTGGAGGCTATTGCAGTTGGAACTCCGGTTATCACGAGCAACGCGGGTTGGGTTCCGGACTTGGTCAGAGATGTTCCGGAGTACTCACCTTTGGTCACCCAGGTAGGCGATTCAGCAGGATTTTCACGCTCTCTCACAAACTTGGCGCTGACGCCCCAGAGCGTGGAACGAGCCGCTAATTATGTTCACACCAACAATAGCTTGCATGCTTTCGGGAACAGTTGGGCATCGTATATAAAAAGTGCTTTGCCAGCAGGGTACCCCTTGAGGGTGGGCGTTAAAACAGAGGAAGCAAAAGATTGAAACCAAAAATAGCTGTCGTGGGGCGCTATTACAACCAACAGGGCGGGGTTTCGAATGTCATGGCTCAGCTGGCTTCTCGCGCTACGTCGCGTTACGAGGTCTCGGTCGCTTCGAACGAATTTCTCGACTGGGACCCAAAGCTAAACAAGATTAAGGTGCCCATGGCGGTTCGTCCTCGCTGGGCCCAAGTACCCACTTTTGCGGTGGCCGCACGACCTCGCGTTGTAAGGTCGTCGGTGCAGCTAATTCACGCGCACGACCCTCAGTTTATCGGCGCCGATGTTTACACGGCGCATAGTTGCTTCACGAGCTACATAGGGAGCCAACGGCGAGCGGCGAACCTACCGCATAGGTTGGCTAGTCACATTTATCCGCCACACGTTGTGGGTCTAGGAATGTCTCGCTTGGCGTACACGCACGCGCCAATGATCGTGGCCGTGTCCCAATCGATACGCAGCGAGATCATAGTTGAACACGGGCTGGCCGACGAAAAGGTGCGCGTCGTGTACAACGGCGTAGACCTCGAGAAATTCAGCCCTCACGGGAAGAACGAAGCCAGGCGTGGCGTAGAAAAAGAACTTAAACTTAACTTGGGTCAAAAAATACTTTTGATTTTCGTCGGCTATGAGTTTGAGCGAAAGCGTCTGGGGGTCGTACTAAGGGCGCTTTCTGCAGCCGGTGCTGACCAGTTTCACCTCCTGGTGGCAGGAGGTGCAGATGCAACGAAATACCGCATGCTGGCTTCTGATCTTGGCATTGAAAGTAGCGTCAGCTTTTTGGGGCATCGCACAGATGTTTCGGATTTGTTGCGAGCATCAGATGTATTTGTCTTCCCCACAAAGTATGAGGCGGCAAGCCTCGCTATTCTCGAGGCCGCAGCTGCTGGTCTAGCTGTAGTAACATCTGACGTGGCAATGGCAGCCGAGGTCTTTACCGATGGTATTGATGGGCTTCTTGTCACTAACAGTGACAATCCTGAAGGGGTCACGAAGTGCCTAATGGACCTGGCAGCCGATCGAAGTCTGCTTTTGAAGTTGGGAGCGAATGCTCGCAGGCTAGCGACTCGATTTAGTTGGGACAGTATTTGGTCTCAATATGACGCCATATACACTGAGATACTCTCGAAGAAAGTCGTACAGCGGTGATGCGGCAAAGGGCCTGCGTAGATGCGTGGCCTGCACGTTCCAATGCTGCTCATAATCCATTTCAATTCCTACTTAGTGCGGCACTCGAAAAGCAGGGCTGGAAGGTACGTGAGTTCTCGGTAGCCAAGGCCTTTTTTAAGGGTTCCGACATCTGGCACTGGCACTGGCCCGACGGTCAATTCAGCCACAAGAGCCGTGTCGCGGTCTGGCTTCGACTCTTGGTGTTGCTCCTGCTTCTGCTCAAGGCTCGTCTGACCAGGACAAAAGTTGTTTGGACTGCGCATAACCTCCGGGCACATGAAGCGAGGCACCGATATGTAGAAAGCTTGTTTTGGCCTATTTTCTATCGGTGTTTGAGTGGCATTCATTTCCTCAGCGAGTCGTCACGTGAATTGGCTCTGCAAAGCTACCCTTGCCTTGTAGGTAAGCCCTACGTTGTTACACCGCACGGACATTATAGGGAAATTTTCAAAAGCCCCCTGTCAAAGTCCGAGGCCCGATCAGCACTTGGCATTGAGTCGTCCGCACCTACGGTAGTTTTTTGCGGAAAAATCAGGGCCTATAAGGGCGTCATCGATCTCATAAACGCATTTAGAGAGATACCTTCTCTAAATGTTAATTTAATTGTGGCTGGTGTTGCCGACCCTGCTGAGGAGAGTCTGGTCCGTGCTGCGTCCTCAGATGATCCTCGTATCCGGCTCGATTTTAAGCTGCTGAGCGATGAGGAGATGGCAACTATAGTTGGTGCTGCAGATCTAGTCGTCCTACCTTATAAGCGGATTACTAACAGTGGCAGTGCGCTCTTGGCACTATCTCTCAATCGCCCCGTTCTCGCTGCTAATAAAGGTTCTATAACAGAACTTGCGGAGAAGTTGGGCGCCGAGTGGGTGGCGACGTTTGAAGAGCTCAGTAGTGCAGCCATTACAAAGTCGCTGTACGCTGCTGTCGGTATGGAACATAGGTCGGTCAACTTGGACCACTTTGGCTGGGACGGCATCGCCGATGAGGTGTCAGCGTTATATGAGGAAGTAGTTGAACCACCCGCGGGCGTAATTCACTGGCAGACGGCAGAATCTCATGGCGGGGTACGGGAATAGTGAAGGTTTTAGTTGTCAGCATCGAGCCCTTGTTTCCTGCGCTCCATGGGGGGAGAGTTCGGACAAGCAATATGGCAGTGTCATTCCTAAACCTTGGATTTGAAGTTCGCGCCGTCTTTCCCAAGCGGTCTGGTGCTGACGAAATGCAGGTTCACCCAACGCTTGAGCAGGTCGCTTTGCCTTGGACACCGCCTTCAAACATTAAGCGCATAGGGATGAAACCGTGGCTAGGGACGTATGCCATGTCCAACATGGCCGACTTGCAGGACCAAGTTAACGAGTATGAGCCCGATTTTGTCTACTGGAGTCACTCATATCTCGCCAGGATAGGGCAAAGCCGCCTGCACACAGAAGCTACCCACATTGTCGAGTTTGCTAATATCGAGGCTCAGCGGTTTCTGTCATTGTCACAGACTGGCTCCCTGAAAGGGCGAACTTCTGCGGCCTTTGAATACCTTAAGGCACTCTTCTGGGAGAAACGAGTCATGCTTGATGCTGATGTTTGTGTAGCGATATCACAAGCCGACGCTTCGCTGATCGATCGTAGAGGTGGAAACGTGCTGGCTGTGGAGAACGCACTGCCGCGGAACCTTTTCTCGTATTCACCGCATAATGCTCCGATACTGTCTGTGGCGAACTGGCATTATGGCCCGAATAGAGACGGGATAAATCACTTTTTACGCTTGGACTGGCCTTCGGTCATCAAAGCCAGCCCGAATGCCCAATTGATCCTGGCTGGGAAAGGATCGAAGGAGATCGCCCAACGGCACTGTCACCTTGAAGGTGTTAGTGGCCTCGGTTTTGTGAGCGAACTCTCGGAGCTCTTTGCGGCGTCGGCCATGTTCTTGGCGCCGGCTAGGAGCGGCGCCGGCAGTCAGCTGAAAGTTGCCGAGGCACTAGGTCACCACAGGACTGTCGTGGGTCCTCCCTTTCTGAACCGTGAGCGGCGTCAGGGACTTTCCTCAGACGCTATAAAGGGTGTAAAGAACCTGAGTGCGGAAATTATTGAGGTTTTGAAGAACGTCAGTCGGCGGCACGAAGTTGAGAAACAGATTGCCGCCTACGCAGAAGGCCGAGATTGGGCCTACGAGACTGCAGACCTTGGAACTTGGATGAAGAAGCGGATGAAGAGATGAGAATTCTTGTTGTATCAACAGCGGACTGGGATCACCCGTTCTGGACAAACAAACAGCATGTAACCATGGCGCTTGCGGCAGAAGGTCATGAGGTGTTGTACGTCGAGAGTTTAGGTATTCGAACTTTCAGCCGCGAATCTGTGCAGGACTCCAAGCGCGTCTTGAAACGATTAGGTCGCTTTATCCAGCCACCAAGGAAAGTTGCAGTCAATGTTTCCGTCGTCTCGCCGTTAGTTGTTCCTGTATGGGCTAGTCCCGGCGCTGTGATTCTTAATCGCATTCTGATCCTTCTACAAAGCCGGCTTTGGAGGTTTTCCTGGGGACGATGGGACGCGATCTGGACGTACAGTCCCATAACCACTGCAGCATTTTCAGTTGGTCGCCTACCCGTCCTGTATCACTGTGTTGACAACATTGCTGCACAGCCTTCGATGCCCCGAGAAGCAATCGAGCGGTATGAGCGCCAGTTGGTTGGACGAGCCGATCTGATCTATGCCACCGCGCCTGAGTTGAGGGAAAGGCTGTTGGGCATGGGTGCGAAGGAGGTCGTCCAACACACTAACGTGGTGGATTATGATCACTTCTCACGAGGGGGCCACGATGTGGCAACGGCTGAGTCGCGCACCGCTACCAAAAGGATCGGTTTCGTAGGAGCACTGAGTCGATACAAGCTCGATTTGCCCCTGCTCAAAAAGGTTGCCGAGGCGTACCCCGATGCCGAGATAATGCTGATCGGACAGATAGGTGAGGGGCAGCCTGGGGAAACGCTTCAGGAGTTGCAGGACCTTGACAATGTAACCTTGGTGGGGCCGAAGAAGTATTCTGATTTACCAGAACTCATGGCTTCCTTTGATGTCGGTCTTTTACCCGTGCCGATAAATGAGTATACAAAGTCTATGTTTCCGATGAAGTTCTTTGAATATCTCGCTTGCGGAGTGCCAGTAGTGTCTACGGCGATACCGTCTCTAAGTGAATTTCGAAGTCATGCTTATTTTGCAGACACACATGACAAGTTTATCGCCAATGTTGCTGCAGCCATGACTGTTGATGCTTCTTGGCGCCAGCGCGGACAGGCACTAGCTTCTACCTTCACATATAAAAGCAGGACTAAAGTGATGACCGCCGAACTTCAACAACTATCTGGCTCAATTTGAGTCTAATGTAGGTTTGTGCTCGAACTGGTGGTCTACTGGCTCGATCGCTCTGCAGGTCAGCCTGCAATCTATGCTTAGTTACTAGTGAGAGAGAGCCTATGCCACCCTTCCGTCTTGAGCGCCGAAAGGTATCAGTGGGTAGAGCGGTTCGTCCTCCGTTCGCTAGCAGATCAGGAACTGATTTGCTAGTGAGTGTTCTAGGCCTCGGCGTTGCTGCTCTGGCTGCCCTTGGAGCCACTACAACTACTGGCCTCTTCGTGATCCTGGCTCTCGTAGTTCTAACAGCGGCAGCTTGGCGACCACTTACAGTTACCCTTCTGGTGTTGTTCCTATGTCAGGAGATCAACCCGAAGTTTGGTCAATTTGGATTGACCGTTTTTGGGCATCAAGTTTATTTCGTGGAAATTGTGAACCTGCCTATATTGTTTTTTCTGCTGGCTGCTGCAGCTTTTTCGAGCTATTTTAGGAACCAAGGTTCTCAGTTTGTGCAGATACATAAAGACTTTCGCCCTTTTTTCGTAGTTCTCGTATCCGTATTGGTCCTCAGCGTGGCTGCCTTGGTTCAGGGTCTGGGTTTTTTTTCTGTACTTGGCCAGGTCGCAAAACCGCTACTGATATTTCTGCTCGCTTGGTGTATCGGAGCATACTCTTTCTCCGAGGTTGTTCTAAAGTCGTTTGATCGTGCGCTTGGCGTGCTTATGATCGTTCTAGCTGCTTTTGGCCTTCCTGTTGCGCTTGCGGGTGGTGGTCTCAGCATTGGTGGGCAACTCGTTTATTATGACACGGCCACTGCGGCAGTAGCTGCGGCCGTTCTTTTAGGCCTATTCCGACAACCAAGGCACACGATCCCGAGTCTTATTGTCGCAGTGGCTTCCGGCGTGGTGCTGGTGATTTCCTTCCGACGCTCTGTCTTACTTGCATTGCTTATAACGGTAGTCCTGGCAGGACTAATAAGTCCCACTTTCCGAAAGGTCATGTTCAAAGGGCTTTTGGCCGTGGCCGGTCTTATCACTGTTGGCATGTTCACTATTGGTGGCCTGTTACTGTCTTTTTGGGAAAGAATGGTCCTTTCGTTTGAGACTCTCGGGGGAAAGGGGCAAGACCAATCAACCGTAGGTCACGTTAGTGACATAGTTATAGGGCTTGAGTATGCACTTGCTAACCCGTGGGGCTATGGTGCATCAGCGCGTCCCTTGGCCGGACTATTCACTCAGGGGCATATCCTCTATGTTCATAATGAGGTCCTACTGAGCTGGCTTCGATTTGGTATTATTGGTCTGGTAATCGGTATAGGAATCTTAGCTGTCTTCGCGGTGGCCTCGTCGGGGCCGATTCTAAGGGGTAAGGCGGCATTTCTCCGGGCGCAGTATTGTGCTGCATATTTTGTTCCTATATATGTAGTGGCTTCTATGACAGCCCCATTCATGATGACCACTTCCCGTTGGCCTGCTCTCTTAGGTTTGGCTTTCGGTATCCTTGCGGTCAAGTCGAACTTGTCGAGTGGCCTATCGGTCGAAGCTGCGCCGCGAATTGGCACTGACTTCCCGAATTTGCCGCTTCGCCGGTTACTTGGCCGCTAGAAGGGGAAATTCACGGACTGTACTTGAATTTGCGGCAATGAAAGACTGCACATAGCGGCTGCGCGGTGCTGCCGCCCGTGTCCATCTAATATGACTTGTATCTCTTAAGTACCCCCTGTTGAGGTGGGTGGTCGTCGTTTACGGTGACCTTGGGAGGGGCCGGGGTGGTTCCGGTTTTCGGCTGGGCGTCATGGCCCGTGAAAGAGATCGTCGCCCCCGGCCTGTCTTCCAAGCGGACCCGATTGAGGGAATTGGTGGCCGGAAGAGGACGGTGCACAGCACCGGGTTTGTGCGGCCGGCACCGGATGACTCACAAGCGCGGGAACTGTATCCGACGCTTCCTCAGCAGTTGCGGGCGTGTGAGGGAGGTCGCCGCCGGCGCTCAGAACAGTGCATGACGGTTCTCCCCTAGGATGGGGTCAAGCCCGGCCTGGTGACTCGGCTGGTGGACCGGCAAAGACGGAGTGTCCAATCGCACGTATTCGATGCGAGGAGGAGAACCATCATGCAAAATCAGGATAAACCCGCTGGAGTCGTGCGCGCAGTGGCGGGTATCGACGCGGCCATCACGGCACGCCACCATACGCGGTGCGGGAGTTTTTCGACGACGGAACAGAACACCTGAGCCGTTTCACGGTCAACCCGACACTGGCCGGGCTGGAGAGACTTTCGGCGCGGCTGGCCGCCGTTCCGGCACCTGTGACAGCGGTCGTGGAACCGACCTCGATGACCTGGCTGGCGCTGGCCCTCGCGGTCGAACGGGCCGGCGGCAAGATGGAAATGATCGGTGCCCGCCACTCCGCTCGGCTGCGCGGGGCCATCATGGGCAAGAACAAGTCCGATGTCATAGACTCCGAAGTCCTTACCCATGCCGGGGAGATCTTCGACCCCCCACCCCTGGTCCTGGCATCTCCGGGACAGCTGGCGTTGCGGCGGGCCGTGGTCCGCCGGGTCGGCGCCGTGATTGACGGGAACCGTTACTGGCGGCGGCTGCTGTCGCTGGCGAGGTGGGCCTTTCCCGATGTGTGGACCGCGTTCGCCGGATCCGAATCAACAGTCCTCGGCGTGCTGGGCCGCTGGCCCCACCTCCGTTCCCTGGGATCGGCACGTGCTGCGACCCTAACGGCTGTGATCGCCGAGCACACCCGCGATGTCGCCGACCCACCCGCCCGCGCCACGGCGATCAAGACCGCGGCCCGGGGATGGGCAGACTTCTGGGACGGTCATCTGGACCTGGACGCGCTGGCCGTCGACGTCACCAAACACCTCACCGACCTGCAGGAATCCAGGGCAAGGGTGGAGCGCTTCACTTCCCATGCCCGTCAGTGGTGGGAGCAGCTCTACGGCGACGACCCGCTGATCCTGTCCCTGCCCGGCGTGGGCCCGACAACCGGTCCCTGCATCCGCGCCTACTTCGGTGACGGATCCGGGTTCGACAGTGCCAAGAAGGCCGGGAACTATGTCGGCATCACCCCTTCAAACTGGTCCTCTGGGACGATGAACCAGTCCCGTCGGGCCATCAGCAAGGAAGGACCTGCACCCCTGCGCCTCGCTTTCTACCAGGCCGGCAGCGTCGCCCGGACCATGGATCCCCAACTGGCCGCCTTCTATCACCGGCTCATGACCGAACACGGCCACTGCCACACACAGGCCACGATCGCTGTCGCCAGGAAACTGGCCGAAAGAACCTGGAAAACCCTCACCACCGGCAAATGTATGAGCTGCGGCACCTCGAGGGTCAGCCAGTCACCAAACGGGTCGCGAAAGAACTCATCGCCTCCCACTACACCGTCACGCCCAAGCAACGCAGCCAGTCGCGGTCCCACACGATCGAAGCGAAACGGGCCCGCCTGACACGGTAAACATCGATCACCGCCACCCGTTTCCGAGGCCGCTGGCGATCTTCCGCCCCACCAGCCCGGGGGTGCAAACCAACGACCCTACGACCCGGTCCCGTCCCTATGGACGCACTTCCCGTCACCGCGGAACACAGGTGACGGTGCACTCACCCTGCCTGCCGTCCAGAGCTATAAAACTGTTGACAAGCGTTAGGGAATCTCTTCGGGGTTCGTAGGGAATTGATCTCGTGTCGTAGATGACAGAAGGGCCCGTGAACCCTGCTGGGCTGAGTGTGTCTAAGCATTCAAACCAGGAACAGGACCACGAGCCTTGACTGAGCCTACCGGGGCGGCGCCTGACGCTGCCACCAGCATCTTCAGCCTGCCCGACTACCGTGTCACTTCCGCGACCGTCCTTGCTGACGGTACCCGCCGGGTCATTGTCGAAACGGACCAGCCACCCGGCTGTCCACCTGCGGTGTCGTCGCGACCAGGAGGAAGGAGCGCCGCTTTCAGCGGATCCGGGACATTCCGTCGCCGGAGCCGTGGAAGTGCTCTGGTCTAAATACCGCTGGCACTGCGAGGAAGCGGCCTGTCCGCGGTTCTCGTTCTTCGAATCAACCACTCAGGTCCCTCGTCGTGCCCGTTCCACCACCAGGCTCCGGGACCATGTTGTGGACGCGGTCATCAATTCTGGCCGTGCCGTTTCCGAGACCCGCTGGGGCGTTGCGGTCTCCTGGTGGATGGTCCTCGCGGCGCTGACTGAGGCCTGTCTTCTCACGCTCCCTGACGTGGATGAGCTGAGCCCGCGGATGCTGGGCATTGACGAGCACCGGTTCCGGTCCGTGCGATTCTTCAGGAACCCCGGATCGGGCTCATGGGTTCGGCATGAGCCGTGGATGACCACCATCGTTGACCTGGACACCGGTCAGGTCCTGGGAGTTGTCGATGGGCGGGACCACAAGGGTGTCGGGGACTGGCTCTTCGCCCGGCCTCTGGCCTGGCGGTTGGGCGTGAAGGTCGTTGCGATCGACCCGTCGGCGGCGTTCCGAAAGGCGCTGCGAATGTGGCTCCCGCGCACGGCCGTGGCCGTTGACCACTTCCATTTGGTTTCGTTGGCGAACCAGGCAGTGAGTGTTGCCCGGCAGAACTTGTCCCAGCAGGTCAAGGGTCGCCGGGGACGGGGCAATGACAAGGCCTGGGCGCACCGGATGCTGCTCCTGCGCGCCGGAGAGACCCTCACTGACAACGCCGCCCACCGGCTGGCCGAGGTTTTTACAGCTGATGACGTGACCGGCAAACTGCAGGCCGTCTGGAAGGTCAAGGAACAGCTGCGGATACTCCTGCGCACGAACTCCCTTGCGGACCCGCCGACGCAAAAGAAGAACTCAAAACCCGGTGGAGGCGGCCGGACGGCCGGAAACAAACAAGCTCTACCTCACCGTCTGCAGGTGGTGGAACGAGATCGAGGTCCTCATCGTCACCGGCGCCACCACCGGCAAGGTCGAGGCAAACAACACCGGCATCAAACGCACTGCTCGCGGCTACCGGAACCCAGCCAATCACAAATCGATTATTCTCATGAGAAGTGCCATCCGGACGGCGGCCTAACACTCATCCGGGATGAGCTTCCCCATGGGCCAAGCGCGTCTGGCGCTACCCGGACCCGGACTGCCCTAAAACCACGTTCACTGAAGAGCATGAGTTGGCCGGGTTTCGGGCCAAACTCACTGGCAGAGCCGTTACGTGGGCGGCCGATGCACTGCAGCGCTTCGATACTTCGGTCTCTCCGCCCTATCTCACCAACTCGGCGTTTCCTGGCACACCGTCTAGGACGCCGTTCGAGTGGAAGCAGCCCGCCGGATCGCAGCGACGGGCCGGCTCTAAGGGGTGGACGCGCTCGGCGTCCACGAGTATGTCTGGTCCAACGCCGGCCCGCCAGGGTCCGGCATGGTCACCGGGATCGTCGACCACACCCGCGACGCCCATGGCTTAGTACATGCCAGGTTGCCGGACCTCGTCCCGGGCCGGCCTGGAAAGGCCCACGCCGACTGGCTCAAAGACCGCGGCACCGGGTTACCGCCGGGATAAAACCGGCAGCGCTGGATCCCTTCCGCGGCTACGCCAGCGCGATTCGCGACGAACTGCGCGAAGCCATCACCGTTCTGGACGCGTTCCATGTCGTGAAACTGGGGTCGGCCATGGTCGACGAGGTCCGCCGTCGCATCCAGCAGGACACCCTCGGGCACCGCGGACGCAAGGGTGATCGGCTCTACGGCATCCTTAGGACCCTGCAGATCGGCGCCGAACGTCTTACCGACAAACAGACCGACCGGCTCGACGCGAAGCTCCCCCTCGGGGACCCGGACCACGAAGTCACTCTGGCCTTGCAGTGAATATTCGCGATGTTGGGGTCCAACTGTCCTGTGCTTGGGGGCCGGTGGGCAAAGCCGCAGTAGCGGTCTCGGGTGCCGGTAGTCGCGTGCTGGGGGCCGCCCCCGGCTTAGGCTTTATTCCGTCGTGTGTATAGGGCGCGCGGCGGAAGGAGTAATTTCGATACCTCCGTTTCCGCTCTGGCCCACCCACTCGGCGTCTCCTGGCACACGGTCTAGGACGCCGTGCAGGGTGAGGCGACCCGGCGGATCGCAACGGCTCGCAGGCTCACCGGGGTCGACGAGCTCGGCGTGGATGAGCATGTCTGGTCCCGCATCAGCCCGCCGGGATCGGCATGGTCACCGGTATCGTGGACTACACCCTTGACGCCAGCGGCGCTGTTCATGGCCGGTTGCTGGACCTTGTCCCGGGCAGGTTCGGGAAGGCCAACACCCCAATTGCAACACCTAAAAGCTCACGTGTTGTTGCAAAAGTTAATAGACGCCAAGGCCCGGGAAGGGCTCACTTTCGACCATCACTGATACGGTTCAGAGGTGAATATTCGCAAATCGTCTGCGACCTCATGCCGCCGGGTTCCGCATTGGCAGATTTCATCTGTTTCGCCAACAAAGACGCTAAGCGGACACTCGGTCAACCAAGGGAAGCACTCAAGCGCAGCGGTACCTCTGAAAGCGCCTTACGATTGCATGACTTGTTTACCCGGATTGTCAGGACTTCCACCTGGGGGCTGATGGATCTTGCACGAGCCGCGGCTCGCGCAGTCTCTCGGATCATGAATGTGATGGCGGAAAGACGGAGGGCCGCCTCAGCTCACCGTTGGCTGCGTCATTTGGAACCGGAGTCCAATTTGAAGTGTCTGGCCCCGGTGAGCGGCCCAATACTGGGCTATCTTTTCCCGGCAGAAAACTTCTAGCTGCTTTAGCTTCCGTCTGCGTGTAGTAGCCGTAACCGTAAGCGTCAGGTCCCTTGGCTGGGAGTCGGTTGAGTACGACCCCCAAAAGATTTGCATCCACTAGATGTAGGGCGTTGATGGATTTTTCCAGCTCATTTTGGCGAACCTTCATAACGCTTGCAACCAGAATCACGCCTCCTACGTGTTGAGCCAGCACAGCAGCGTCAGTAACCGGAAGGAGCGGAGGAGCGTCGATCACGATGGAGTCAAATGTCGTCTCCAGCATCGCAATCAATTTCTCCATCTCCGTTGATCCCAAAAGCTCACTGGGGTTTGGAGGAATTTGACCCGAGGTGAGCACGAAGAGGTTCTCATCGCCCCACGGCTGTAGCAGGTCCGTTGCATCAGCCGCCCCTACCAGAGCAGTTGTTAGACCAGCTGATCGATCGAGGCCAAGATACTCATTCACCATCGGACGCCGAAGATCTGCATCAATCAGGCAAACAGATTGGCCGGCTTCTGCAAGTGCAATCGCGAGATTCGTGGCAGTAGTACTTTTCCCCTCCCCCGGCAGCGAAGAAGTCACGACGACGGTTCGCGCGCGGCCTGCTACGTTTGCGAACTGCAAGTTCGTTCTGAGTTGACGGAAGGATTCCGCGCGTGGGCTCTGCGCAGGGGATTGTGTTAGGAGGGGTTTTCGAGTGGCGTCTTGATCGTACGAAATTGCCCCTAATAGAGGAACGTCGGTAACTCGCCGCAGATCCACTTCGCCTCTAATGCGGTTGTCCAATGATGCTCGGACAACGGCAGTGGTGGCACCTACGGCGAGGCCGAGGACCAGGCCTAGGATTAGGTTCATGCGTGTATTCGGTGCGGAGGGAGCAAGGGGGGCAATAGCTGGCTTCGTTATGGAGAGGCTCACGGGTGATGACCCCCCGCTCTTGGGACTCTCCAGTTGGTCGACTGCAGCTATCATGCTTTGTGCTATGGCCTGTGCTATTGCCGCTGATTGAACTGGAGATCCATCAGAGACCTCTATGTCTATGAGGACTGTATTCGGGTCGGATGTTGCTACCACACGGCTGGCGAGCTGGTCGGCAGAAAGCGTCAGCCCGAGCGAATCTATGACGGGTTGAAGCACGACAGGCGACTCCACCGTTTTAACGTAGGACTGCACTCGCGCCTGGCTGAACGTATTCCCTTGCTGAAGCTCCTGTACGGTACCCGAGCTCTGAATTGCGACAAACAACTGGGTGGTGGCCGTATAGGTGGGCTGGGTGAGGGCAGACGCACCTCCACCAACTAGTATTCCGACAAGGGTTGAGGCGGAGATCAAGATCCAGCTGCGTCGTGCGATGGCTAAGTAGTCGCGTAGATCCAAATCAAGGTCCCCCTGAGTAGTTGCCTCATCCTGAACGCTGAGACTGGCATTATGCGGTCGGTCTTGCCCATTCTAGCGGTCGTTAACGTCTTCATCGCGGCAGGAGAGTTCGACAGCAACCATTGGACCTTCGAAGGATAGTCGGATAGCAGTGACTACAGTTTGCAGATGCAGTGAACACCCGCTTTTGATGGTGTCGTCAGCCGTGAGCTCGCGACCGAGGGTCTGCGACTTCGAAGAAGAGTACAGTTAGCGAGACGGAGCGGCAGGGTTTCCCGTTCAGAAATTAGTGGACCGGGAGTACTCTGCGAGGTCATGTAGCAAGAGCCCCGCGATGTTATTCGTGATAGTCACGTGGACGTTTTGAATCATACGTTGTCTAGAAAATGTCCCTCCCACCCTAAGATCAGTTCATGCGTATCTGCTGCCTAAACAATTACCCGTTGGACAAAATGTGGTCGCTAGCTGACCAGGGCCAGATTCCCAGGCAGCACGTGTGGGGGGTTGACGCTCTGTCAAGGGGCGGTCACTCGGTGACGCTAGCTCCCTTTGAGGAGCCCTCGGAGAGGGGGCTGTTAGCAAAGTTTTCCAACCGAACTCGGTATAGGTTCGGCCAGTTGGATCAGGAACATTTCGCGCTCCGGCAATCCGCCGACCTCTACTACTCCGCTGACCAAGGAAGTGCTCGAGGACTCGCCCTTGTGGGACGGGTACCCGTGGTGTCGGTACTACATCATCAACTGCCTGTCGGCTTTCTGAGCAGCGTCAGTGCGCGGCGTCATGCAGGCGTTGTTTGTCTTTCCGACCATGTTCTATCAATGCTCCCCGAGAGTTTGCAGCAGCGAAGCGTCGTACTACCTTGGGGTCCTGACCTGGATAGTCCGCTCTATAGCCGAGTCGATGAGTCTCGGGGGGTAGTGAGTGCAGGCAAATCCAACAGGGACCTAGATACTCTCGTATCTGCGTTGGCCCGCACAGGAGACTCGGGGCTGATCTATGACTCGCACTCAAGTGTTCGCAGTCCACCGGCAGCCGTGACGGTGATTCACCCTGGACATGAAGCAGAGGATCCAGCGGCGCCAGGGGTGTACTTGGCCACACGAGTAATCGCAGATCTGGCTCGCGCCAGCGTTGTTGCAATCCCTGTCAAGGACCCCAACCGTCTAACGGGTCTGACTGAACTCAACGATGCGCTAGCTTTGGGGAAGCCAGTCATCGTTACCAGGTCGCCATTTCTACCAAGGGAAATTGCAGAATGCGGTGGAGTGACTATAGTCGAACCGGGCGACATAAGCGGATGGATGAATGCTCTCACTATGCTCAAAGATCCAGAAAGAAGGAAAGAAATGGGCCAGCTTGGTAGGGACTTCGCTGAAAGTTACTGGAACTACTCGTCGTGGGGCGAGGGACTGAAGGCTTTCCTTGAACAGATTTAGCGAGCCTGCAGCGTCTAATTGATTGAGTGACCTATATCTGTTCCCCGAAGAACTAAATACTGCAGTACATTGATGTGTGGCACACGGAGCACCCGTTGATCCATGTGCGGTTGCTTCAACTGCACATGGTTGAACCACTGCCCACGACCAGTTCGAACGACGTCCCCGTAGTGCTACAGGCAGCGGCATCAGTGAACGATGTCGGGGCGCTCCGAATGCTCAGCACAACAAACCTCGGCAACGAGCGAACCTTCAGCGTCCCCCGTCCCGTACCGAGTCACATGATTGGTGGTCGCGCGACACGTGCCGCAGAATGACTGCTGTTGTTTGGTCCCCATGCTGGAACGATACTATGCGTTGCATCTCTTTAAGATCATCGCGTCATAGTATCCGTGGCGGGACCGGATGAGGATACATCCGAGCTTTATTGAACTGCTGGTCACAATCGCTGCCACAGGTAGCGTCGCTGCGCCACCGTGAAGCATTCCTGATCCCTCGTCAACCCAGCTGTGCAGTGACCGGTCCGTCAGAACTGCGGCCATGACCATACCCCGCCGCCGTCAACCAGGCACTCCGGTCCAGCGGCCATACCGTCGGCGACCCATGCCCTTTCCTCCCTGCCCTATGAAACCAGCCATCGAGGTGGTTCGTCCGGCAGCCGTCGTTATCCTCCCGGCGACTCTGCTGTTGGGAGCAAGGGTAGGCGCGAGATGCTGTGTTGCACAGGAGCTGTACCGGCAGTATCTGCTTACAACGCGGCATGTGTACCGCCTGGCTCTCCCACGCGGTGCACGCATCCATGGTCCGGGTGAAGATGGACGCCAACGACGACACGTGGGGAATAACGAAGGGGGCAAGTTCATAGAACCAGAGGACTGGCGCTGCCTTCCATTGTTTTGGTCGCAAACAGTGGCACATGGCCGTTCACTCCTATTGTTGCAGGCCAGCCGCGCGGCCCATGTATAGACGGGCCATGCTCCACATCTAGATCGTGACTGGTGCCAAAGGTGGCGGCCTTAATAAGTGGAGCCATGATCCTCGTGACCTTGCTGGAGGCGCCGGTCCCCGAGGGCCTTCCCTTGATTTCGTAACAATTAAGGGGACTTGATCAAACCTTGAGGGTCTGTTTTGTAGCATCGCGGCATGGGTAGATACGGCGGCACTTTCCACGCGAGATACTCGCGGCGGGAGCTAAGGCAGCGGAACATAAGGTTACTTTCCTATTTTCTGCTCAGCGCTTTGGCCGTCTCGACGGTGGCCGTGGTACTGATGGCTTTGCGCGCATAGTCTTCGCAGCGGCGGGCCTGCTGTTGACGCGACTTGTCATTGCAGCTGTCACGTGGTTAGGTCGGGAGGAATGGGGATCATCTGACCAATGGAGGCTGTTGTGGCTATATCCGAGTACGCCTTTGCGCTGAGTGCGCTGCTGGGCACCCTGCTGGTTCCCTTCGCTGTCCTGCACCAGATGCTCCGGCTCAAGCGCCGAGCCATCCGGGTCACCGCTCCCGAAGCACCACGAGGAAACCGCCGCTAGCCATGCCTTACGTCGACATCAATCCCCATAAAGCCCGTCCCAAATGGCAGGCCTACACCGTCCTGGTAGTCCTCCTGGTTCTCACCGCAGCTGTGGTGGGCGCTGCCCTCACACGCGTCTGAACAGGTATATCTGGCAAAGCCCCTAGACTTACTTTCTAAACCAGTGCTGCACAACAGTTTGCCGAACGTCCTGGGGGACACACATGCCCGATCCGGCGGATCAGAACGCACGCGCCCATGCAGAGGATGCAGGGCAGCCTGAGCTGCGCCGACGCCGTGACAGTCGTCACGCCGACGGCGAGCTGACGGATGCCCGGACAGGAACCATGCCAGCTGTAACACCGACCACTACTCAGCCCGACGCCGGTAGGCCGATCACGCGCCGGACCTCTTGGGCGGAGGCAGCTGCCGCAGCGGACGGGGCAAAGCCCGCCGCGTCCGTCCCCGCGCCCACCCGGGCGCCGGCATCTGCGCAGCCCGAGGGGACGGGTACCATCACCTCCATTCATGGTGCTGCTTCTCCGGGTACTGAGCCGGGGCCGTCGGACGCTCCTTCCGAAACCCCTGCTTTCCGGCGGGCTAGGCCCACGGTTGCGGACACCATCGCCGACAAGCCGATGCCGGACTTCATTAGCTCGCCGGGCTTGTTCGTAAAGGAACAGAAGCCGCGGCCGGTGGGCGGTGCCCGCGGGGCGATCTTCAAGATGACCGGCGGGGCCTGGAACATGGGCCCAGGACAGAAGCAGCGCCAGGAAGAAGAACTCGGCCGCCGCATCTCGCGGCAGCTGCAGGGCAGTTACAACACCGCAGTACTTAGCCTCAAGGGCGGCATTGGCAAGACCTCCACCACCGTGGGTGTGGGCCTGACCCTGGCCGAGTACCGCGGTGACGCGCCGTGCGCCATCGACGCTAACCCGGACTCCGGTGACCTCGTGGAGCGCGCGCTGGGGGAGGGGATTTACCAGCAGTCAAGCCCCCGCGCCATCACGGACCTGCTGCGCAACATTGAGGCAGTGGATTCGCTTACCGCCCTTGCCCGCTACATGCACCATGCCGGTCGGCTGCACCTCATTGCAGGGGAGCAGGACCCGGAGGTATCAGACTCACTGACCGCCGAGGAGTATCTGCGGATCCGCAAGCTCATCGCTGCGTACTACTCCGTGGCCCTGACCGACTGCGGCACCGGCGTCACCCACAACGCCATGAGCGGGATTCTGCAGTCTGCGGACAACCTCGTGATCGCCGCGGGTTATGCAGTGAGCGGAGCCAAACGGGCCCGCAGCACCCTGCACTGGCTGGCGAGCCACGGCTATGAGGACCTGGCCCGGAACGCCATCGTGGTCATCACCGACAAGGACGAGGTGTCATCCCGGGTGGACAAGGATGCCATCGAGGAACACCTTTCGGGCATCTGCCGCGAGCTCATCGCCGTTCCGCACGACCGTGGGGTGGCCGATGGTGACCTGGTCACCCTGGACGTGCTGAAGCCCGAGACGCGTCGGGCGTACAAGGAGATCGCCGCGGCGATCGTGGACGGGTACCGCTAAAGCCTGTCGCCGGGAAGTGCCCCCCCTTGCCGTGGGCGACGGCATTTTGTAGCCTCTGCGCGTGGGTCCGGTAATAGCGATGGTTGGGATGTGCGCAAACCACGGCCAAGGTGATAACCGGTCCGTAGACGGCAGTTTTACGTGAAAAGCCAACTGCTGGTTGAGCTCTTTAAGGCAGGTAGTACCTGACCGGCTTGGGGCACCTACCCGGTCGAAACTAGCCGTTAGAATCGGATCTTGTACGGCTCAATTGGGGGAACGATGGATCAGCAGCGTAAGAAATCCAGCCTTGGCTATGTGCCCGCTCTCGACGGGCTGCGGGGTATCGCAATTCTTTTGGTACTCGTTCATCACGCGTACGGAGGGTGGGACGCTGGGTCCGTCGGCGTGGACATCTTTTTTGTTCTCAGCGGCTATCTCATCACGGCCATCCTCCTGAAAGATATCGACCGTCATGGCCGTATTTCCCTCATCGATTTCTACGTTCGCCGGTTGTTCCGACTCTTCCCGGCCCTATTGGTCGTGATCCTAGCCGTGGCCGCATCGACTCCGATCGTCGGGCCTAGCTGGATTGCGATAGTTGCGGCTGGGACATACACCACGAATTTCGGAACAGTGTTTCTGCATCTTGATCTCGGGCCACTGAAACACACGTGGTCGTTAGCGCAGGAAGAGCAGTTCTACCTGATCTGGCCGGTACTGCTTATCATTGCCGCCCGACTCCGCATCTCGCGCACCGTGCTGCTTGCGCTTACCGCATTGGTGGTTGTCGGGTGCCTTGGTTTGTTCGTCCTCGCCACGGGAAGCGGCACGGCCACGCTCAACCCTGTGGCTCGGATGGGCGGACTAGCGGCTGGATGCGCCGTAGCCCTGGCTATGAGCACAGGGGGCGTGAGGAGCGTCCCTGCTTGGCTGCCTTGGTGTGCCGCCGCTGGTGGGGTTGGTGCCATCATCCTCAACAGTGTTCATGTGCTGCCCATGGCCATCCTGGCCCCAGTAATCATCCTCGTTACGCTGCCGCTGCTCGTCGGCCTCATGTCAGAGCGCTCTGGTGCGCTGGCCGCAAGCCTATCCATCCGTCCGCTGACATTTGTAGGCGTAATCAGCTACTCACTGTATCTTTGGCACTTCCCGCTGTTTTACTTTGCGCAGAGCATGAGTCTTGGACCTTGGCTGACCGCGGCGTTGGTACTGCCGGTGTCCCTTCTTCTCGCCACTCTCAGTCGCAAGTATGTCGAGCTTCCGGCCCTACAATTACGTGATCGGGTGACGAAACGACGTATCGGCGCGAGCGAAACTGAGATGCGACCTCGTCATGTAGCTCGAGCTAGATGACGCCATGTCGTGTATGGGTTGTAGTCCACGGTTCCCGCCTACACTTGTGTCCCATGACGTCTCCTGACGTGGCTGGTGCTCAAAGTGTGGATGCCCGCAGCCAGCTCATCTCCGCTGAGTGACTGCCGTACGCGAGTCCAAGGGGACTGCGTGGCTGAAGAACATAAAATGAGAGTCTTCAGATCGGCTAGCCTCGAACTGTGAGCCAGTACAGAGAGTTCGGTCGACAGCGCCGCCCTCGGAAGTGGTTGGCTTAAGCGTAGCTTGCCATTCTCACAGGTAGCGGCCGCAGCCGTCGCCGTCGTTGTCCTCGGGAAGGGACTCGCGTTCCGCGGATATGATTTCATCATGACTCTTGAAGAACGCATGCTCGACCTGTCTATTGGATATGCCCGCTCGAAAGAAGCGCGGGACGACGCGTGGGGTGCCAATGCCACCCCGCTGAGCTTGAACCTCCGGTGATCGCGGGCGAGTACGAAGTAGCTCTCAAGGAATTGCTGACCCAGTGAACAGGTTCCTGTTGATGGTGGTCGCCGCAGTTATTGCGGTAGACACTACGGCGATAACAGTTTGGATCTACTACAAGTTCCCCGAGCTGCAACAAACAGTCTCAGCTTGGGGATTGCTGATCTGTCTGGCGGCGATGCTCGTGGGTTCCTTGGTCCTCAAAGTTTGGCCTTGGCCGAAGCAAGCTTCGTGATGTCTATGATGTGGTCATGGATAATACGATAGGGCGACGCCGGCGGAGCTTGCTGCGTCTCGGCGGGAAATGATCGCCGCCGAGATCGCAGACATACGGTGCCAAACTTTGGGAACAACGCTGCTAACTATATGGAGCGCCGACTCTTTGCATTAGCGGAGTTGGCCCAAGAGCAGCGATAGAAGACATAAATCAATGGGGGATTCGGATGGACTTTGACCACTTTCTGCTGACTAGGTTCAATGCGCGGCAGGGTCCGGAGCGTGCTGGTGATGAATGGCTGCGTCATCGCCTTGGTTTCTTTGAGGCTCTCTGCCACCGATCTGTGTTGGCGCAAACCAGCAGCAACTTCAAGTGGCTGGTCTTCTTCGACGCTGAGCGTGACGAGTGGTTCCAGCAGGAGATTGATCGGTTATCCGCCGGAGTTTTCGAACCCATTTGGATAGATGGCGGGCTCTCAACCGAACTGATTGCCGAAGCCGTCGCATCCCGTTCCACCGCCCGCTACGTAATCACAACCCGCACGGACAATGACGACGCTGTGGCGCGGGACTTCATCGAGCGGATCCAGCAGGAGTTCGCCCCGCAGGACGGCGAGTTCATCAACTTCAGCAGCGGGCTACAACTAAGCGAGGACGGCGCCCTATTCCGTTGGACCGACCCGTCGAGTCCCTTCATCTCATTCGTGGAAAAGCGCGGCGAGGACCTACCGAAGACCGTCCATGTAGACGGGCACGACATGCTCCGCAACCACGGACCAATCCGGCAGATTGCCGCGCATCCGATGTGGGTCCAGATGGTGCACGCTAAGAACATGGCGAACGCCGTCAAGGGTGTGCGGGTAAAGCCCAATGCACTGAAGTATTTCAGCATCGATCGGTCAGCTGCACCCGTAAATGAGATCAGTCTCCGGCTGGCGCAGGCGAGGAGTACGGCCGGACTTGCGAAGCGCGTGTTGAGTGATCCGCGCAGGATCCGAAAAGCAGCCCGGATCCTGCGCGACAAGATCACTCGCTAGCTCACGCCTTCATAACGCCTTCGCCACGGAACTGACTCGTTCCGACGGCGTACTGGCGGCCGGAGATTTTGACGCCCGTCTTTCCTGCGGGGATGGTGAGGACGGGTGTCGCAGCACTTAGGATGCGGGCCGGTGCAGGACGCAAGCGCTAGCTACCGCCAAGCCGGCATAGACACATCTAGCACGCCGTTGCACCTCACGACTAGGTAGAGCGCATTGACGTTCCAGTTCGCTTCGCCCGACAAGCTCCAAGCGCCCACTATTCCTTGCCATACCGACTCCGGCACTGGTCACACCCACAACGCCATGAGCAGGATTCTCCAGTCTTCCGACGACCTGGTGATCGCCGCCGGCTACGCATGGCTATGACAGGTTTGGATGGCCCCGGTAGGACGGTTATTCCTGGCCCCACTTCGTGACTCGCCGGGCAGCTTGTGACGGTTATATGTGGCCCCGCCTTCAACGTTGGATTCATCAGTGGATGGATGCGGCGGAGGCTGGTCTGGATGGAGTCGAGAGTGGAGTTGTTCGCGCTGATTCGAAGGGATGCCCGGGTCGAGGGTCTCTCAGTCCGCGCACTTGCGGCCAAACATAGGGTTCACCGAAGGACGGTGCGGCAGGCTCTGGAATCCGCGTCCCCACCTGAACGTAAACCCAGACAAGGTGTTGCCTGGCGGCTGGAGCCGTTCAAGGCCGCGATCGACGCGATGCTGATCGAGGACACGACCGCGCCGCGGAAGCAGCGCCATACCGCCCGCAGGATCCTGGCCCGGCTCATTGAGGAACACGGTGCGGAGGAACTCTCGTATTCGACCGTGCGGGACTACGTGCGGCTCCGCCGGGCCCAGATCGATGTGGAAGCCGGCCGCCGGGTGGAGGTGTTCGTCCCGCAGGAACATGCCCCGGGCGCCGAGGCCGAAGTGGACTTCGGTGAACTCTGGGTCGTGCTGAACGGTGTCAAGACAAAGTGCCACATGTTCGTCTTCCGGCTCTCCCACTCGGGCAAGGCGATTCACCGGATTTACCCGACGCAGGCCCAGGAAGCTTTTCTGGAAGGCCACATCGAAGCCTTCCAGGTCCTGGGAGGCATCCCGACAAAACACATCCGTTATGACAACCTCACCAGCGCGGTAACCGCGGTCGTGTTTGGGCAGGGTCGGCAGCGCCAAGAGAACGACCGGTGGGTGTTGTTCAGATCGCACTACGGCTTCGACCCGTTCTATTGCCAGCCGGGCATTTCGGGGGCTCATGAGAAAGGTGGGGTCGAAGGGGAGGTCGGCTGGTTCCGCCGTAACCGGCTCTCCCCGATGCCTGTCGCTGAGTCGCTGGATAAGCTCAACGACCGGATCCGGGGCTGGGAAGCCCAGGACGATGCACGGCGGATCAATGACAGGATCCGTACCATCGGCCAGGACCTCACCGCGGAGCAGCCGTTCCTGGCGCCGTTGCCGGCAGAATCCTTTGATCCGGGTCTGGTACTGAACCCGAGGGTGGACAGGTCTTCGATGGTCACGGTGCGGATGGTGAAGTACTCCGTCCCGGCACGGTTCATCGGTCGGAAGGTACGCGTGTCCTTGCGGGCATCCGAGGTTGTGATGTTTGACGGCCGTTCCGGGGTGGCCAGGCATCAGCGGATCGTTGCCAAAGGTGGGCAATCAGTGCAGCTGGATCACTACCTGGAGGTCCTCAAGACCAAACCCGGTGCGCTTCCTGGCTCCACGGCTCTCGCCCGCGCCCGGGAGTCGGGTGCCTTCACCAGCGCGCATGAGGCCTTCTGGGCCGCCGCCCGGCGGGTAAACGGCGACGCGGACGGCACGCGGGAACTCATCGATGTTCTCCTGCTCCACCGCTCCATGGACGAGGCAGACATCCAGGCCGGCATCGCCGCGGCACTGAGGGTGGGTGCTGTCAGTGCCGACGTCGTCGCCGTCGAAGCCCGCAGACACGCCTCAAGCATTCCCGCGGGTGGGGCCGGCTCGGACCGTCATCGCGGTGCTCGGGAAGACGTGAGAGTGCAACGCGTTGTCAGTCTGACCCAACGCCGACTCATGGAACCCGCCGCGGTCATAGCTGGGCTCCCACCCGACACACGACCGCTGCCATCGGTCGGCGTCTACGACGAGCTGCTGGCCAAACGCAGCGAACACCCAGCAGAAACAGCGCCAAAGGAGAACATCTCATGAGCCCCACCACCCCTGGGACAAGCATCACCCCGACCCTGCGCCGGCGGCGCGGCCTGACAGAGCAGGCCGCGGTCGCTGCCGTGGACCAGGCCTGCCGCAGGCTGCGCCTGCCCACCATTCGGGCAGTGCTGGACGAGGCCTAGCCGTTGCGGGGAAAGAACAACTCTCCTACCAGGGGTTCCTGGCAGAGCTGTTGCTGGCCGAGTGCGATGACCGGGACCGGCGCTCCTCCATCCGCAGGGTGAAGGCTGCAGGATTCCCTCGGGACAAATGGCTCGGAGATTTCGATTTCGATGCGAACTCGAACATCAACCCCGCCACGATCCACACCCTCGCGACCGGGGACTGGATCCGCAAAGGATCACCCCTATGCCTCATCGGAGACTCCGGAACCGGGAAATCCCACCTGCTCATAGGACTGGGCACCGTCGCGGCCGAGAAAGGCTACCGGGTCAAATACACTCTGGCTACACGGCTCGTGAACGAACTCGTCGAAGCCGCGGACGAGAAAGTCCTGGCCAAAACCATCGCCCGCTACGGGCGCGTGGACCTGCTCTGCATCGATGAACTCGGTTACATGGAACTGGACCGCCGAGGCGCCGAACTCCTCTTCCAGGTCCTCACTGAACGGGAGGAAAAGAATTCCATCGCCATCGCAAGCAACGAGTCGTTTTCGGGCTGGACCAAGACCTTCACTGACCCACGCTTGTGCGCCGCGATCGTGGACCGTCTCACGTTCAACGGCACCATCATCGAAACTGGCACCGACTCCTATCGACTCGCCCACAGCCTCAACCGAGCCAACATCTAGAAGTCACCATTTCCCCTGGCCTCTTCACCTGGCTTATCGCTGACCTGATCCGTCAAGGGCGCGGCGAAAACGACCGTGGTCTTGGCCTCTATAGGTGAGGTAACCGGCCGGCCGGTCCAGCCCGTGCAGAACCTTTTGCAGATCGCTTTCTGACTGCCGGAGATCGACGATAGCTGACCGTTGCTTGAGCCGGTTATTCACCATCGAGCCTGGTCCCGCCGGGCTAGGCGCTCAGCGCAGGCATCCCAAGGAGCCCAAGACAAATCCCTGCTGCCACCAAAATACCGGAAAGTATCCAGTTCTTTCGTGGCACGTGTTTCTTGTCGAGCTCTCTTACACGAAACATAGGAAGAAAAATCAGGGCCAATGCGCCATAAGCTAGCGCGACTAAGAGCAGTGTGGCGAGTACAAGCAAGACGATTCCTTGATCAAGGCTACTTTAAACAAGCTTTGCCTACCCATCAGCCGAGTCCGCCTGTCACCGCACCAACAATGCCTTTCTGCAGGCAGCCCTTCCCGTAACAGGATTGTGCTGCGGGGCTGATCCCAGCCTGTTCCCGTGGGCTTTTTTTGAGCTGTATGAGACCCCCGATGAGGAACAGCGCACCGCTGAACAGCCATACGATTCCACCGTTTCGCAGACCAGGCAGATTCAACCACCAAATTCCCAAGAGGAGGAAGATTACTCCTCCAGCAAGTACGACAATTGTTTGATCCCGCGGTTTCACTGCTCGACTCTTTTGGATAGGCGATTTATGTCGGCACTCCCGTTGGGACTCCGGGATCTATCTGATATATGGCGCCGCACATCCGTAGAGCGCCGCTGCTGAACCGCCAACAACCCAACCCACACCAAGGGCAAGGGTTTAGTCTTCCTGCTACAAGCAACCCTGGATAGTGGCGAAATACTAGGCGGCATCGTCCTGAGATTATGCGTGAATTGGCTGCGCCGCAGGCGCCCTCTTGTCGTTCGCAGTTACCGCTAGTGAGTAATTTCTCAACTGATGAATGCTAGTCCGATCGCCATAACACCAAACACTATGATTACCGACCCAAGAAGAACTGGGACTAACTGTCCAGGTGGCTCGATCTCAGGGTGACGCTCTTGAGCATTGCTGTAGCGCTTGTGTACCAGACGTAGTACGCGGTGCCTGAAGGCAAGGATCAAAGAACCGAGCGATAGGAACAAAATGCCCATGCCGATGGCGGGCCAAAACACATTCAAGATACACGTACCTACACGTTAGCGCCGGTCAGCGCCAGCACAATCATGATCAGTCCTATTGCCGCGAAGCCGCCGCCAACAATCCCTACCCCTCCAGAACTTGAACGGTTTGCGACCTTGTCGCCGGCTCGGCCAAATGTAGCGCGTTGAGCGTCGGAACTTATCTTGTTGAATGAAGAGCGCTTGAGAATTAGTAGTGCACCTACTACAACAGCGATGATGCCGGCAATCAGTAAGGGTAGGTTAGCCACGATTTTATGCTCCTGTTTTAGGGGTATGAACTCTAAAATGTGTATGAAACGCCTGCGCTGCAGCCCAATTTGAGGCCGCCCTGAATTCCTGCTCCCCCGGAAAAGGTTCCACCTACTCCGAGACTCCCTTCAACGTACCCTCCAATGGGTCCGAGGGAGGCGCCGCAGCCGACATCGACGCTTGTTCCTTCGTTACTGCCCACCCCTCCGCCAAGTTTTAGGTCAGTACCAATGGCTGGCCCTACGGCAAACCCAATAGACGGTTCTACATCGCCATCCCCACCGATCCCTACGGTAATGCAGACAAGAGCACAGGCTTCAGCCTTGAAGCCCCCATAGGCGAGGCCGCTGGGGTCTGTGTTGTTTACGGAATTAGCTCCAGCGTAGAGGTAGGTGTTGGCTTCCTGCCAGGACGGGTCGGGCTGGTTGAAGCGGCCGAGGAGTGGGGCGTAGTAGCGGGCGCCGAATTTGGTGTATCCGGTGGCGGCGTCTTTGTAGCCGCCGGCGTAGTAGTCGCGCTTGGCCAGGACGGCCGCGGAAGTGTTCGTCGCGGTGATCGAGGCGGTCCGGCCGGCGTTGTCGTAGACGGTGGTGTTCTTCACCCCGTTCGGGTAGAGCGTGGCTGTCCGTTGGTTGGCCCGGCGTAGGTGAAGTTCGTCGTCGCGGCTTATGATCCCCAGGTCACCTGGCACTCGAGCACCGACCACAGGCGCGGACGCACACGGCTCTATCACTGGCCACGAAAGGCACCGGCCACGGGCAGCGATTACCAGCAACCACGACGCTGAAGCACAGCTACGTCACTCCACACGAAGCATTGAGGGACGCATGACAGTGCGATGACAAGAAGAGTTATGTCTTGACAGTTTGAGGTAAGTGGTAGAAGCCAGTTTCCCTCAGCTCAGCCGGGGCCACAAGTAACCGTCCCACTGGGGCCAGAAATGCTTGACACAACCATACGCAGTCAGCGGTGCCAAGCGTGCCCGCAGCACGCTGCACTGACTGGCCAGCCAGAGGTATGAGGATCTCGCCCGGAACGCCATTGTGGTCATCACGGACAAGGCCGAGGTGTCCTCGCGCGTGGACAAGGACGCCATCGAGGAACACCTTTCGGGTATCTGCCGCGAGCTTATCGCCGTCCCGCACGACCGCGGGGTGGCCGACGGCGACCTGGTGACCCTGGACGTGCTCAAGCCCGAGACCCGGCGCGCGTACAAGGAGATTGCTGCTGCGATTGTGGACGGGTACCGCTAGAGCCTGTCGTTGTTTCGGATACTTATAACAGTTCCGAGGAATGACCCTCGATTCTGCTGTGCCCGAATCGTGACCCGACGTGCGGGCGCTCCTCAACAAAATCCCAAGCTTCCGGGCATAGCTTGTGCCCATCAAGCAGTACTAGGCAGTACGGAGGGAGCAGGACATGACAATCACCGACTACGCCGTGGCTCTGGGCGGCATGCTGGCTTCACTCGGCGCGGCAGGCCTCCTGGCGGCAGGACTCATCCGAGCGAAGGGCCGCCACTAGCTGGTTCGGGAACCTGGGCGGCACGCGGCTGCCGGGCTGCATTCAGCCCGGCAGTCGCCGTCGTGCCCTGCAACAACTCCTTCCTCACACACCTTCCCGCCGTGTGGACGCTCCTTGAGGGACGACCGGAATAGCCATTCCAGTCAGGCCAGGAGCGTCTGACCCAAAGCTTCGGCCGGCCCGCTGGGGGTGGGCCTTCAAGAAAGGCAATGTCACATGGGCATCAGCATGAGGACCACGTTCGGCAAGATCCTCGCCTCCGTTGCACTGGTGGGCACCGCAGCCGCCGTCGCCGGTCTGGGAACCTACGGTGCCTTCACTTCCACGACGCAGGCGGACCAGGCCGTCACTGCCGGCAGCGTGGCGATCGACCTCGGTAAGGGCGCGCCCAACACACTGGAAACGGCCATCACGGACATGCTGCCCGGGGACAGCGTGGCGAAGTTCGTTACGCTGACCAACTCAGGAACCTCGGCCCTGAACAATGTCACGCTGACCACCTCGACTCCCAACCCCTCGGCGCTCACCACAAACCAGACGAATGGACTGAAGCTCACCATTGAGAGCTGCCCAGCAGCCTGGACCCCTGGCACTACTCCCGGCACGTACAACTGCAAAGGGGGCGCCACGACCGTAGTGCCCGTGCAGGCAATTATTCCGACGGGCACGGCTAGCACGGCTCTGGATGGAGTTCCGTCCTCCCTCACTGCTGGCGGAGTTGATCACCTCAAGATCACTACCAGCTTCCCCACGGCAGCACTTCAGACAGAATTTCCGGGCAACCCGACGAGCACCATTAAGTTCAGCTTCACCGGCACCCAGCGCACCGCGGTTACCGAGTAGCTAAATCGGCACCGCCCCGGCCCCTAACAAGACAGAGGACAACCACCGTGAGCAGCGCACACAAACCGGCCCGGGCCGCGGCCCGTAAGACCGAGTCGCGCACGGGGCCTGTCCGACGGATCCTGAAGGGCTTCGCCACGGCGTTTTTCGTCCTCGCCGTGGCTGTCTTCCTGCTTCTGGCAATCGGACCGCGGCTCATGGGTTATCAGACCTCAACGATGCTCACCGGGTCCATGTCACCACTGATCAATCCGGGTGATGTTGTGGTGACGATCCCCGTCCCTGTGGATGACGTGAAGGTCGGCGACATCATCACGTACCACATCCCGGTCGAGGACCATCGTGTGGAAACCCACCGCATCATCGACATGGACACCACCTCCGAGGGCAAAGTTGCGGTGCAGACCAAGGGCGATGCCAACAATGGCAGGGATCCTTGGATCGCCACGCTCGACGGCAGGACGGTGGACCGGCACGTTGCCACTGTTCCCTACCTCGGGACCGTCATCCGCACGCTGCGCCAGCCTCTGGTGATGAATACCCTGATGTATGGCGCTCCTGCCGTCCTCGTCATCGGCATGTTGTTCTCCATTTGGCGCAAAGATCCGGAAACCCCGGTGGAACCAACGATGGGTGGCCGCACAGAGGCGCATGCCTGAGTGCCTCAGCGCCAACTGCCCGGCCTTGATCCTCTTGGAGCTTGAGCTTTGGCAACGTTCGTGAAAATAGAGGCAGGAGTCCGCGCGAGACTTAGGAGGAAGGAAGACACCGTGTCCCACGTCAGCACCCTGCGTGCTCTCGCCACCGGCGTGGCCGTCATCCTGGCACTGGTCACCGCCCCGTCTCCCGCTTTTGCCAAGTTCACGGACACCGAACAGGCCTCGACCCTGATTTCCACCGGCCTCGCTACCCCTGCCACGGCCAACGTCACCATGGAGTGCAACCACCTGCTGTGGGGGATTTTCGGGTGGAGCAATGTGGTTACCGTCAATTCGTTCGGCAAGGTGCCAAGAGCCACCTCCTACGAGATCCGAATCTTCGACGGCGGCGGCCAGCTTCAGGCCCAAGGCGACACCACCATGAATCTGACGATTTGGTCCGAGAGGAAGCCGGCGGCCGGTTGGCGATACGAACTTCGCGCTAAATACACGGTCCCTGCAAACCCCATGAACGTCTGGACCGGAAACGCAATTCCCGGCACATTGGAATGTGATCGTTGACCATAAGATGCCGACACGATGAATTCTCCAATGTTCAGCGAGTATCCAGATCCTCGAAGACCAGAAACGTCTGCGTATCCAGCACTCCCGGCATGGACTGCAGCTGGTCGAAGATGACCCGCCGCAGGTCAATATTGTCCACGGCCCGGACCAACAGGATCACGTCGAAGTCGCCGCCCACCAGGGCCACGTGGTGCACCTCCGGGATCACTGCGAGCTGGTCGCGCAGTTCACGCCAGGCATCCTGCTTCAGCTTCAACGTCACGTAGGCGGAGGATCGGAGCCCCGCCTTGATCGGGTCAACCAGCGCCGTGAACCTGGACAGCACCCCCTCGCTCGTGAGCCTGCCGATGCGCGTGTACGCGTGCGCCCGGGAGATATGGACGTTCTCGGCGACCTGCGTGACGGACATCCGCCCGTCCCGGGTGAGCTCTGAAATGATCCTGCGGTCAATGTCGTCCAGCGGGACGGGTTCTGTCGACGCATCCCTGGTTGCCAATTTGTCCACGGCCCCTGTCAGTAACCTGCCTCACACTTACAATTCGTCTTCCAGTCTAGGCAGAACTGAACAGCTTCTCCACGATTCACCAAGGTGGTGGATACGAAACCTGCTGCAGGCGGATACTGGGGAGTAATAGTGGCAACAGAAGGACGGAACCGATGACGATCTCCGCGAACCACACCGCACCGGAGCAAACCGGCAAGGCGCCCACCGGGAACGCCCTCTCGGAAACAGCCAAGAAGTTTGGCATCACGGCCGAGGATTACATGCTCCCGGCCCGGCACCAGATCGAGATGGTGGACCCGGACGGCAGGCTCAAGCCCGAAGGTGAGCAGGGCACTGAACCCGGCCACGAGTACCCCCTGCCCGGCGATGCCGAACTGCTGGCCGCCTACGAGCAGCTCGTCGTCGGCCGCCGCGTCAATGACCAGAACTCGGCACTCGTCCGGCAGGGCCGCATGGCCGTGTACCCGTCCAGCCACGGCCAGGAAGCCTGCCAGGTGGCGGCCGCGCTGTGCCTCTCCGAGGGCGACTGGATGTTCCCCACCTACCGCGACGCCGTGGCCGTGATGACGCGCGGTGTTGATCCCGTGCAGGTGATGACCATCTTCCGCGGCGACTGGCACGGCGGGTTCGACCCCCTCAAGCACAAAGTGGGGATCCAGTGCACGCCGCTGACCACCCAGCTGCTGCACGCCGTCGGCGTGGCCCACGCCGCCAAGCTCCGCGGCGAGGACACCGTGGTGCTGGCCATGTGCGGTGACGGCGCCACCAGCGAAGGCGACTTCCACGAAGCCCTGAACTTCGCCGCCGTCTTCCACCTGCCTGTCATCTTCTTCGTCCAGAACAACAAGTACGCCATCTCGGTGCCGCTGGCACACCAGTCCGTGGCGCCGTCGCTCGCGCACAAGGCCGTGGGCTACGGCATGGCAGGCGAACGCGTGGACGGCAACGACGTCGTGGCGCTCCTCGCCGTCCTGGACCGGGCCGTGAAACTGGCCAGGGAAGGCTCCGGCCCCCTGCTCATCGAAGCCAACACCTACCGCATGCAGGCCCACACCAACGCCGACGACGACACCCGCTACCGCGAGAACAGCGAGGTTGCGGAGTGGCGGGCGAAGGATCCGGTCAACCGGATGCGGACCTACCTGACGGACCGCGGGCTGCTGGATTCCGCGGGTGAGGCGCGGATCGTTGAGCATGCCGAAGCAGTGGCCGCCCAGCTGCGTGACGGGCTCAGCGAGGACGTGCCGGTGGACCCGCAGGAACTCTTCCGCCACGTCTTCTCCGCGCCCACACCCCAGCTGAAGGAACAGTCCGCCCTGCTCGCCGACGAACTCGCCCGCGACGAAGCATCCGCATCCCAGGAGGCCGGCAAGTGAGCCCCACCATCACCACCTCGTCCGAGGCCAACGGCAACGTCAGCGCCGCCACCGCCCGGGCAGCCGCCTCGGCCGCTGCTTCGGCGGAAGCCGCCGGTCCCCAGCCGGTCACCATGGCCAAGGCTTTGAATACCGCCCTGGCCGACGCGATGCACGCCGATTCCTCCGTCCTGGTGTTCGGCGAGGACGTGGGAACGCTCGGAGGGGTCTTCCGCATCACCGACGGGCTCACCAAGACCTTCGGGGAGCAGCGCTGCTTCGACACTCCGCTGGCCGAGTCCGGCATTGTGGGCATGGCCGTGGGCATGGCGATCAACGGGATGCGCCCGGTGATCGAGATGCAGTTCGACGCGTTTGCCTACCCGGCGTTCGAGCAGATCATCAGCCACGTGGCCAAGATGCACAACCGCACCAAGGGCGCCGTGAAGCTGCCCATGGTGATCCGGGTTCCCTACGGCGGCGGCATCGGGGGAGTGGAGCACCACTGCGATTCCTCCGAGTCCTACTACGCCCACACCGCCGGCCTGAAGGTGTTCACCCCGGCCACGGTGGCGGACGGGTACCGGATGCTCCGCGAGGCCATCGATTCGGATGACCCCGTGGTGTTTATGGAGCCGAAGAAGCTCTACTGGTCCAAGGACCTGGTGGACCTGGCCGAGCTCCGTTCCGCTCACTCTGCTGCTGCCCAGGCGGGGACGTCCTCGGAGGGCCGTGCCGCCGTCGCGCGTCCCGGAACCGACGCCACGCTGATCGCCTACGGGCCCTCCGTGCCCACCGCCCTCGCCGCCGCCGAGGCTGCAGCATTGGAGGGGCGCTCGCTGGAAGTCATCGACGTGCGCACCATTGTGCCGTTCGACGATGCCACTGTTTGTGAGTCCGTGCGGAAGACCGGCCGGGCCGTGGTGATCGCCGAAGCCCACGGGTTCGCGTCCGTGTCCTCCGAGATCGTGGCCCGGGTGCAGGAGCGCTGCTTCCACCACCTGGCCGCGCCCATCCGCCGCGTCACCGGGTTCGACATCCCGTACCCGGCGCCGAAGCTTGAGAAGTACTACCTGCCCGGCGTGGACCGCATCCTCGACGCCGTCGACGACCTTCAGTGGGAGAACTGACCATGAGTGAAACTCGCGTGTTTTTGTTGCCGGACCTGGGCGAAGGCCTCACCGAAGCCGAACTGGTGTCCTGGCACGTTTCGGTGGGCGACTCGATCTCTGTTGATCAGCCCATTGCGGAGGTGGAGACGGCGAAGTCCACTGTTGAGGTGCCTTCGCCGTATGCCGGGATCGTGGCGGAGCTGCACGGGCAACCGGGGGAGACGCTGGACGTGGGGAAGCCGCTGATCTCGGTGACGCCCGCGGGCGCTCCTGCCGCTCCTGTGGTTGAGCCTGCTGAGACCGAACTTGGTGACTCATTGGACGAGCCGGCCGAAACTCCTGCCCAGGCCGAGGCTGAGTTGTACCGCGAAGAGGAAAAGGCGGGCTCCGGCAATGTCCTGATCGGTTACGGAACTCCCGGCGGCCACGGCGTTGCGCGGCGGACGCGGGCACGCAAGTCATCGGCGGCTGCCGGCGTCACCCCCCTTCCCCTGGAGGATGGAGCGGCCGACGGCGGGCCCGCAGCGGGTGCCGACATGGACCTTTCGCTCCTGCGCACCCGGGTCCCCGGCAAGCTGGGCGCGGTGATCTCCCCGCTGGTCCGGCGCATGGCGCGGGAGCACGGCGTGGACCTCGGCGAACTCCCCGGCTCCGGCGAAGGCGGCCTCATCATGCGCCGCGACGTGGAGGCGGCCATCACCAGTCCCGCGCCGGTTGTGGAGCCGAGGCCGGCGGTTGAGCCTGCTCCGGTGGTTGAGCCTGCCGACTTCCAGAGCACCGCAACCCAGGGCGCTGATGCCCGGACCGGCCTGGCCATCTCCTCCCGGACGCCTGTCAAGGGAGTACGCAAGGTAGTCGCCGCCAACATGGCACGGAGCCGGTCCGAAATCCCTGAGGCAACTGTCTGGGTGGATGTCGACGCAACAGCGCTGATTGAGCTTCGCGAAGGGCTCAAGGCGGGCGGCTCCCAGGTGCCGGGCCTGCTCGCGTTCATCGCGCGCTTTGTCACCGCCGGGCTCAAGAAGTACCCGGAGCTGAACACGCGCATCGAAACCGCGGCAGACGGATCCCAGGAGATCGTCTCGTTCGACGGGATCAACCTCGGCATCGCCGCCCAGACCGACCGGGGCCTCGTAGTGCCGTCGGTCCGCGCGGCCCAGAAGCTGACTGCCCGCGAGCTCGACGCGGAGATCCGGCGGCTGACCGACGTCGCACGCCAGGGCAAGGCCACGCCCACCGAACTGGGCAGCGGCACGTTCACCCTCAACAACTACGGGGTGTTCGGCGTGGACGGGTCCGCGGCAATCATCAACCACCCGGAGGTGGCAATCCTGGGCGTGGGCCGAATCATGGACAAGCCGTGGGTGGTGAACGGCGAGCTGGCCGTCCGGAAGGTCACCGAGCTGACGCTGACCTTCGACCACCGGGTCTGCGACGGCGGCACCGCCGCCGGCTTCCTCCGCTTCGTAGCGGACGCCATCGAAAACCCGAACAGCCTCTTGGCCGACATCTAGACCACTACGGAGAGACGTGAGACTCCTGCAGAGCGGCAGCCTTACGTCTCTCTTGGTGGTGTTGCAGGGAGCCTTCTCAGAAACACCATTTGTTGGACGGGGCAGCGGCACTTAACCGGTCTTTCCTTACGTTCCAATCCGCCGGGACTGGCGGTATGGTCGGGAGTTCCAAGGAACGCTCTAAAAAGGGGTAGGGAATGGCTCACATCAGAATTTCGCTCGTGATCGACATCAAGGCTGATGCCGCCGAAATCCAGGCGGCAGCTCTTGCTACCCCGATGTACACGGAAGGCGAAGCGGATGTCCGTGCCCCCGTGGATATTACCCAGGACCCGTTGAGCTCCGGCCACATCTTGGCCGTGGCTATCCAGAACGATCTTGCGGACAAGATCAGAAACGGGAGCGTGCACCTCTCCGACGTTCAGGTCGAGGCAATCGAGAAATAGCTGACAATGCCATCGAGGCGAGCGTCACGCATGAATAGGGCAGTCCCTCATGCTTGGTGGAGTGGTGGTAAGGCACTGCGCCGCCCTTAGAATGGGCCAATGACTTTGGGGGATACGGCGAACCGCCTCGACCGTTTGACGAGCCTGCGATTCTTCGCCGCTTTCGTTCTCTTTGGGTTCCACGCCACGGCCTTTTTTGAAGGTCCAACGCGCACTGTTATGGACGCGATCTTCGGGCAAGGCCGCGCCGGGGTGAGCGGATCGGCTGCAGGAGGCTCTGCATTCGCGTTATGTTCTCTGATTGGACACGGCTCCTCGCCGATCATCGACTAACCCGGGCACGTCGGCAGGTGACGTACGACGGCCGCAGCGTGCCGCCGTCGTACGCTTTGCCTCCCGGGAACTCCAAGGAACGCTGGGTACAATCGACGACTAAACGAACGCACACTGCTTTGCCGGAGGTACGGAGAAACAATGTCGGAATGGCTCGAAGTCGGCGCGAACAACTATGTGCTGGTCACCGAAGGATCGCTGCTCAACACCGGACTGATTGTGGGATCCGAACGAGCCATGGTGATCGACACCGGCTGCGGCCCCAGGCAGGGGCGGGAGATCCTGGACGCGGTGCGGGAGAAGACTCAGCTGCCGCTCGTCGTCGTCAATACCCACGCCCATTACGACCACTTCTTTGGCAACGCGGTGTTCGCGGCGGCGGGCGTCACCGAGTTCTGGGCGCATCAGAACTGCGCCACCGAAATCGGCGAACGCGGGGACCTGCAGCGCCGCTTCGTGGGCACGCTGGAACCGGAGATGTCCACCGGCGAGGGCGAGAACGTGGAACTCGTGGTCCCCAACGCGATCGTCAGGGACCAGCCGGTGCTGGTGGACCTCGGCGCGCTGACTGCCACCCTGTTCCACCTGGGCCGCGGCCACACCGACGGCGACCTGCTGGTGGGCACCCCCACCACCCTTTACGTTGGTGACCTTGTGGAGCAGGGCGCCCACCCGTCCTTCGAAGACTCGTACCCGGAGGAGTGGGCGGATGCGCTCCGGCACATCTCAGCGCTGCGCCACCGCTACGAGTTCCTGATTCCCGGGCACGGGAAGCCGTGCAGTGACGGGTTCGTCAAGACCATGGCGAACACCATGAGCACGGCCGTGCGCCAGGCCCGCGGGTCCATCCGCGACACCCCGAATGATGCCACCAAGGCCATCCCTGTCCTGCCCTACGGGCCGGAGCAATCGCGCTGGTTCATCAAGCGGCTCCAGGAGACCCGCCGGGAGCACTAGCTGCTTCGCGGAGGCCGCGCCCAGCCTTCACCCAGCGCAGTTATAGAAACGTTATATATCCTTGCTGTGTGGTTTATTGGTCAAGCAATGGATATTTGTCAGCTCCGGAACGTCCGGGGGTGCCCGAACCGGGGTTCATCTCCGGGCGTAAGCACGCTCTGGACGGGCTCCGGACCGTTGCCGTGGCAGGGGTCTTCTTCTTCCACACTGCAACTGCCCTGGTCCCGGGCGGATCCATCGGGGTGGATGTCTTCTTCACGCTCAGCGGCTTTGTCATTACCCTCCTGATCATGAAGGAGTACCTCGCCACCGGCAGGCTTCACCTGGGAATCTTCTACGCCAGGCGGCTGGCCCGGCTGTGGCCTGCGCTGCTTGCCCTGTGTGCCGTGGTTGTCGCTGTGGGCGCGGTCTTTCCGGCATCCAAGTGGGCCGGCCAGGAGGGATTTGTCCTGCCCGCCGCCGCGTATGCGATGAACCTGGCCCGCTTCGGGATGTTCGGCGAGTCCATTGCCGGGGAGGCATTCGGCCCCACCTGGACCCTCGCCGTCGAGGAGCAGTTCTACCTGGTGTGGCCACTGCTCCTCCTGGTCCTGCTGCGATTCTGGAAAGTCCGAACGGTCGCCTGGATCACCGCCGGCCTGGCGGTGGGATTCCTGCTGGAACGTTCCGTCCTGGTAGCACTGGGAGCACCGCTCAACCGCCTCTACAACGGGCCGGACACCAGGGCTGACGAGCTGCTGATCGGGTGCACCCTGGCCCTGGTCCTCACGACAGTCCGCTCCGGCTCCCGCTTCCATGCGTCCCTTGAGGCTGCCGCCCGCCGCGCCGGACCGCCCGCGGCGCTCACCCTGCTGGCCGCCGTGTTCCTGCTGAAGGAACCGGACACCCCCGGCCCCTGGTTTACCGCCTTCTGGGCAGCCGGGCCCACTGTGCTGGCTTTGCTGGCAGCACTGGCCATCGGCTGGCTGGTCCTTTCCCCGGCCGGTTTCACTGCCCGTATCCTGAGCCACCCTTGGCTTGCTGGCCCCGGCCGCGACCTGTCCTACGCGTTCTACCTCTGGCACCTGCCCGTCTACCTGCTGCTCATGCCGCTCGTCTCCCCGCTGTGGCTGCGCGTCGTGTTGGCTGCAGTGCTGACCGTGCTGCTCGCCGGCGCGTCCCACCGCCTGGTGGAAACGCCAGTCCGCCGCTGGACCAACAAAAGGCTCCAGCCCGCCGTCGTCCGCTCTGTCCCTGAACCCGCGCCGGAACACGAGCCGGCACCGGTCAGCAGGCGCGACCTGGTATCCGCTGGCGGAGGAGGGTTCCGGGCCATACGTGGCCGGTAAGATATGCCGAGTGATCAGAAGCGGCGGGCGTCCCAGGATAACCAAGCAGGAGTGGGTCAAGTACGCTGCACTTTTTGTGCTGGCAGTGGCCGCCTTCGGGGTGGCAGCCATCGCCCTGATGGGTCCACGAGGCACAGGCGAAGCCGTCCCTGCGCCGGCAACCACGCTGGCTGCCACGCCGACAGGAGCTACTGCGTCTCCGACTCCCACACCAACGCCTACTGCAACGGCAACGGCCCGGCAGCTCGGTATTGAGCTGCCCGCCGAGCCCGTCCTCCTTATTGTTGGTGACTCGTACACTGCCGGTGTCGGTGCAGATCAGCCGGAGCAGGGGTGGGCGAATCTCGTTGCCGGGCAGCTCGGATACCCCACCAACATCGACGGCGTGCCCGGAACCGGGTTCGCCTGGGGCGGCGGGGATCAGGACGAGCAGGGCAGGGAGTACGAGGTCCGGCTGCGGGAGATTGCTGCCAACCCGGCCTTCGTGCCCAATCTGCTCATTCTTCAAGGCGGACAAAACGATTCCTTGGTCCCCAACGCCGACGAGGTTGAAGCTGCCACCACACAGACCATAGAGGCGGCCCGCAGGTTTTGGCCGGGCGTTCAGGTGGTGGTGCTTGGGCCGTCGGCGCCCCAGCCCGTTGCCGAGGAACTGCGCGGCGTGAACAGTGCCGTCCGCGCTGGAGCCGCAGCCGCCGGCGCTCCATTTGCTAATGCCCTCGAGGCCGGCTGGTTTACGAGTGCCAACAGCCCGGACTTCAACTTCGACGGCATCCACCCAAACACCGCCGGCCACGCCTACATTGCTGAGAAGTTCCTGGAGTCCTGGACCCGCCTGACCCAATGAGGACCGGACGGTTTCCATCCACCAGGAACGGGTCTCCTGCCTTGGTGGGGGCCCGGAGCCCTGGGAGGCGTTGGCAAAGAGATGGCAGGGTTCCTGCCGGCGGTGTTGCCGTTGTCTAGCTGCGGATCTTCCTGAGCCGCAGTCGGCGTCGAGCCGGGGTCTGACCTGTTACTGGGCGGACGCGGCGCCAGGGCCTGTGGGGGATGTGTCCGCCGGCGCGCTCAGCGGGCGCCGAAGCGGAAGCCACCAGAGTCGACCCATTGCGACGGCGTCGCAGCCGCAGGATCACGAATACCGTCACGCCCAGCCAGGCGAACGCTGCACCGAAAACCAGGACCAACGACGGGATCATTCGCATGGCTTAGTTTAGGCGCGCCGCGAACGTGCGTTCCTGCCGGATTCCAAGGGTTATTGACACGTTATTCGGTGGTGTGGCTGCCGGTTGTTATCTGCCGATGATGTTCGCCAGTTCAGGGTCACGGATCGGTGTGGCTGTGCCGGTTTTGGTAGGTCCGGCTGGCTACGGCGGTCGAGCGCATTGCCGCCGGCGAGCTTTCAGACGAAGGGGATCCCGGCGCGGTGTGACTTTGCTCCGCCGGGCCGGTCACTCGTACCCCGCCCACGGCTCCTGTCCAGGGTGTATCGCCCGGGCCGGGCAGGATTAGATGCGCGAAAACGTACCCCTCCTGAAGTGCGATCACCTGTGAAGTGGTTCCGGCACAATCCATCGCGAGTTCGACCGGCCGAAAGGGGGCACCGGGATGCTCCTGGCCCACGGAGATCCTCGCACCGGAGGCACCAACGCAGGCTGCAGTGACGGCGTACTGCCCGGATGCCGGCACCTTTGCTGTTGTGCCAAAGCCCCTGACCGGGCCATCGAGTGGCCCCACTTCGAAGAGGATGACGGGCCCAGGCACTGCCCTGAGGAGCCGGTACAGCTCAGCATAGTTCTTGGCTTCCTGCTCCAGAATCTGCGGATCACTGTACGGTTGGGAGGACCCTGAGCCGGGGGAGGGGCTGGCTGTTGGCGTGCGGACGGTGCCGGACCTGGCTGTTGTCTGCACGGGTTCGGGGTAGTCGTAGCTGCATCCCGCTGTTCCGCTAAGAGGGATCAGCAGGCAAAGGGCACATGCAGACGGGTGCCACCTGTCCTTCGCTCCCACCCTTCCATGGTGCGCACGCACGCAGTTGAAAACAACCACGTGCCGCCCGGGTCCGGATCCGGGTTGGAAAGCTCCCTGCGATCCACGTCCGTGGCTGACTACTCGGGTTTGACCGTGTAGGCGCTGCTGATCGCTATCCGGTTGTACATGTTGATCGTCATCGTCAGCCAGGTCACGGCGGAGACTTGTCCGGGCGTCAGGTGCGCGGCTGCAGAGTTGTACCATCGGGTGTTCCTGTGGGAGTCCTGGATGAGCGTGATGTATTCGCAGAGGTCCAGCGCAGAGCGCTCCTGGTCGTCGAAGTACATGCTTTCCCGCCAGGCGGGAAGCACGCTCAGCCGCTCGGGGCTCTCACCTTTAGTCAGCGCGTCCTTGGTGTGGATCCGCAAGCAGTAGGCGCACCCGTTGATCTGCGAGGCACGGATCTTGACCAGCTCGATGAGCAAAGGAGAAAGCCCTTCAGCCAGGGCCGTCCTGTGCGCTGCTCCCGCCGCTGTATTCAGCGCCTTGTAGAGCTTCGGGTGCACGGCGCCGACGTCGGTTCTGCGCGTCTTTGTTGCGGATGTGGCAATGGTCATGGCGTCTTGGATCTCCTGGTTGAGGGTGGTGGCGTGGCGCTTACTTGCGCTGGTTCCACCATGCCTGCGGGGCGAGCCGGGGGCCGCACGAATGGGACGAACTGGTACCAAACGTTCCATCAGCCGGGGAACGGGGCTGGCGGGCCTACTTCTTGGACCGGTCCCGGTATTCCCGTGTTGCCACGGCGGTCACCGCGAAGTCGGTCAGGTTCCGCAAGAACATACCCCCAATGTCCTGGCCCGTGGCGATCAGCCGGTGATGGATGGCTCCGTACAGGGCGTCAGTCACCATGACCAGGTCCACATCGTCCCGGACCTGCCCGCTGCGCCGGCCCCGTTCGAGGATCATAAGGAAGCCTTGCCGGCGCTCCCGCAGCATTGTCTGCCGGAACTGGCTGCAAATTCTTCATCCCGGATAGCTTCCGCCAGCAGGTTGGCCACGGTGGAGGCCGCTCCGCCGACCTTTAGGCAGTAGGTCAGTGCGACCAGGTAGGCGTGCAGGTCACGTGCCACATCGCCGGTGTCCTCAATGTCTGTCAGCAGGTTGGTTTTGTAGGTGAATGCTTCCAGTACCAGCACCTGACGCGAGGTCCAATAGCGGTAGAGGGTCGATTTGCTTACCCCCGAGGCGCGTGCCACGGCGTCGATGGTCACGGCTTCGTACTGGAGCCGGTCAATCAGGTTGCTTGCGGCCCGCAGCACTCGCAGGCGCACTTCCGCTTCACGGGAGAAAGGCGGTGGGTGGGCAGGATCGGCGCTCCGCCGCTGTGACCCACGGGCCGCGGGGTCCGGACGCGTGGAGGGTGCAGAGCCCCTGTCATGACCTGGGTGCATCGACCGGCTCCTTCGCCCTTTCGTGTAAGTCTCTTGCGCTCTGGTGGCCGGGACGTGTGGATCACCATGACGCCCGCCACGTGAGCTCCGCCAGATGGGCCTGGCCTTCCAGGCTTGGATGGAAATAATCGAGCACGCTCACGTCGCTTGCCGAGAACTTGAAGTCATACACAGCGTTGTTGTCCCAGCGGCAGTTCCTGTACCGGGAGCACGCCTCGGCAAGGATCTGGTTGAACGCGAGTTCCCGCTTGATGACCGATTGCCGCTGCTCTTCGGTGTTGTCGGCAGAAAGCATTGATGGGCAGGTGCCGCTGGACCATGCCTCGCGTGCCTCGGCGTTGTTTTCCATCGTTTTCCAGAGCTGGTGGAGGTCCGGGATGCTGCTGACGAAGATGCGTGCCCTCGGCAGGCCGCTATCGAGCGCCGCCAAAGCGGTTTTGATGTGAGAAGAAAATTCTTCCTCGGATGTCATCGTGGCTGCTGATGAGGCGCAAAGGTCGTTTGCTCCGATCAGGATGGTCACATATTCCACGTTCTGCTTGACGGCCAGTTCGGCCTGGTCTGGAAGATCCCTGGCTCTGGACCCGCTGATGGCGTTGTTGTGGTTGCGGCCAGTGATAGCAGGGTCCAGCCCTGTCAGCCGCTCATAGTGGCTGCTGACTCCGTCGCCGGGACCGTGACCAGTAGACCATGAGTGGAGCGAGCTGTCACCGTTGGAACAACACACTGCCAAGGCCCGGGTAATGGAGTCGCCCAAGGCTGCCATGGAGGTGGGCGGCGGCGAGGAGGTTGACGGGGGCGGGGTCGGTGTCGGCTGCGCGGCCACGGATGCTGCAAACATGACAAACGGCAGGAGCAGTAAGCGCGCCACTTTCGGCACGGCACCTCCTTCGGGGGCCGGTGGTGCACATCGGCAACCCGCCCTATTAGCCTTGCCGACCCGTACAAGCCGACGTTATGTCCTCTTTCTTGCTCGTGTCCAGCACCGTTTCACGGACGTGCGGCACGCGAGGATCTACGTGAAAACAGCTGGCATTGAACCGGCTGTTGGCTAATTTTCAGGGACCGGGCAGACTGGCGTTATGCGAAGCTTCGGGGTGGAAGAGGAGTTTTTGCTCGTTGATGTCCAAACCGGGAACCACGCAGCGGTCGGTGAAAGCCTCGTTGCCGCCGCGTCCGCCAAGAACGCCACAGGAAGCGACGGCCGTTCAACGGCAACGCAAGGCAACACCTTGACCACTGAGGTGCAGCGCGAGCAGGTCGAAGCGGTTTCCGCCCCTTTCACTTGCCTGTCTGATCTTGCTGCTGCCCTCAAAGAAGGCCGGGCTGAAGCCAATCGTCAGGCTCTGGTCTTTGGAGCGAGGGTCGCGGCCTTGGGAACTTCACCGCTTTCCGCGTTGCCTCATCTGGTCCAAACCTCCCGCTATCGCGCCATGGAAGCGCGCTTTGGGCTGGCGCTCCGGGAACAGCTGATGTGTGGTTTCCACGTGCACGTCTCCGTCAATTCTCCCGATGAGGGGGTGGCTGTCCTTGACCGGATCAGGATCTGGCTTCCGACGCTGATCGCCCTGTCCGCGAATTCACCCTTCTGGCAGGGCAAGGACACCGGCTATGCAAGTTTCCGCTATCAGGTTTGGAGACGTTGGCCAACAGCGGGGCCTACCGAGGTATTCGGTTCGGCCAGGGCTTATCAGGACCTGGTTGAGATGCTGCTCTCCTGCGACGTCCTCTTGGACCGTGGCCAGATCTACTTCGATGCCCGCCTTTCGGCGACCTATCCGACAATCGAAATCCGTGTCCCGGATGTCTGCACGGAAGCGGCCCATGCCGTAGCCGTAGCCGCCGTCGTACGAGCCCTGGTTGAGACGGCGGCCAGGGACTGGGCCGAGAGGAAACCGCCCCCTGCAGTTCCTGCCGAAATGCTGCGGCTGGCCTCATGGCGAGCCAGCAGGTACGGCATGGAGGATGACCTCATTCATCCTGAGCTGAACCGGCCCCGTCCGGCAGAAGAAAGTGTGGCAGCTCTGTTGGAGTACGTCGGGCCGGCCCTGTCGGAAACCGGAGACAGGTCGCTTGTGGAGGAAACCATTCGGCAGATCCTTGCCAACGGGACAGGCTCGGTCCGGCAGAGAACCGTAATGAACGGTGCCGGAAACCTACGCAAAGTAGTTCTGGATGCTGCGGAACGTACGGCCTCCTGAACCCCCAGGAGGGTACAGGCCCGCAGCCGACCCGCGTTGCTAGACTGTCGTCCGTAAGCGGCGCTACCTTGAGGAGGGTCGGACGGTGGAGGCAACCGCGCCCTGGACGCCCCATGACCCATGGTGGGTGCGGGACAACCTGCGCGAAGCCATCGACCGTCTCGTTGATTTGGGGTACACGGTCCGCGGGGGACAGGGTGAGGACCCGGAACTGATTGACCCCGGCGGATCGGCGGTGCAGACCTGGCGGGAGGACTATCCCTACGATCAGCGGATGTCCCGCGAGGAATACGAGGCCGAGAAATATCGGCTGCAGATCGAGTTGCTGAAGTTTCAGTACTGGGGCCAGGACCACGGACTAAGGAGCGTCATCGTATTCGAGGGCCGCGATGCCGCCGGTAAGGGCGGGACTATCAAGCGCTTCACCGAACACCTGGATCCCCGATCGGCCAGGACCGTAGCGCTGGGCAGACCCTCGGATCGGGAACAGGGCCAGTGGTACTTCCAGCGTTATATCCAACACCTGCCTACGGCCGGTGAAATCGTGATGTTCGACCGGTCCTGGTACAACCGTGCCAACGTGGAGCGGGTCATGGGCTTCTGTACTGAGGAGGAGTACGGCACGTTCATGTGGCAGGCGCCGCTGTTCGAAAAAATGCTCGTTGAGTCCGGAATCCAGCTGAACAAGTTCTGGTTCTCGGTCACTCGGCACGAGCAGCGTACCCGCTTCGCCATTAGACAGATCGACCCGGTCCGGCGCTGGAAGCTCTCGCCCGTGGACCTTGCCTCCCTCGACCGATGGGAGGACTACACCGCGGCCAAGGAGGAAACATTTCTGCGCACCGACACCGACCACGCGCCATGGATGACAATAAAATCCAACGATAAGAAACGCGGTCGGATCAATGCCATGCGTTACTTCCTTAATCAGTTCGAGTACGACGGAAAGGACACCTCCGTTGTGCACGACCCCGATCCGCTTATTGTCCGGCGGGGACGCGAAGCTGTCGGTGACTAACCCACAAATGAGCGGCTCAACCCGTAGGAAAGCTGGAGCTGGAAGTAATTAGTTGTCGAAAGCATTTATCTGTCGGATGATGTGCAGCGGTGGGTGTTCTTTGTCCTTGTTGGGGGAGGTCCTTGCGTCTTCGCCCGGGAGCACTTGCTATGGGGGTGGGGCTGGCTCCCGGTCTCAGCACGTCTGGAGTCAGCCCCGCTTGTGACGGGGTAAATTACCCTAGGCCATTACGCGTAGTCAGGGGAGCACATCAATCCCACGGAGTTTTCCTGCCTAAGTGGCCTGTGGTTTCCTGCGGATGGCGAGGACGGTGACGTCGTCGGGGTTGCTGTTTTCGGTGGCCTTGGCGGTAACGAAGTCCACAACGTCTTGGGCGGAGGAGGCGGAAAGGGCCAGTTGGGCGACGTCGTTGACCGCGGCAAGGGTGCCGTCGTACAGATCCAGGACTCCATCGCTGAAGCTGACGATCATGTCTCCGGGGTTGAGCAGGATTTCGTGGGATTCCCATCGGGTGTCCGGCATCAAGCCGACAGGGAGGTCCTTGGAGGCGAGGCGTTCCCAGGTCCGGTTTGCCCGGATCAGGAGTGTTAACCCGTGACCGGCGTCGGAGTACAGTATCCGCCCGTCCTCGGCTCGGAGCCTTGCATGGAACAGGGTCGCGAAGGATGAAGCCTGGTCCAGGTCGGTGGCGAAGCAGTCGGCGGTGAGGGCCAGCGCTGTGACGGGGTCGTGGCTGTTTTTGGCGCTGCGGATGACGGCCCTGGTGGTCGCTGCGATCATGCCGGCTCCGGCGCCTTTTCCCATCACGTCACCCAGGGTGAAGGCCAGACCCCCGTCGATAAGGTACCAGTCGAAGAAGTCCCCGCCGACGGCTCTGGAGGGTAGGCATGCCCCGGCGATTTCGTAACCGGGCAGCGGAGCGGCGCCTCGGGGCAGGAGGAACCTTTGGATTTGCGCTGCCCGGCTGAGTTCCTGGGCCGCGGCCGCGGCTTGCTCCCGGGCGGTCGCAAGTCTCAGGCGTGCCCTGCGGGCGAGGTCGTTCACGACCGCGGCGGCCAAGGCGAAGACCAGCGTACTGTAAAGGCCCCGCAACAGCTCGTTGGGGTTCTTGCCGATGCTTGAGCCCATCGCGAATGGGACGAGGATGGCGATTACTGCTCCCGCTACTGCGTAGCCCACGTAGCGCCGCCCGTTCAGTGAGGCGAACCAGAGCAGGGGCAGGAGCACCAGGGAGGCATAGATGGATTGACTATCCCCGGTGCCGTGGCGCAGGGCGCCGGCAGCAAGGAAGTCCAGTGCCGGTACGATCGTGGCGAAACGGGTAAGAGCTGGCCGGGTAAAGGCCACGGCCAGCACGGTTGCCAAGGTGACCAGAGCCGTTCCCGCTGTCAGGGCGGGCCAACTGCTGACGGTCAGCGTGCTGATCGAGGCGCTCATCACCGCGGCCAGCACGAACAGAACGACAATCGGGGCCTGCTTCAGGGCCGGTGAGAGTTCATCCAGTCCTGCCAGCTTCTCCATGGGACTGGAAATCATCGCGGTGTCATCTCTCCTTGGTTTGCTGCAGGGTGAAACTGCCTGCGCGCCTGTCTGCTGGTGGAACTGCACCGAGGCCCCGCTGATGTGCGCAGGTGCGTGCTGGGGTTCCTCCGCGATCCTACCCAAGCATGAGGGAACTGCGATGAAGAGTGCTTCTTAGTTCTGGTCGGGTCGTGTCCACCCGCTGGTAATGGTTGAAGCCGACGGACACGACCCAGCAGTCTTAGTTCCTGGCGGCCAGGGCGGTGGCCAGTGCGTTTGTCGACGTGGTGGTGCTGTTGATCCGCCAGTCGACTTCCTTGTTGTGGTGGAACCAGACGAAGCCGGTGACGTCGGGCTGGGCTGCGAGATATGAGACCAGGGCGGTGTTCCAGTTGGCCTTGGACCCTCCGGCTTCGGCGGACGCTGTTTCTGCGATGATGATTGGCTTGCCCGGGGCGAGGCTGCGAAGAGCTGTCAGGCCTTCACCGAACAATGCCGACGGTGAGGTCCAGGAGCTCCAGGAAACTGCGGTTCCCCAGTTATACCCGTCAAGGGCAACGACGTCGACATAGCCGGCGCCGGGATAGAGCCCGGTAAGGGGAGTGGATCCCCAGTACGGGACGTTGGGGCTCCAGACCCAGGAGACATTCGTGGCACCGGTCGCGGCCATCACATCATGGACGTGGCGCCACGCCGCGGCGTAATCTCCGGCGCCGTTTCCGTTGCTGGCTTCGGCCCAGGGGTACCAGTTTCCGTTCATCTCGTGGGCGAACCTCAGCATCACCGGTTTGCCCCAGGTGGCCAGCGCGCTGCCCCACTGCTTGATGTAGGGATCGAAGTCTCCGGCGGTAATCCGGTCCAGGGCGTAAGCCGGCTGGTTGGCACCGTTGCCACTCCAAAGCCATGGCTCCCACGTGATGAGGCTGGTCGCGCCGCGCGCGTGGACCGCGTTCAGGTCAGCAATCGGTGCGGCTTGGCCGAAATCCTTGTACGACATGACGATCGACGGGTTCTCATTAACCATGGTGGCGACCGCGTTGAGCTCGCTTGCCGCCTGGGGGCCGCCCGGTGTTGAGACGCCGAAGCGCAGCTGATCGGTACTGATCGGGGGCGTCGCAGTTGTTGTCATCGTCGTCTCGGTCAGGGCAGCCATGGTCAGGGGAACAGCGCCGTCGGAGGCTTCTTGACCGGCGGTGAGGGAGGCCGGGCTGTACGTCACGGTGTAGGGCGCCGATGCGGACGTCTTCCCGGCCTTCGCAGTCACCGCAACCGTTGCTGAGGACGTCGGTGCAATGGTCACTGCTGTGCTGAAGGAGCCCTTGGCGTCAACGCTGAAGGGAACACTCGCGGATCCGGCTGTGACTGTACCGGAGGCCTGGCGGGTGAAACCAGAACCGGTCACCGTGACAGATGCCCCGGCCGGACCGGCAGCAGCACTGAGCTTGATACCCGCCTGGCCGGCAGCTTCCGCGGGCATGGTCACCCCTGACATCACGGCCACAGACGCGACCAAGCCTGACACGACCAGCCGGACAAAACGTTTCCTAAGCACAAACACTCCCTAGCATCAGCGATGGGCCCCAACAAGGGGCTGCCAAACCCATGGTTCCAAAGAGGCCCAGCCAAACGACGATTCCAGCGGAGAACCTCGGCAAGTCCTGCGCAGTTCCTGCGCAAGCTCCCGTGACTTAGGCGCCGGGCTGGAGCGGGCGACAGGGCCTACCGCTTCCCGTGCACCCGGTTTGGGAGGGACTCCTGTTTCGCGGGTCTAGCGGGGGATTATACGGAACAGGAACCGGGTCCTGACCATGGTCCACAACAGGCCCAGAAGCAGCACGTAGACGGCGGTGTTGAGCCAGATATCTCCCTGCCGGAGCGCCGGGATGTTGGCAGCGGCGAGGATGAGGAACACGTGGAGGATGAAGACGTAAAGGGTGGCCTGGCCTAGGGGAACGAGGAACCAGCCCAAGGCCCGCTCCAGGGGTTTCCAGTAGGCGCTTAGCAGGGCGTATCCGGTGATGACTACCAGCAGCACGTTCAGCAGCCGGCCCGGTCCCAGGTAGGTGCGGCCGAAAAAGCTGTCATAGACGGTACGGAAGGATTGCTCAGGAAGCAGTGCCAGTCTCACGTCATAGGCGTTGGAGAAGTACGGGCTGGTCCAGGAGAAAACCGCAAGGGTCACTGTCAGGAGCACGCACGCCCACAGCAACGCCCGGCGGCGTGGGTGGGAGAGCCAGGCGACGATTTGGCGGCGGTAGTAGCCGGCGATCATGCCCAGGACGAACAATACTTGCCAGACCAGCAGGGGAAAGGAGTCCTCGAACTGGGCGGGCAGCAACCGGAACCGGGTGATGGTGCCTACGGCGTAGAACCCGACGCTTACAACAAGCACCAGCCAAGCGAAGCCACGGCTGAGGGCCATCAGCACCAGCGGACTCAGTGCCAGCAGGATTACGTACAGCCCCATGACGTTGAACTGCCAAGGCCCGACCTGCAAGAGAAACAACGCTGGGACGAGCTGGGCGGGGAACGGGAACTGGAACAACGCCTCCATGCCGGCGTAGAGGTCGTAGACGGTGCCGGCGCCCCCGGCACCGGCTGCTCCTGTGCCCTGATCCGTGAATGTGGTGACGGCCGTGGCGTTGAGGAACGGCAGGCGGCTTAGGACGAGAACGAGCAGCACCACGGTAAGGGCGGTGAGGTAAAGCTTCCACGCCCGTGCACTGGTGCGGGATACTACCTCCCCCACACGGTCCTTGGTCCGTGGGCCGTACACCAGGCCCAAGACGGCCCCGGAGAGCAGTACAAACAGCTCAGCGCCTGAAACAACTCCGATGGTTTCCTGGGTTAGCAGCTGGAACAGCGAGGTGAGCCCGACGTGGTTGATGACGACGAAGATGATCGCCACCCCTCGAAGCATGTCGATGCGCGTGTCGCGCGGGGAAGTACCCGGGTAGGCCCACCGCCGCACTGGCCGCCACAAGGGCAACAGGCACAAGGCCGCTGCTGCGACTAAAACACTCGCAGCAGCGGTCCACGCGGCGGATCCGCCCAGCACAGTGCCCGTAGCGGACGGCGCCACCCCGTCCAAGGTGGACTGCTTGATTACGGGACCGGTCAGTAGGGCACTGTCTTGCACCCGTTCGGTGAAAGCAGCAGTCAGTTCCGGCTGGGCCGTGGCCCTCCAGTCCACGCTGACCGCACCGTCCTGTCGGTGTTCGATAGTTTCGTTCCACACCACGGCCCCAATATGGTCATAACCATTGCCCGGCGCGGCAAGGACCTGGTTCCACCAGGAAGACTTGATGTCCTCCTCAGACGCGCCCTGAATATCGGGGCTATAGAAGGCGGCTGTCTCCACCATCAGCGGCTTGTCACGGCCGGACGCGTAGGCGGTGTAGAAGTCCTCGGCAGCAGGGGGGCCTGTTGAGGACGTGGGGCCGAGCAGTGTCTCGAACTCTCCAGGCGCGGGCACCGTGTTACGCACCGAAGTCCCGTCGGTACCGTCGGTGTCATCGTGGTACGCGGACAGACCAACCCAATCCACCACGTCGTCCCCGGGGTAGTAGGGGGTGTAGGCGTCGTCGTCGAAGTTCCACACCCCGTTGCCGTCGGTGTCCAGGGCCCCCAGGGCCCCGCCGGTGGGTGCGGTCGCAGACGGGTCCCGGAAGGGGTAGTCCTCAGCTGAGGTTGGGGACCACACCAGCACCGCATCCTCGAGCTTGTCGTCCAACGCAGCCGCGAGTACCCGGAACGCCTCCCGGTAGGCTTCGGGCTGTTGTCCCCACGGCACCCAGGGGGCGTTCATCTGGGGGCCGAAGCGCACGAACACTTTGCCCTCGTAACCCTTAGCGGCATCGGCTAACTGGGCTGTGAGGGCAGCGGCCCGAGGGGTGTCTACGTCCGTCAGCGGGACTTCGGGACGGATGGTGAGCAAAGCGTGAACGCCCTCGGCTGCGACTTGACCAAAATAGCCGCGCAGGTGGCCCTGCTCCTGCTCGCTCATCGGCAGAGGCACTGATTGCCCGTAGAACGCCGCCGGCACCCCGAGGCGCTCCGCGTGTCCGGCAGCGGAATCTGTTGCCCAGTCCAACAACGCCCCTAGATAAGGCTCCCGGTCCGACGGCGGGGTGGTTTCGGTCTGTTCGGCAGCTCCGGCGGGCGCCGGCACCATGAGGAGCAGCGCCATCAGCAACGGAACGAGCACGGCCAGCATTGGTGGGGGCGGGAACCGCCGGAGGGTGGGCCTCATGTTCTCCCTAAGGATCGGTCACAGTAAGTACTATCCTGCCCTGTCCTGGGCCCCTGCAGATCATCGCCCGGATTAGGCACCCAGTGCCAGGCTTTTTTGCTGGTCGATCGGCGCGTCGAACTGCGGCATAAATCAACACCACTTTCACTCCGGGTTGCGACGTTTGTGAGGAGCCGTCCAAGCTGCTGCCAATCACTCAAGCCAAGTATTTCGGTTCGTAAATACAAGTACCGCAATACGCGGGTGAACGGGGTTGAGGCTGGCTACAGTGAAGCATGGCACAGGTTTTAGCCCGGAAGTACGGGCGACGCAGACGGCCACGCCGATGCATGTGACGCTGCCGGCCGCCGACGGCCAGCACTCTGATTGCCCTCATCAATTCGTGGGACGCTGCGACGCGTGCAGTTCGCACGATAGCGGACCTGCCGGACTTGCAAACAGCCCGGGCACAGGCCGCAACGACGCCGACAGGCACGAGCTCTAGCGCGGCGGTCAGCCGCCGTCGTTCCTTTGCTTACTTCGCGTAGGTGGCGAAGTTTTGGGTGGCAACCAACTGCGCCCCGTACGGGGAACCGGCGGAGAGCCGGGCCGAACCGAAGCCAAAGTCAGTCAGCTCGGCGTTGAGCATGTTGGCGTTGTGGCCCGGAGAGGCCTTCCACGCGGCAAAGAGCGCATCGGCGTCGGCGTTCACGGCGATGTTCTCCGCAGTACGGGTCCAGCCGGACGGGATCTGCGCGCTCGCGTCCGGGTTGTGCCGGAAGCCGGCGCGGCCGTTGGCCAACCGGTATTGATTGATGAGCTCGAAGGACCGCAGGGCCACGGCGTTGGACGGTGTGTCGCCGGCGGCGGGAGCGGGGGCGGCGAAAGTATCTCCTACTTCGTGGCTGCGTCCAACTGGCCGGACCAGTATCGGGGGAGGCGGTCATACGGATTCGGGGCTTCGTCGTCGGTCACGTAAATCTTGTCGGCTCCCTGCTGGCGGGCGCGGTCCACCACGCCGCCGAACTGGTCCTGCGGGGCATCAATGACAATGTGCCACACCTCGGTGTCTGTCTCCGCCTGAAGCCAGTCCTGGGGTGTCCGCGTGCTGAAGTAATGATCCGCTGAATCCTCGAACGTCACGATGGCATCCGCGTACTCGAAGTAGCCACGGTCGGGGACGAGCCCAGGGTTGAGCACCACCTTGCCGCCGGCTCCGTGGATCGCGGCGGAGTAGTCGGCATAGGTGCCCACCTCCTCTGGAACGGCTGCTGCTTCGTCCAGGAAGATGCTGTCGACGCCGTACCACTCACGCCAGCGGTCGATGTCAGAGTAAACCGCCTTGGCGTCACGTTCGCCCCAGCCTGTGGAGACATAGCCCAGGACCCTGACGCCGGCATCGCGCAGGGTCCCGATCAGCTGGACGTACGGTTCGTGCACCACCTCCCCGGGACCGCTGTCGGCGTTGACGATGACATCGCGGGCTTGCGGGGCGGCTTCAATGACGGACTGCCAGTATCTGGAGTCGCTCGGATCGACGTAACCGGGGACGGCGACGCTCAGATTATCCAACTCGATCGTCGGGACCGGCGGTGGATTAGGCCCGACCACCCCGCAGCCAGCCACCAGGCAAAGCACGGCAGAGGCTAAAAGGGCGGCAGCCGATCGCCATGCCGTGAGCCGTACGTTGCCGGCAGTAGTGCTGGTGTTGGGCATCTTCGCAGTCCAATCCGTCTCGTCTGTCTGCTGGCAGATAGGCGAGCAGCATAACCCCGCCCTCCTGAGAAAAACTTGTGGAGCGAGGAACGCCGTCGTACGAAAAATTTCTCAGCCGAACCCCTTTACGAGCCCCGGGGCAATTAACTAGAGTCTTTTCTTGTCATAGTCCGGATGGGCGCTGAGGGGCGTCCGGGAAGGGGGAGTGCATCACCGCTGACCTATACCAGAAGACAATTGACCACTACGCAGAAAGCCCCTCCTAGGAGGGGCTTTCCTTTGTCCGGCGGTTAGTATCCGCCCGGGATTATGCAGGAAGTTTAGCTGTTGCCGGTGTGCACGATGCTGTCGCGGTCTTGTTCGCTTGCGGGGGCGTCTGCGAGGCCGGCGGGGGTGAGGTCAAGGTCCTCGAGGCCAGCCAGATGCATATGCCCGCCATTGGGAGTGGTTTTAGGCCCGGTGGTGTTGTTGATGAAAGTCATGTTCTGGGTATTCCTTTGATCTGTCCTGGGTTCGAATGATAGCCCGGGTAGGGCTGCGACGTGATCCGCGGTGGTGTCCACGACGCGCGAGAAGCAGCACTGCGAACAGAAGACGGCGACGGCGAGTGTCCCGCTTCGCCTGCCTCTGACGGCCGGGAATTCAGCCACGAGGTGCAGGTCGGTATCGCAGCTTGCGCACCACGGGCGTTTCCCGCGGGGCTGGCGGACGTCCCAGGGAACGTACGTGTCCGTTGGCGACGTCAATATGCTCAGACCAGGGCCGGGTAGCTGGCCAGGATGTAATCCGCAGCAGCCGGGCCAGTCATGCGCAGCCGGTGTCCCGGATCTACGAGCTTTGCCATGGCGCCCCAGAAGGCGTGCTCAGCCTGGGGTTTTTCCTGGGATACGCTGCACCAGCTGGTGTACAGGCCATAAAAGGCGTCCCGGCTGAGAGTAGCGCCGGTTTCGGGGTCTTGGTAGGTGGCTTCGGTGAGGAATCGATCGAACTGTGATTGCGCCATGGCGGCTCTTCTCAGCAGGGTGCAATAATCCGCCGTGGGCTACAGCAGCCAAGCTCGATGTCCTGCACGGGACAACAAGCGAACATCAGTTTATCAGGGCCTTCGAGCACTTCGGGACCAAAAGATACCTTGGGCCTGCTAGGAAACCTCAAGGTGCGGTCGCAGGGTTCCCCCAGCATCCACTCCGTACCGTCCAAGCATGACCACCACCACCACTCCACTGCACAAGGCCAGCAGCCCCCAGCCGGGCGGGACGTCAGCCTGGAAAACCGCCCCGGGATCCCCTACGCCCCTCCTGGACCACGTAGTGCTGGAGAGGCTGCGCGAGGACCTCAGTGAATACGACGTCTGGAGGGTGTTTGTCCAGAACTTCATCATGGCCCTGCCCTTGAGGATCGAAAAGGTTCGTGTCGCGTTGACTACCGGCGATGCCGACGGAGCCATGGATGCTGTCCTCAGCCTCAAGACGGCCAGCCAGATGGTGGGCGCCGAACGGCTCGCGGCCCTGGCCGCCGACCTTGAGGCGGCCCAGCGTGAGGGGATCCGGGTTGCCGATCCGGCTGTTGCCCTTCCCCGGCTCGCCGTGGACTACCTGCACCGGATCAAGCAACGTGCCGGACAAACGTCCTACGCCCTGCGGATTCACTTGGATACAGCCCGGCAACCGCGGACCATCAACAGCCAGCCCTAGTTGTAGTTCCGCCCGCGTACCCGCGCGAGCCACTCGATGAAGAGGGCTTCGACGACGTTTGACTGCTCATGCATCAGGGCATGGCCTGCGTGATCGAGGACGGGGCCACTCGCTCCTGGAACCGCCGCAGGGTTTCGGCAGTCTGCACCACGAAGTAGTCGCGGCAGGTGGCAGTCACCTAAAGGATGGTCCCATGCACTTGATATCGCAGCAGGACGTTGGACGAGGAGTTGAATCTCGTTGAATCCAGGAGCTTGAGGCCAGTGGGTTCAAGGAAAAGCGGGATGCCCTCCGCCAGCGCGTTGGGGCTAACCATCAGGTGAAGCTCATCAACCAGCCCCAGGCCCAGCAAGCTGTTCCACAGGACCCTGCTCGCGAAAATCAGGATTTCGCCGTCGCCTTCCTGCCGGCGGGCGCCGATCCAAGCGGCCAACTGGTGGGCAGCAATGACGGTGGTGGTGGCACGCCAGGCGTTGCCGGCCGGGACCGAGAACGTGTCTGAAACTACCACCTTGGGCAAGGAGTTGTACGCCCTGCTGACCCGACGGTTGTCCTCGCTGAGCGCGCGGTCCGCTGGATCGTCAGGGGCTTTCGCTATTCCTGGCCAGTACGAGCTGAAGCCCTCGAAGGATTTCCGGCCCAGGAGCACCATGTCCGCCGCCTCGATCCGCATGCGGTTGTATTCATCAAATGCCGCGTCCATGTTCAGCACGAGGGGATTGCCGTCAGCCGCAGCGTAAAAGCCGTCCAGGGACACGATATTTGAAACAACGACCCTTCGCATGACGGCATCCTTCCAGCTCCAAGGTGGATCGCAATATTAGGCACCAGCTGAGCCTGGTTGTCTCCAAGCGACCAGGCTCAGACCTCGAACCGGGTCCCCGGGGCGCCGCTTGGAAGATTGGCCAGGAATCCCTCGGCCACCTCGCGCACCAGCAGGCCCCGGCGGGTTGAGGCGCCGGCCAGCATGTTGAACGCGTCCGGATACGAACAGCGATTCCGGCCCATAATCACCCCGCAGGCCACGTCGATGGAGGTCCGGCCTTCCAGGACGGCCTTCAGGTTGTCCCCCGCTGCACGGGCGCTCCGGACCTCAAGGGCCACCCTCAGGCTCTTCCCCGCCAGACCCGCCAACCACGTTGCCTGGCTGACCGCTTCGGGTCCGAAGCGGACCTCCGGCGGGGCAAAGAACGCCAGCGCGCAGGACATTCCGGCGTCGAGCCGGACCGGAACGGCGAGGACCTCGCCGTAGCCGGCGTCGAGGCACCGCCGACGGTAAGCCTGCCACCGCAGGGGAGGGCCGCCGTCGGCCTCCACAATAACGGGACCGCCTGCCTCTATGGCATGGGCCAGGGGATCGTCGTCGAGATCCTTTTCCACCGCCGCAAGGGTAGCCGCCCGGCCGTTGTTGGCCGCCCGGATGGGAGCGCCCTGCGGCGGGGTGAGGGTGGCGGCGCAATCGATCTGGACTCCGATGTACCCGGTAAGGGCCACTGCCGCGGTCTCGGCCAGCCGCCGAAGGGAGTCGATGTCGGTCGCTGCGTCCGTGACCAGGTCCAGCAGGAACCCGGACGGCTCATGCCACGGCTTCAAGTTGGCTGAGCCCGCAATCGCCCGCCTGCCGCCGTCGGCCTTCAGGACTGTGCTGCTGGTGCCCGCCACTACTGTCACCGTCACGCCCCCGCTCGAACCTCGCCCGCGCAAGAATTCGCGAGCCGCACTTCGAATCTAGGGTGGGGCCACCGGGGAGGGCACGAGTAGCGGGTACTCGAATTTCCCCAGACCCATGCTGGGGCTACTTGTTGTGGTGCGTTTCCAGCCATTCCTGGAACGTCTGGCGTCCGACGTCGGCACCCGCCTTGGGAATCAGCCCGCCCTTCCGCATTGCCTTGCCCATGCGGCCGGGAACATTCAGCTGCACGACGCGTTTCCGCTTGCCCGTCTTCTGCAGGTAGGCGCGGACCAGGTCCGCAAGTTTTTCGGCGCGGGGCCCGCCGAGATCGGGGAGGCGTCCCTTGGGTCCTGCCTCTGCGGCGTTGACCAGGGCCTCGGCGACTTCCCGGGCCGCCACCGGCTGGGTGAACATGTTGGGGACCAGAACCAGCGGCCCGGCCGAGGCGGCTTTGACCATCATCGGTACAAACTCGTGGAACTGCGTGGACCGCAGGAGGGACCAGGGAATGCCGCCGTGCCTGACTTCGTCCTCCTGCACCAGCTTCCCCGCATACAGTCCCGAGGTGGCTTTGTCGATGCCCACGATGGAGAGCGCCACATGGTGACGGACGCCCGCCTTCTTCTCCGCCGCCAGCAGGTTCTGGGTGGCATTGGTGTAGAAATCCACTGCCTTTTTGGTGGACATGGTCTCCACGCCGGAAACGTCAATCACAGTCTCCGCGCCCTCGAGCGCCTGGTCCAGGCCGCGGCCGTTCACCAGGTCCACACCCTCCGAACGGCTCAGGCTGACGGCGTGGTGACCGCGCTGGCGCGCTATCTCGACGACGTGGCGCCCCACGGTACCGGTTCCCCCTGCAACGGCAATCCTCATGCAAGAAATCCTATGAGTAGTTGAGGACAAAGTGGGCGATGACTCCATTGCAAGTTTCCGAAACGCGTGCTTTTCGGGAGAGCGGGGTAGCCTTGGGGGTGAAGTAGTAAGTAGCCTTAGTAAAATGGTTTCCGCAGCTGCGGAAAACTTGGTTCGTGAAGCGCAATTTGGTTGGAGATGGACGGTGTGGATGAAGAGACGGAGCGGCGGCTTGAGCTCGCTGCCACGATCGGTGTAGATCCCTGGAAACTTTTGCCTGCCAATCGCGGCCGTTCCCGGTGGTCGGAGTTCGAGTTGGACGCCTACCTCAATGGTGCGCTGGCAGGGCCGAAGCTAGAGTCCTTCCCTAGTGCAGACAAGCCTCCAAGCCGGAAGAAGACCCGTGAGCGTGCGGTCTCAGCGCTGGGGGCGGCGGGAAGCTTCCTGCTGACTCCTGAACGTGCAGAGGCGGAACGCCTGGAGTCACTGCGCGAGACAGCCCTTCTTCACAGCGGCGCGGAGGAAAGTTTTGACCGGATCGTGGCTGCCGCCAGGAAATATTTCAACGTCGGTGCTGCGTCGATGTCACTGATCGCCGAAGACGCCCAATACTTCAAATCGGTCTTCGGGCCTCTCCGCGATGAGACTCCCCGGCAGATTGCGCTATGCACGGCAACGGTGGAACGCAACTCGATGTTGATCATCAACGACACGTTCAAGGACCAACGTTTCGCGTCTAATCCGCTGGTTGTGGGGGAGCCCCACATCCGCTTCTACGCCGGTTATCCCTTGCACGGGCCGCGCGGCTGGAACATCGGAACCCTGTGCATCATCGACCAAAAACCCCGGGCCTTCCCGACCTCCGAGCAGCAGGTACTCCGAACACTCGCCGCCATCGTGCAGAGCTATATCGACGCACGGACCTAACGGCGTCCTGTCCGCTGTTCCCGCGGCAGCGGTGGCGACCTCGAGCGCGACGTCGTGCAGCTTTACTCATGCAGGCCAGGAGAACGGACACAAGCACCGCCCCCGTACTGTGTGTACGCGGGCGGTGCTTGTGTTGATCAGGCTGAGGCAACTGCCTTAGCTGAGGGCGTTCATGACGTTCCAGCCTGCGCCTACGCTGACCCGCGTGGGGAAGGCGCCGGCGCCGTTGCCCGGGTAAATGTACAGCACGCCGCTGGAGGCCCTGGCCACCAGATCTGACTTGCCGTCACCGGTGAGGTCACCCGAAGCGCTAATGGCGGTCATGATGTTCCAGCCGGCGCCGATCTGGGTGCGGCCCTGGACGCCGCCGGTTCCGTTGCCGGGATAGAGCCAGAGCTTGCCGCTGGTATCGCGCGCCACGAGATCAGCCCTTCCGTCGCTGGTGAGGTCCTCAGCTCCAACGATTGAGGTCATGATGTTCCAGCCGGCGCCGATCTGTGTGCGCGGCAGGAAGCCGCCGGTTCCGTTGCCCCGGTAGAGCCAGAACCTGCCGCTGGAGTCCCGTGCGGTCAGATCGACTTTTCCGTCACTGTTCATGTCGCCTGAGCCGACGATTGAGGTCATGATGTTCCAGCCGGTGCCGATCTGGGTCCGTGCAAGTACGCCTCCTGCTCCGTTGCCGCGGTACAGCCAGAGCCTTCCGCTGGAATCTCGTGCTATGATATCCGATTTGCTGTCATTGTTGAAGTCACCAGCGCTGACGATGGATGTCATGCTGTTCCAGCCGGCGCCGATCTGGGTCCTTGCCAAGAAGCCTCCTGCCCCGTTGCCAGGATAGAGCCACAGCCTTCCCCCCGAATCCCGCGACACCATATCAGCTCGTCCGTCACCGTTGAAGTCCTTCGTGATGCTGGTGACGCCACCGCCCGTGCCGATTTGGACGTTCCGGTTGGCGACAAGGCCGGTGTTTCCGGCCGTGTCCGTCGCGCGGACGCTGAAGGTGAAGAAGCCGTTGAACTGTGCGTCCCAGGTCTTCGGTGACGAGCAGGTGGGGTCCCAGTCGGCGTTGGTGGGCAGCAACCTGCATTCGTACCGTGCCTGCGGATCAGGGCTGCTGAAGTACAGCGTCGGAGTGTTGTCCGGGCTGGGCGTGGACGGGAACGGAGCCGTCACGGAAACCGCCGGCGCCGCGGTGTCCACGGTGAAGGTGAGTGTGCCGGAGGTCAGGGCTCCGGCACGGGCCTGGACGGTGTGGCGTCCCTGGGCAAGCGGTGCCAGCTTCACGGAGTACGCGGAACCGGTAACCGTTGCTGCCTGGGCTGCGCCGCCGTTGACCACCACCTCAACCGGCCCTGTCACACCCGCCGGCAGGGTACCGGACAGGGTCGGGGCGGTCACGTTGGTGACGTTGTCCGCTGAGGAGCGGCCACTGTCGCTGGCTGCGGCCAGATCCGGCGTCGAGGGACCGCCTTCGGTGTCTTGGGCGATGAGGCCCTGGACGGTAAAGGTGTTGACCGTCATAGTGTCAACGCCTGGTCCACCGGCGTCGGGTCCGTCAACCCGCACGAAGTTGTTGCCCGAGGGAGCGCCGGTCACGGGCCGCGCGGTGTTGATGTCGCCGATGGTGCCGGCAGCTGCGCCGACCTGCGTAAGGAACGTGGCTGTTGAACCGGCGCGGTAATCTCCCAGGAAGCCGGCGCCGACGCCTGCCCAGTCGCAGGCTGTCGTCTCGTTCGGGGCGCAGGCGCCCTGGTCGAGGGTCTGGTTGATTTCCCCGAGGTTGTCGGCCGCGAAGGTGTGGACCCCGTACGGGTGGGTGATGGTGTAGGTCTGTCCGGCCTGAAGCCCGTCCAGCCGGAACCGCAGCCGGCCGAAGCCCATCTGATCGCCGTTGATCACGGCTTCGTTGGCATGTGCTGCTTCGAGAGCGGCTTCATACAGGCCCAGGTTGCCGCTGGAGGCCTCAGCTGCGAACCAGAAGGCTTCGTCAGGGAAGTTGTCCGGGTAGGAAGCAGGCAGGTCAGGGTTGGGCGGTTCCACAAGGCAGCCCTTCCCTGCTTCGTAGCAGAGCTGCAGCCGGACGTTCCCGTCCGAATACCAGGTGGGAAACCCGTTTGTCGGATCCACGGGCCCCATGCCGGCTGTGGCAGCGCTGCCCGGCAGGGCAGCGAGCGGTGCAAGCGATGCGGCCAGCAGTGCGCCGGAGACCACGGCGGCAAGACGGCGGGCGGTTGTGGTCATTGGCTGGCGGGCTGTCCGGCGGGCGCGGCGCGCTCCGTCTGGCATCTCGGGCCGGTCAACAGATTTGGAAAACATCGTGACTCCTCAGATGGACACTCGATTGGTGGCCCCCAGTAGCTTCAAGGCCAGGCCGAGAATGGGTTTCCCCGCCACCGTCAGAGTGGCGGATCGACCTTGGGTATATCTCGGCAAAAACCCTGCATTCCTAGTTCCGGGCCTGGTCGGAGGGCCGCGCAACCCGAGGTTTTTCCAAGAACTGCCGAACCATGCCCGTGCAGTGGACGTTATCTGTCCGGCCAGAGCCGCGGGCTCCGTTTAGCGGCCACGTCCTCGACCCAGCCGATGGTGAGGAACACGATGGCGAGGAGCAGCCCGATGCCGGCGAACAGGGTCCACTCGCTCTCCAACAGCCATGGTACGGCTTCGGCAATTTGCTCGTTGTCGTAGAGCCTGTCGACAATTACGTAACAGACCGACAGCAGCAGGGTATGCCAGAGATAGATGGTGACGGCCCTGTTGTTGATCAGCGTGACTGGCTTGTCCAGCGTCCTGACCGGCAGGGGCAGCGATTTCCAGGACGGGGAGACCCGCAGGAGCATCGCACAGAACCCCAGGGCCCACACGCCATCAGCCCCGGGAATGTTGTTCAGGTCCCAGCCCGCCTCTTCAAGGTGGGGTGCGGCCCAGAGGAAACCGAGGGCCATCATCAATGTTCCGGCTGAGAATACGATCCATCGGGGGATACTGCGCAGCGCTCCGGAGTGGAGGGCGAAGCCAAGAACCCAGCAGGAGCCGTAGGTGGCAAAGTCGGTGACGCCGCTGTCCGCCCAGTCGGGCAGCGTCACCCACTCGGCGGCGACGGGCACCATGATTCCGAGCGGCGCTGCCAGCGTAATCCACGGCAGCCGGCGGAACGCCGCGAGCAGCAGGGGAGACAAAAGCATGAACCAGAAGTAGGCACGGATATACCAGAGGATGACTCCAGCTTCGTGGGCCCACAAGCTGTCAACCAGGCCTTCCTCGGAACCAATGCTCTCTGGGAAGGGCGGGTCACCGAGCGGGAAGAACCACAGCAGGGTTTCGGGCCAGGATCGGCCCTCTTCCTGGTCCGGGCTCCAGCCCTGCCAGAGCAGTAGAACCAGAACTGTGGCGCTGTAGATCCACAGGGGCAGCAACAGGCGCCGGGTCCGGCTTTTCAGGACACCCAAGGCAGGCCGCTGGAGGGAGCGGGCCATCAGGGATCCCGCGAGGGCGAACATGACGCCCATGGAAGGGAAGACCAAGGTCAGCCAGGCTACGCCGGAGAAGGTATGGTAGGCGACAATTCGGACCAACGCGATCGCGCGCAGCAGGTCAAGGTACCGGTCGCGCCCGGAATGGTCCGGGGTGGCATGGTCCGGTCCCGGAACACGTCCAGGTGCGGCAGCCAGCGGTGCGGGACTGGTGCTGATTGTCGGTTTCTGCATGCACCTGGGTCCCTTTGCTGTTGCCTGCAACCCGTGAACGGCGGCGCGCAGGAGACCCTACCGTCAACCGTGCTCGACGTTAGCAGCTGCCGCTTCCGACGGCGCCAGTACCGAGTACTCGAATATTGGGAGCCAGGCCTACGTGCTACTCGGGTACCTCCTCAAGGTATTCGTAAGGTCCCCTCTGCACAGTGGCTCCGGGGCAGGTCTCATTCTCTGCCCCGCCCGGCAGCAGTCTCGCTCGTCGGGGGATCTGGAATTAACGGGGGAGACAATCATGAATTTGGACGGTACACGCACCGCAGCGGGGGGCACCCCCCGAACGAGCAGGATGTGGAGGGGGACCGGAATTGCTGCCTCGGCGGTTGTGCTCTTGTCCACATTCAGTCCACTACCTGCCGGGGCCGCGCCCCAACCCGCACTACTTCCAGCCGCTGTATCGGGAATGGAGGGAAGCGTCGGACCAGTCAACCCCGAAACCGGCTACCCGTACTGGTACGGGGACAAGAACGGCCTTCGACTGGAATTGTGCCTCGACGACGTCAATGTCTGCCCCGTTGTCGGGGCAGGCTACGACCCGACCTTGGCGCCGGCGATTCCCGGAAACTTCCCGGACGAGTCCTTCTGGTGGTCCGCCGAGGCATCGCTGACGTTGCCTAACGGGCAGGACGCCCGCCTCATCATGGCCCAGGAAGCAGCGTTCGGAGGGGCAGGGGAAATAATTCAAGGACAACAGGCTGCTTTCGCCCGGATGCGGATCCGGATGGACGATATGACCCCAAACGCGACCTACAAGGCGACCACGCCATACGGCGTCTACGAAGTCACTGCGGATGATCGCGGAAGGGTCCGCTTCACGGAGGACATCGGCTGCCTGCAGCAGCCCTGCACCTGGGATGAGCCCCTTTCCGGCAGCTGGGGTCCGTTCCTTCAGTGGGATACGCCCGTGCCCGATGCCAACGCCGGATCCATCGGTGATCCCAACCTTGAGCACACCGTAACCGGCAGCCCCTTCAACACGAACTTCTTCCGCATTGAAGGCCCCGGCATCCCAACACCGGCCGAAACGAATCTTTTTGCGGTGCAGGGCAAGATCGCCACGGTCCGCGCAGGAGTGGACAAGCCCGGTGGCACCTACAACCAGGCGCTGACGGTCAACATCCAGGCATCCTTCCCCGACGAGGCGAAGATTGTCTACACAACCGACGGCACAGACCCGGTGGTCGCCGAGGACGGCACCGTCAGCCACGGAGAAGTGTGGGAGCCCTCAACAGGTGACGACGACGTTGCCCCAGTGTCGCTCGCTACCCCGGGCACCACGGAACTTCGGTACATGGCAGTCAGCCTCACCGAACCGTCCCAGCGCACGGGAATTAAAACTGAGACCTACAATCTCGATGCGACAAGCCCTTGGATCGACGCGTCACCGGACGCCACGGCGCCCAATTACGCGGGTCCACAGCAAGTAACCCTCACCGGAACCACCGCGGACGGTGCGGGACCGGCAACTGTGTACTACACGCTCGATGGTTCCGAACCGACCCACGACAACGGGGACGCCACCGGTTCAACAAAGGAGTTCGACGGCACCCCCATTACGGTGGGCAGCACCACTCTCATTCGGGCTATGTCCGTCAATGGGGAAGGCTCTGCAGGAGAAATCCGGAACTTCCGGTACGTCATCCACAATCTGAAGGCCATGGGTCCAGTAGTTCCGGGCGGCCATGGGTATCCCTCGTGGCTGGAAGATCAGACAGGTGTTCAACTGGACCTGTGCCTCGACGATCCGCTGTGCCCCATCATCGAGGCACTGCCATTACCGGAGAACGACCCATCCTTCCCCGATAACTTTCCCGGTGAGTCCTTCTGGTGGGCGGCCGAAGCCTTCCTGCCAGTCGACGGAGAAGAAGTACGATTGACCCTCGCCCTGGAAGCAGCCTTCAGCGGCGAGGCCGTTGTCCCCGGAGACGAGGTTGCCTTTGGGCGCATCCGTGTCCGTGGTGACGATGTGTTTGAGGTGGGCTCGACCTACCAAATCATCCATCCCTACGGGACGTTTGAGGTTATCGCCGATGACACCGGCAGCCTTCGCTACACGGAGGACCTCGGCAGCATGAACGGCAACGGCGACTTCACCCCGTTGCTCGAGCAGAAGGTCGGGCCGTTCCTTCGGTGGACTGAGGGAGCGCCTGAGGGTTACCTCGGTGACGGTTCCACTCCTCACGCCGTAACGGGCAGCCCGTACAACACCAACTCCTTCGAGATCCGCCATCTTAAGGACCCATTCGGTGAACCGGTCAACAGAAGCCTGGGCACAACCACGGACTTCGTGGTTCAGGGCCGCACGGTTGGTGCCACGCCTCCGGAAGCCCCGACGGCTGCGGCAAGCACTGCGGGCGGCACATTCAATGAACCGCAGGCCGTCACGCTGACCGCAACTCCCGCCGGTGCGCAGATCTTCTTCACCATGGACGGTTCAGACCCCACCGTGGAGGACGGAACCCCCTACACCGGCGAGATCGCCTTTGAAGAGGGAACCACCACCCTGAAATTCATCGCCGTCAATGAGGGCGTGCCCTCGGCGGTCATGACCGAGGTCTACACAGTGGACTCGATAGCTCCGGAGCTGACCACAACCACCCCGGGCGGTACCTTCACGGCAGCCACGACGGCGGCCCTTACCGCCAGCGAGGGCGCGGCCATCCGTTTCACCACCGACGGCACCGATCCCACGGTAAGCAGCACGCTGTACACCGAGCCTATTGCCATCGCTCAGACCACGACGCTTCGTGCGATCGCGGTGGACGCTGCCGGCAACATCAGCCCGCTGGGACAGTGGGAGTTCGTCATCAACGCTCCGGCCGGCCTCGACAGGCACGACTTCAGCGGTGACGGAAACCCCGATGCGCTGGCCCGGGACCGTTCGGGCAAGCTGTGGCTGTACCCCGGGGACGGTGCAGGTAAGTGGCTGCCCAGGGTTTACCTCGGTGCGGGGTGGAACGTCATGACCAGCATTGTTGGTCCGGGTGACTTCAACGGTGATGGTAAGGCCGATGTGTTGGCCCGGGATGGTTCGGGCAAACAGTGGCTGTACCCTGGCAATGGTGCCAGTGGCTGGGAACCACGGGTTCAGGTTGGTTCCGGTTGGAACGTCATGACCAGCATTATTGGTCCGGGTGACTTCGACGGTGACGGTAACGTCGATGTCCTGGCTCGGGATGGTTCGGGCAAGCTGTGGCTGTACCCCGGGAATGGTGCAGGCAAGTGGCTGGCAAGGGTTCAGGTTGGTGCGGGTTGGAACGTCATGACCAGCATTGTTGGTCCGGGTGACTTCAACGGTGACGGTAACGTCGATGTCCTGGCTCGGGATGGTTCGGGCAAGCTGTGGCTGTACCCCGGGAATGGTGCAGGCAAGTGGCTGGCAAGGGTTCAGATCGGCGCGGGCTGGAACGTCATGACCAGCATTGTCGGTCCGGGTGACTTCAACGGTGACGGTAACGTCGATGTCCTCGCTCGTGATAGCAAGGGTCTACTCTGGCTGTACCCAGGCAACGGCTCCGGCGGGTGGCTCACCAAGTCACAGGTCGGCGCCGGGTGGAACAGCATGACCGGCATCCTCTAACCCCTCCCACTATGGAGCGACCCTGCTCCAACACACACAGAGTGGCCTCCCACGCCAGCCGGCGTGGGAGGCCTTCCCTGTGGAACCTTGTTCACGCCGCGAAATGGATTCTGGCGTTTGGGTCCAGACGCGGCCTGCCCTCTGCCGCCACCGTCGCAACCTAGTCCGGGCTCAGCGCCAGCTCACCCGGTCTTTAGGCCCTTCAGCCGGGGCGCCACCGGCGTGGGCGCTTGGCCTCCAGCTGGTCGAGGATACACCGTTCAAAACGGCGTGGTGCTTCCGTGGAAGGGATCAGGAGATAAGCGGGCACTCCGCATGGAGGAAGTTACATCCATCAGGGCAGCTAGGAATTTCCTTGTGGGCCTCGCGGTAAAGCTTCTCAAGATTTCCTTAAGGCGGAGGCGTCAATCTGTCCTTAGCTGGCTGGGGAGTTAGGCCCCCATAACTCATTCCGGTCAGCGCCGGGCTTGGCGTCGTACCCCAGATGCGATGCCAAGCCCGGCCAGGTCTCCCGCTCCAAGACGTGAATAGCCCACCCGTGCCGCGCGTCGATAGAGCGCATCACGGATTGGATTGCGGAAATGCCCATCACCAGCAATGTCGCTTGGGACGAACGACTTGAGGCCTTCAAGGGCAGGGACACGGCTCAGTACATCGAGACGGTCAAGGCCACTGCCAGCCGCTGCGCAGCCTGCCGGCTACCCCTTGGCCCGGGAGCGGAGTTGTCCCTGATGGTCTTCATCACCGAAGGACCCGGTTCGGACGGCATATCGTCGCTGACTTTCGATCCTGTCGTCTGTCATCTGCAGTGTCAGGAACCCGGACTGAGTATGCGTGAGGCGATTGGACTGGTGGAAGGCGTGATCTCCGTGGGTGCACGGTTGGTCCTTAACCGGGAAAGGCCGGGGACGGCGGCCATTCCTGTGCTGGCCTACACCCTGGTACCCAACGTTGTTATTGGGGAACCGGGCGGGGAGATGACATCCGCGCTGGTCTCGCTCCTGCTGAACCACGGATTCCAGATGTCTACCAGTGCCCGCTACAGCGACATCCTGGAGCGGGCTGTCCCTGCCGGGAGCACCTGCATCTGCACCGTGGCCGGCGGCGGAGCAGTCCAACTGCATGTTGACGGACTCCTGATGTGTTCCCAGCAGCTGGACAGAAGCAACCCCAATGATGCCGCCTGGCTGCAGGCCGCGGGCGCAGGACGTGTCCTGGTCATCAGCGGCGACAACCTGACGTTCGCGGAAACTGGCCTTGAGCTGGCCGCGGCTGCCCGCCTCGGCACACTCGTCTCGGGCTTCGTCCCGGCCTACTAACGCCTAACGCGGGCTTTGGAGCGGAGGCGACCACGCTGTCCCCTCCGCACCTACTCCGCACCAGAAGCCCCCATGCCAAGGGAAACCCCTGACTGCTGGTGCGACTTCTCCGCAGTCCACGCCGCGGAGAAGTCTGTTGACGGATAGACGTTTTCGTCAATTCCGTACGCTCGAGTGTGATCCCTGCCACGGGGAGAGGTCAAGCAGTTGGCGGAATAAGACGCCCGTTCAGAGCGGCCGGGCAGGCGCTGGGGTGACAAGCAAAGGTCAGGCCCGGCGCGGTTCCTGCGGTTTGCGAAGTTCCGCGTCGGCAGCCTCACGAAGGGTCAGGTCACGCTTGTTTGCTGTCATGATGAGCTGCCAGGCGGCTGCGTCCCTGCTGCAGCCACTTCGTGCAGCCATCGCTTCACATGCCTCCTCTATCAGGGAACGCGATGCCAAGGTGGCCTCCAAAGCCGAGACCTGCTCGTTTGAAAAGGCCGTCTGGGACGGGCCATCCGACCGGGAGGCGGGATCAGCCCCGGGCGTGCGGCGCGGGGTGGACCAGGAGGAGACGCCTGCTCGGCCGACGCTGGCCACGGATGCAACCGCCCTGGCCTGCAGCAGGGAGCGCGCAACGGCTAACAGGTCTGCGGCTTCCGGGTGTTCGAGCCGATAGACAAGCCGGCCGTCCGAACGCCGGCACTGAATCAGGTGCTGTCCCCGCATTTGCGTCAGGTGCCGGGAGAGGTGCGAAGGCTTTACCCCGGTGCCCTCGCAGAGCTCGGGAATTGATGACTCGCCGCGGCTGAGCAGCTCCAGGATCTGCGCCCTGACCGGATGGGCAATGGCTTTGAACAACTCAGCCGCAGCAGACATCGACGGCCCCGCGCCATGGGGAAGCGCCGGACTCTCCGAAATGCGTTGGCTCTTCATCCCTGCCTTCCCTTCTGCCGGCATGCACAACCTTAGGTTGTTGGCTTTTCCCCATCAGCGGGGGATGCGGCGCCCCTTGAAGCGGGTTAGTAGCAGAAGGACAACAGCTACGATCAGCAGCACCGGAGCCACCCCCAGGAGGAATGCCAGCGCTTCAACGGCCAGGCCCACAATGAGGAGGACTACGGCGACGGCGACAATCACCAGGACTAGCGCTTTCATCAGTTACACCCTTCGACCACACGGTTTAAGGAGCCAGGACAGCAAAATGGATTTCCCCAGCGTACGCCGTTTCGCGGGTGAACGGGCTACTAAGTTGTCCGGTCCACCCGCGAACGCCACAGGAGGTAGACGAAGTACGGGGCCATCGGCCTTGGCCTCCGTGCCCGTTGCCTTGGCCACGAGCTTCAGGTTGTCCTTGGACTGGTCAATCTGCCGGCTGGCGTCAGCGGACTTCAGGAAGACGACGGGGCGAGGTCCTCGAGCTGGGTGATGACGGCTTCGGGCAGGTCAGCCGTGGCCACGATCAGGTCCGGGTCCTTATTCAACTAATACGTCACCGAAAATGTGCGGCAATCCGGAGAACCCCGGCTGAATTCCCTTGGACAGGATGACAACTGTGGTGCCGGAAGGTCCTAGTCCTCAAAGTGGGTGGCGGTCCCAGGTGCCCGACAGCCGCCGGATGATCTGCTCTGCGAGGGTATGGACCTTGATGTTGCGGTTGTTCGATGCGCGAAGAAGAAACTGGTACGCCTGCTCCTGGGTACAGCGGTTTTGGGTCATGATCATGCCGCACGCGAGGTCTATGTCCGTCCTGCTCTTCATTGCGGCCTTGAGGTCCCCGGCTAGCAGTTCCGCGGTAATGATGCGCAGGGCCAGCCGCAGGGCCTGTCCTGCCGTCTCGGTAAACACCGTCGCCTCCCGGATGGCATCCTCCGTGAACTGTCCGGTGGCGGGGGCGAAAAAATTCAGGCACGCTGATGCGGTTTCCCCCACATCGACGGGTGTTGCCAAAACACTTTTGTAACCTACGGCCCTCAGGCTTCGGGAGTACAGGGGCCACCGGGAGTCGTTCCCGGTATCGGCCAGCAGCACAGTGGTGGAGGTGCGCAGGGCTTCCAGGCAAGGCCCGTGTCCGAGGTCCTGTTCAATGCGGTCCAGAATTACCGCCGTCTCGCTGCTGCCGGCCATCGTGAGTGTCCGTTTGTGCCGGCGCAGGGTAACGGTACACGCAATGTCAGCTCCCGTGGTACGGCTTAGAGTTGCAGCAGCATGCGTGGTCATTCCTTCCAGGAAGGCTCTAATGTCCTCGCTCTCCACAATGAGCTGGTGGAGTTGCTGGAAGTCCTCGTACTGCCGGTCGGTGTCCACACTTTTCATGCCAGGAGCCTGATGGGGGGGAACAACAGGGTTTTCTGCAGGCGGGGGCTTTTAGTTTTTGTCCCGCTCGCCCTCGTCTGCCTTGGGGTGGATCGCCTGACTGTAGCTTGCACGCCGTCCGTTAACGCCCATGCCGTTGAGGGTTTCATTCAGCGCGTGCGCCAGGATATCGCGTTCAATGGGAGGAAAGCTGAGGGCACCATAAACGTAGGCCTGGACCTCGATCAGCCCGGCTTTCCCTCCAATTCCGAAGTACTTAATCCAAATCTGCTCAAGAGTCAGTGGTGCGGCCTCAAATGCTAACCGGAAGTCTTGGCGCTGTTCGTCCTCGTCCCCAGGGACCGCCATAGTTCACCCCCGGTCATGATCGAGTCCCGGCGTGGACTCGATAATCTCTTCTGCCACTTCCTGCAGCGTGCTGTTCTTTTTCAGGGCCATGGTCATCAGGTGCAGCATCGCATCATGGTTGCCCATGCCGCGGCTGGCCATGATAATGCCTTTGGCGGTGCTGATGATGTCACGCTGCGTAAGCGTCGACTTCAGTTGCTCGCTCAACATCCGGCCCCTTTCACGGGCCTGAAGATTGACAAGGAAAATTGAGGCCTGGGCTGCAAAGAGTTCCAGCAGCCGGATCAGCCTGTGCGACGCCGCCTTCGGGTTTGCCCAATAGATCTTGATGGCCCCAAAAGCCAGTTCCCCGGAAAGAAGGGGAACGCTGACACAGGAGCGCAACCCCAAGTCGTTTGCTGCCTGGCCCCATTCAGGCCAGCGGAGGTCGGTCCGGACGTCCGCAATATCCACCGGGTGTCCGGAGGCCCATGCGCTCAAGCAGGGACCCTGCCCAAGCTCGTACTGAAGGTTGTCCGCCTGTGCCACCAGTTGGCTTGTGGAAGCGGCGCTGTTGCGGTGTCCGCTGGTGTCCATCAGGGAGACACCCGCACCCGCCGCGTCACCCACTGCCATTACCGCTGACTCGGTGATGAGCTTCAGGGCGTTGTCGACCGTATCTTCGGTCAGGAGTACGTTGGAAAAGCGCGCAAAAACAGCGGCGAGCTCGTCCGCCAGCGGCAATTCAGTGTCCATGACCGCTCCATTCCACGCACTTTGGCCCTCGGTGAACCAACTACTTTCCTCCCCTCATCACAGCACACATACCCTTGACAATCCACTCATTCTGGGCTCAGGTGGCGTGGAGATGCCGGGTAATCCGGTGAGGATCTGCGGCTGTTCGGTGGGTGCGTTCGACGGCGTCCATCACCACTGCCGTCAGGCTCTGGGTGTTGACCATCGCCTCGCGCTGCCAGTGCGCCGGTGCGAAGGCGAGGATATCGGCGAGCCCCAACCTCACCTGCTCCACGCCTGGTAGCGGTAGCTCGCGTAGCCGCTGTTGGTTCCCTGCCAGGAGGGGGAGTTAGCGCTCAGTGCCAGGAGCACGGGCAACCAGCGGCGGTTGCGGTCCAGTACCGCAACCCCTTCGTCCCCTGAGGCGACGTGGACGGCCCTGCAGCAGATGGCCCCCGCCATCTGCTGCAGGGTGGAACAGACAGGCCCAATTGCCTCGAGCTGCTCCTGCTTGACCTCCAGAGCCAGGGCGGGACCTGTGCCTGTACCGGGACCTTTCGCACCCTGCCGCAGGGCCTGCTCCGCCCCCGCCACCGGAAGTCCGGTGCTGGGATCCACGAGCAGGAATTCTTCCTCAACACCGAAAGTTCGCTGGTGGCCGCCGGCGGGAGGGGGATCAGGCTGCCGGAAGGGCCCGGGGATAGTCCTGCCACCCCGGCAACTAAACCCGGCCTGGGGATCCAAACAGGTGCCGTTTTAAGAGGTAGCTGGTTTGTTCCGCGCAGTGCCTGATCCCCGTTAGATGGGTTGCTGCAATCCGGGGCAGGACAACGGACACGTCCCCCTCACTGGAGTCAAAACGCAGGGCCCCCTCAAGGTCAAGGGCAAGGCCCGCCAACCGTTCCGCGCCCACCATCTGGCTTGAGGTCTTCAGGCTAAGAGCTGCGTCTTTGGCCGCGACAGCGTCACCGGTGGTCAGAGCCGACCGGAGCCTTTCCAACCTGGTAGGTAGAAGGGCGACGAAGTCCTGGATGAAGACCTTCCAGACTCCTTCGTCGTGGTCGAGTTCCAAGTGCAACCTGTCCAATACTGAACTGTCCAGCAGGGGCAGAGCGTCGCCGTCGTGCTGAGTCACGGCTGCCGTCCCGCCACGAGGTCCACAGCCTTACGCTTTGTCTTGGGTGGAAGGGGCCACGGCCGGCAGATCGCTCCAAACAGTGTCGGCCACCAGGTCAAGGGAATCCTGGTCCCCCTCAGCCCGGAAATCGAGGAGCAGCCCGGATGAAGTAGGGACCGATGACTCTTTGCGGAACCACGCTGTCCCGCCGCCTCCGTCATCGGCCCCGGTCTGATGGTGCAGCGTTCGCACCCTAAGATTTTTCCCCAAGATCTGTCCCCCCTGAACAGTCGAACGTTTGAAGATTGTCTTCTGTGACGCTCTTCAGGACGTTACGTGGAGGGGTTGGGGAGTACACGAGTAGTAAGTACTCGCATTTTTGGATCGACTACCTGCTTACGGCGGTTCAGCCAGTACCGTGGTGCAAATCGTACGAGTGGCCCGCTTGGCGGTGCCGGCTTCTCAACACCGCCAAGCGATAAGACCTTTGATGTTCCCCCAATAAAGGCCTTGGCTACCGGACCCAGATCCCAGGTACTGCTCTGCGCTTCGGGCCTTACACGAACTACTGTGCACGGCCATGCTCAAGAGCCCCGGCAGATAGGGGCAAGGATGCCTCAGGAATGGCTCAAGTTTCTCCCGCCCCGCACGGCCAGCGGGCATTCAGGGTTTCTCCAAGTAATGGCGAATCTGGTGCAGGAAATCTGCAAGCTAGTTGCGGGACAGTCTTCGCAAGGAACAAAGGAGACCAACCATGACGATTTCACGCCGCCAGGTTCTGTTGGTCCGGGGATTCAAAGCCGGATGGGACAACGAAGAAGATTGAACACGTCACAGGTAAAGCGCCGCGGCAGACGGCGGCTCCCGGGCCGCCTGCTGCCGTTGCCAAAGATGCAGTTCTTTACCGGCCGCTGGCCCCGCCTCCTGGCTGTGGCGCTGATTCCTGCCTTGGCCATCCTCGCCATCCGCGCGTGGGTGGTGGAGCCTTTCAGCGTGTCGTCGGACAGCATGGAGCCCACCATTCCACAGGGCGCCGTGGTTCTTTTGTACAAGCCGGCAGCTGCGGCAGGCTGGATCCAAAATGGCGTAGTGGTGGCTTTCACCAGCCCCGTTGACGGCCAATCGGCGATCAAGCGAGTCGTTGCAAAGGAAGGGCAGACCGTTGCCATCCGGGACTCCGTGCTGTACGTGGACGATGTCCTCGTCCCAGAGCCTTTCATTGATCACAGCCGTATCGACGCAACGTACTTCGGACCGGAAGAAGTGCCCGCCGGAAGTGTCTTTGTATTGGGGGACAACCGCGGTGTGTCTATCGATTCCCGGGACTTCGGGGCCGTGCCTTTGACGGCGGTCCAAGGCACGCTGCTGACGGGTCAGAAATAGCATCAACCGCCAGGCGCTACCGCTCCCCGCCTTTGTCGTCGCCGGGGGCGTCGTCCGAAGCATCCTCGTCCCTCAGTCCGCCTTTGTCGTCACCCGGCGGGTCATCGGAGATGCTGTCATCCCTCAGGCCACCCTTGTCGTCGCCGGGCGGATCATCGGAAACGTTCGGGGCCCTGAGCCCGCCTTTATCGTCGAAAGCCTCGTGCATGGGAATCACTGTTTGTGGCGGTGCGTAGGTCTGTGGTTCCGCGGGGACGAGTTGCGTTTTCGGGGCTGCATGGTCAGGGATTGCGGTGATGCTGGCTGTTGGGGTCGGTGTGGGGAGCAGGACCGCCGGGTCCTCGGTTTCCACGGTGCCGCTGCTTGGCGTCACATCAGCCGTTACCACCACCCCCGGAGCAACTTCAGGGGGAGGACCGGCGTTCGCTTGGCCCCAGACTGTAAGGCTCGTGACACCGACTACAGCTGCGATGGGAAGATACCAGTGATTCTTCATCGAACTCGCCTTTCTTGGTTTGTGTTCCCACTCTGCCGGGCCGGGGTGAGAGGGGAATGAGACGTTCATGAGAGACCTCTCATGTACCGGTCTGGAGCTGGGGCTGGGCTGCAGGCGCAACTACAAAGCGGTAACCCGCGCCCCGGACAGCCAGGAATCGTTCGGGCCCGAGTTTGTTGCGCAGGTAGCCCACGTAGACGTCCACCACGTTGGAGGACCCGTCAAAGTCGTATCCCCACACCCGGCTCAGCAGCTGTTCCCTGGTGAGCACCTTGCCCGCGTTCTCTACGAAGGCCCGGGCCATGGCAAATTCCCGGGCGGACAACGGCACCATCCGCCCCTGGACTTTTGCGCTGCGAAGGTCGGCATCGAGCGTGACGTCCCCTTGCGCGGGGTGGGGTACCGCCTGGACTCCCGGGTGATCGCGCAACCGCAGCCGGATCCTCGAGAGGAGTTCCTCGAACCGGAAGGGTTTGGTCATGTAGTCGTCCGCACCGCCGTCGAGCGCGGCCAGGGTGTCCTGCAGCGAATCCTTGGCGGTCAGGACGATAACCGGGATGGTGCACTTCATGGCGCGCAAAGCCGAGAGCACAGCGAAGCCGTCCATCCTGGGCATGCCGATGTCCAGAATGAGCAGGTCAAACTCCCCGGAGCTGCCGTAGTCCAGGGCGCGGATGCCGTCCTCCACTGATGAGGTGGTGTAGCCGGCAGCAGTGAGCCCCTTGGTAATGAAGCCCGCGATCCTCGGCTCGTCGTCCGCAATCAGTATCCGTGTCATGGGGTTCCTCCTGGAAGTGAGAGCACAAACCGGCTGCCTTCATTGACCCGCGAAGTCACCCGCAGCGTTCCGCGGTGGGCTTCGGCGATGGCCTTGACGATTGGCAGGCCGAGGCCCGACCCTTCGCTGCCGCGGGAGACGCCGGCTCTGGCGAAGCGTTCGAAGATACGTTCCTGGTCCGCGGGGCTGATTCCGCACCCAGTGTCAGCCACCCAAATTTCGAGGCCGGCAAGGGAAGGATCCCGAGGTCCGTGCGGCGCCGTGCCGCCGGCTGTCGCGGTCCAGGCTGCACCAAGGGAGATAGCGTCATGGCGCCGCGTGGACTGCACCGCGTTGGCGGCCAACTGTTCGATGGCCTGGGTGAGGCGGTTGCGGTCTGCGCGAACGTGGCCGCCGGGCATGCTTTCGATCTTCCACCGTCGATCTGCCAGGACCCTGATCCTGTCCATCGCCGCTTGAAGGAAGGCGTCGGCGTCGATCCATTCCAGCCGGACGAAGCCCGGACGGCCGCTGCGGGCCAGCATCAGGAGCTCATCCACGAGGGACTGCATGCGGTCCAGTTCCTCCAGGAGCAGCACCTGGGTCTCGCTGACGTCTTTGGGATCTTCCGCCTGCAGCAGTTGGAGATGGCCGCCGATGATGGTCAGGGGTGTTCGGAGTTCATGGCTGGCGTCGTCCACAAACTGGCGCTGGTCCGCGATGCCCTTTTCCAGCCTGTCCAGCATCCGGTTGAAGTCAGTTGCCAGTTGCGAAACGTCGTCGTCACCGGCTGGGACCAGCACTCGGGTACTCAGGTCCTCAAACGTGATGGATCCGGTTGCCTGGCGAAGCCGCCTGATGGGAACAAACAGGCGGCCTGTCACTGCGAAGCCCACGGCGCCGGCCAGCAGCAGCGTGGCCAGCGACGCGATTGCAAAGGTGCCGAAGGACCCGATCATCTGCTCCCGCTGCCGGCCGACTTCGCTTGCTGCGACCAGCAAGCCGCCGGGGCCTCCGTCTCCGTCTCCGTCTCCGTCTCCGAGCGATACGGAGGTTATAGCCAAGCGCACCGTCCGCGCGTCCAGCGGCAAGTCATGGAAGACAGTCTGATTTTCAACGTGCTGGGCGCGGGCTGCCTCGAGCAATACGGGATCAGCGAGATCGGTGGGCTGCTCTCCGGCGGGCAGGAATGAATTGCCACCGTTTACCGTCGCCATTACCGATTCGTACCTGCCGGGAGCGTCACCCTGAAGGAATACGGTGAACAGCTTGTCGAGTGACGTGTACGGCCCGCCGCCCGGGGCGCCCTGTGCCGCAACGTTTTGAAGCCGGGCGGACTGCAGCAGGAGCTCTTCGTTGACACGGCTGTTGAGGGTGCGCAGGTCCAGGGCGAGGGTGGTAATGCCGGTAGCCATCAGGCCGGCCGCCAGGAAAGCCAGGACCGTGGCCAGTACCCGAAAGCGCACGGTGCGCAGTTCTGCGCGGAAGCCGTGCCAGCCCTGGGTCAGCGGCGAAGTGCGCATGCTGGCGGAAACTCTGTCCGTCATTGCGATCCGCGGTCTCATCCTGAATCCCGTCATATTGGTGCCTGCACCAGGGCGGTATCTGTTTTCTACAAAATTACGTAGGCCTGCTTGGGGAAAGCTTTGGTGGCGGAATCACCCCTTACGTTGTGCCGCCCAGGCTTTTCCCCAGGTTTGCCTGGAGTCCCTGTTCCACGGGTTCACCTGCGGAAACGTCTCCCGCCGTTTGTTGCCCGCCGGGACCTGCTGCGGTTTCCGCGGCAGGGGTTCCACGTACCCCACGTGGGACCAAGTGCAGCGCGGTTTCAGATGTGAGTACTGACCACTGTTGTTCGGTAATAGCCCGCCCCCTTCAATGAGAACCACGCACCACAGAACTACTTTGGGGGGAACCTTCGTGATTACCTTGGAACTGGCAGATAGCACCGGGCCTGCAGGACTTGTAAGCGAAGTGTCGCCGCAGGCGCCGGCGCTTCAGATTTCGGTTTTCGGACCCCTGACCATCCGCCGCGGCGACATCGAGCTGAGCGCCAACGACCTTGGCGGACCCAAGCCCCGCCAGGTACTCGAAATTCTGCTGATGAATTTTGGCACTGCAGTGTCGAAGACCCGGCTTATGGATTTGCTGTGGGGTGGCAACCACCCTGCCGTTGCCCTGCCTACCCTTGAAAGTTATGTCAGCGTCCTCCGGCGCCACCTGCAGCCCGGCACCGGACGAACAGGTCCGCTGCGAACTGTCACCGGAGGCTATGCCATCGACCGGTCATTGGTGGAACTGGATCTGGACCGGTTCGAGACACTGACCAAAATGGCCGGCCAGGCGGAGCCGGGCGCGGCGCTAGAACTGCTGACAGAAGCACTTGACCTGGCCTCCGCTCCGCTGCTGGGGGACGAACTGCTGCCCGCTTGGGCGGAGGAGGAGCGGGCTACCCATGCAGCCCAGGTCAGCCTGGCCCGCGTCATGGCCGCAGAAACCGCCCTTTCTGTGGGGGACGTCGGCAAGGCTATTGCCTGGGGCGGTGCGGCGGTAAAGGAGGATCCCCTCAACGAACGGGCTTGGACCGCGTTGATTCTTGGGCTTGAGCAGAATGGCGAGAACACTGAAGCCCTGCGGGCTTATGACCGCTGCCGCAGGACCATTGACCAGGAACTGGGCTGTGCCCCGGGTCCGGCGCTGAGGGAGGCACAGACCAGGCTTCTGAGGAGCACTGCGGCAACTTCCAGGCCAGCGGAACCCCATCGCCCCAGCCACGGGTTCACGGCGAGTGGTTCCATTGCCCTGATGACAGACCCGGATGTGGTCACCCGGCAGGAAACCGGACGCCTGCGGATCCTGATCGTTGATGACCACACCACGTTTTCCGACCTGCTGGCCGGGGCGCTGGACCGCGAGCCGGACCTGCAAAGTGTGGGAGCGGCGAAGTCCGTGGCATCCGCGGTGACGATGTTCCGGGACCTTGGGCCCGACGTCGTCATCATGGACCTGTACCTTCCTGACGGCTCCGGGCTCAACGCTGCCGAGCGTATCCTCGCCGAAGCGCCGGAAACCCGGATCGTGATGTTAACGGGCAACCCGTCGCAGGAGGCGCTGCGGGAGGCCGCGCGCATGGGCATCTGCGGGTTCCTTCCGAAGGACGGCGCTTTGGGAGTCATGCTGGACACCCTGAGGCACGCCCACGCCGGTAACATGATCGTGAATCCGTCCCTGGTGGCAAGGTGGGGCAGCACCGTCCCCTCCGCATCGGGACCTTTGGGGAAGTGACCGGCAAGAGCACCGTGCGCAAACTTTTTGCGGGGAAGTCCACCCACGCCGCCACCGTTGGCCACGCCGCCACCGTTAGCCGCGACGCCGCCGAGCGGCGCGAAGTCAGGGCAGCTGTGGCCCGTTTTCTCACAGCCGGTTTCGCGGCCCTCGTCCTGGTTGCCGTCCCCATCTCCTTCTGGGTGGGTGCCGAAGCGGAACGGCACGCCCTGGCCAACGCCAGGGACATCACCCAGCGCCTGGCCGATAACGTGGTGGGGCCCTTGATAACGGACAAGCTCCTTGCCCGGGATCCCGCCGCGATGGAACTGCTGGACCAGAGGTTGGAGCCGTGGCTGGCTGAGAGCGGCGTGACAAGAATTAAGGTGTGGGACGAGCAATTCCGCGTGGTCTACTCTGACGTCAAGTCCCTCATCGGCCAGGATTTCGAAACGGAGGAATGGGCGCGCGAGCTACTGGAAGGCGGGCCGGCCACGGCAACCTTTGAAAACCAAACTGAGGAAGAAAACGAGTTCGAGGCGGAGTCCGGCGAACTCGTGGAAGTGTATGCCCGCTCCGCTTCCGCAAATGGAGCCCCGATGATCTTCGAAACGTACACCTCCGGCGATGGAGTCCGCCGCGAACAGCAAGCAGTCCTGATGGGAATGGTGCCGCCCATGGCGCTGTCTTTGGCGGTCCTCCAGCTGACGCAACTGGTTCCGGCCGTCCGCCTGGCACGGAGGATGCAGGTCCATCAGGCGGCGCGCAACGCGATGCTGCGCTGCGCCATCGAGGCATCGGACCAGGAGCGCCGCCAGATTGCCAGCGAACTCCATGACGAGGTCATCCAGGACTTGTCCGGGTTGGCGTACGCCTTGGAATCGGAGGAGCGCCGTGGTCCGCTTGAGCTGCAGCCCGTGTTTGTCAATGCCCGGACAATGCTCCAGGACAATATCCGCACCCTGCGGGCCATGACCAGTGAGCTTTATCCCCCTGACCTTGAGGAGCTCGGGCTCCAGGCTTCCCTGACGAGGCTGGAGGCACCCTTGGTTGAGCGCGGAATTGACCTCACGGTTGAAATCCCGGACAAGCTCGTGCTCGACCGGGACCGGGCGGTTCTGCTCTACCGGGTGGCGCGGGAGGCTCTTGTCAATGTCAGCAAGCATTCCTCCGCGCAATCGGTGGGAATCCGGATCTGGCAGGCCGGCCAGCGGACACAGCTCACAGTTTCCGATGATGGCGTGGGCTTCAACCCGAGCGAACCCCGCACCGAAGGTCATTTTGGCCTGAGGATCCTCGGGGACACGATCCGGCAGGCCGGTGGCACCTTTGAAGTCCGTTCAGCACCGGGAGCCGGAACTTCTGTCACCGCAGCGTTCGGCGTGGCCGCTCCCGCCCTCCGTTTCGCCGGCCGGCACCTTGTTGCCAAGTCTTCCGGCCGGGACACAGGGGTATTGAAGGCCACCTAGCTTCGATTTATAGGTCAGGTAACAGCGCGAGGGCCCCTGGCATTGGTTTGAGTCATCACACTCATCTCAAAGCCAGGAGGCCCTCGTTTCCTGCGTTAACCCACCGCCGAGCCAATCTTTGCAGCAGGTCGCTGAGCCTGTTCCGGCGCCCCGTGGTCTTTCCTTCAGCCGCACGACGGCCCATCAGGAGTAGTGCCAGCGACGGTGCAGAGACGCATGACGTTCAGGTTCGATGAAGGTCCGACGGCGGCGGGTTACCTTGCTCGGAAAGGCAACCTGCCGTCGTCGTGCGTTCCGCGGGCCCAGCCGGTGATGGGGTCATTGCGGCACACGCCGAAGCCCGGCGGCTTCCCGGTGTCTACCGGGAGCCACCGGGCTACGGCGGGACTATTTATTTACGTCTGAAACTACCTATTCGTGCTGGACAGCGGTCCCGCGGTGCCTCCCAGGTGAGCAGTATTTTCGCGAACGCGCCCTCTGTCGTGCAACTGCTTTCACACATGAAACTGCTCCCCGTAAGTCAGAACTGAACTTCCAGTCCAACCTTCGGGGAGCAGTTCAAAGATCCGCTCCTTCTTCAGTGGATTCGGCTACCTTGTGCTGGCGGCTACCGTGATGGATCCGCCCGCGGAGGACGTCACCTTGATGGTTGGCGTCACTGGCGCGGTCGAGTTACGAGCGCGGATCGTCCAGCTACCGTCAGCAGCGACCGTCGCGGTACCGATCCGCGCACCGTTGGAGTTGGTTGCCGTGATTGTGTTGCCTGTGGTGATGCTGGCGCTTCCACCAATCCTCCATTCCCGCCTGTCAGCGCGGAACTCGGCCGTGGCCGTGAGCTGATCCGCGGGAGTCAGGGTTGCCGAAGCGCCGGTACCAAAGGTTGCCGGAGCGCTCTCGCCTGCCGCGCTGGTCGCGACCAGCTTGAGGGTGTAGGTGGTGCCATTGGTAAGCCCGCTCAGCGCGGCGTTACGCGCTGCCGCGTCCGTCTTCACCGTGACAGCTGTTCCGGATGCCGGGGTGGCCGTCAGGACGTAACCGGTAACCGGTGTATTGCCGGCGGCTGCAGCCTGCCATTCGACAGTCCCGCTGCCATTGCCGGTGGTTACCCGAACGACATTCGGAGCGGCCGGTGCTGTCAAGGCCCCTGCCTGCACGGAGAAGGCCACTCGTTCAGCTGCGGTGTTGCCCGCACCGCTGTTAGCAGTGACGATGAAGCTGTACTCCGTTCCTGGTTTCAGCCCTTCGAGCTTGGCCGAAGTGGCACCGCTACCGGCATCAGCCGTAGCGGCTACCTCATCCCCGGACAGCGCTTGAACTGTGTACCCGGTTACAGCCGAGCCGTTGGCGGCGGCCGCAGTCCATGTGACATCCGCTGAACCGAGCAGGGAGCCGTCTTTCACGGCCACGTTGCCTGGAGCTGCAGGTGCGGAAGCCGCTGGAGGCGCCTCAGCAGACGTAACCGTTACCGTGCCGGCCGCCGCAGGGTTACTTGCCTGTCCGTTCAATGCCACGACCTTCACCGGGTACGCCTGACCGTCCACCAAGCCGCGGATGGTTGCGCTTTTTGCTTCGGCTCCGACCTTGATGCTCACCTCCTGGCCCAGAACAGTGTCCTCTGCGATTACCTCGTAGCCGGTGATGGGAGGAGCGTCCGCGGGAACGGTGGCCGGTGCCCAGGTGGCGGTGATGCTGCTCTTGCCTGCTGTGCTGGCGAAGGCCTCAGTTGGCTGGTTGGGTGTTTGCCCGGAGGGCCCCGCGGGGCATCCGCCGAAGCCTGGACCGTCGATCTCCTTGAACTCGGAGATAGTCAGGCCGAGCTGGGCCTCAACGCCAACCGGTTCTGCCTGCCAGCTGGCGACGGACGGGTCACCAGCAAGAGCGGCGTCCCGCTCGGCTTTGGAGAAGAAACCGTACGTCACAGTGAATTCACCGTTCTCAGCGTTGCCCTCAACCTTGTAGCCGACAGGTACCTCGTCGTCGGGCCAGCCGATTGCCCGCTCGCCGATGCCCATGGCCCTCATGTCGGGGTTAACGATTTCGACCGCCATGCGGGCGGTGTCGACGTCCGCGCCGTACGTGCCCTTGACCACAACCTTGCCCTCGACATCACCGGCGACGTCCGGAGTGGGCGTCCCGTCAACAGCGTCGACTGAGGTGATGACCGCCGTGCCTGCTATCGCTCCGTCTGAGCTGCCGTCCGCAAACTCGACCGTGACGTCGTCGCCTCCGGAGATGTTGGGTGTGACCAGATCCCAGCAGACACCTCCGGGGTGATTGACCTCAAGGAAGCCGGTGCTATCGACCACGCCGCGTGCGACGCCGATAAGGCTACCGCCCCGGGACACGCGGATCGTGGCGTCCTGTCCCGCCTGTGCAGCGTATCCCTCGATAGCGACCATGTCGCGCTTGGTGAAGATTTCAATGTTGCCAGGGCCGGCTGGCGGGTTCGCCGCCATCACAACGGACGCACCAGCTCCCACAAGTGCCAGCGTGGTGGTTCCTGCGAGCAAGCCAGTGACAAGTCTGCGTGAGGACGAGTTACCAGGCGAACCGGGAGAAACAAGCTTTCGAAAGCTCATTACGGGTCCTTTCCTTAACGGAGCTCTCAGGCCCCGGAATAGTTCAGCTGCAGGACTGACGCCTGCGAGATAACAACTACTTTCACGAACCCGAGTTGGAGAAACGTTAGAACCCTTGTTGCAAAAACCTTGTCGAAGCCTCGTTTCCGGGCAATAAATCGCTGGGCCTTCCCGCAAATGGGGGGGGGCTCAAGCCATCGATAAGACCGTGGCACTGACTCACGGGAATCAAAGCCGGACTGTCTGCTCGGCGGCGGCCTGGCCGATGGACCGAGGTCATTAGCGCGACCCGGCTGTTTCCAATCCGCGTTTGTCATTCAGTTCGTGAGCTACAGCTAATTTCCGAACAAGACCAGCGTCTTGGGAGGCACCTTGTGGAAACCTGGGATAAGGAAGGCGCCCATGGAACGTTGGGCCACGCGGACGGCTTAGGTTGACCGAGGCAGCCTAAGGTCTCTATCTCAACCAGCCGCGGCTTTGGGGCCCGATGGTTTCCGGTCAAATGCTGTCAGGGGCGGCTTTGGCGGATCTTAGGGGCGGCTTTGGCGGATCTTAGGGGTGGCTACTAAAAGTCAGGGTCTTGTTTTTCACGTCCGGTGGTGCTGCTGGGGATGACGTGCCAAAGCGGCAGCACCACCGGTGAGGGCGGAGCGGAGGAACCCGCGGCGGTAGAACCCGGCGGTGTTTCCGCGGGAAGCGGGTGCCTAGTTGCTTCTGACGGGGCGGCTGCGTGCCAGTGCGGTCCCACCGGCGGCGAGCCCGATCAGGCCGGCGGCGAGCCCAAGCCAGCCTGCAGTGTCCCCGCCACTGGATGAAGAAGCAGCGGCAACCGGCGCGGCGGGCGCCGCTTCAGCGGCTGCGGCGGCCGTCCCGGTCTGGGCGGTGTCCGATTCTGCCGCAGTGGTCACGAAGGACGGTGCCGGGTGGGCCCGCTCGGCGGCAGTGGGTGCTGCTGATGCCGTTGCGGTGGACGTTGCTGCTGAATGGTCGTGGTTGGCAACCACCGTGTCAGCCCAGTTGACCGTGGTCCCGTCCGTATAGCCCTGCGCTGCGGGCAGGACCACCGTGGTGCCGGCCACGGGGAGGCGGCCTACGGAAATGGTGAACATCTGAAATTCGTTTTGTCCGATCTGATGCGCGTCATCGGCGGTCCAGACCACGCTGGTAGGGGCTTTTGTGACCGTCGCACCCTGGACCTCTACGGGTTTGGGCAGGTCTGTGGTGATGACTTGGGCTGTCCAGCCGTCAATGGGCTTGACCGAGACGGATGTCAGCGGGGTCTCGGTGGGCAGCTTCACTTCGAGCCGGTTGGTTTTGGCCGTGGCGGATTCATTGGGAACGCTAAAGGTTAGCTTGGTGAATCCACCCTCTTTCGTGACGGACGGATCGACGGTCACATGAGCAGAGGCCGCGGCCGCGCCGACGGCCAGGAGGACAGCTGTTAGGGCGGTGGCCCCGGTGATCTTGAGGGTACGGCGGATGGAGGTCTTCACGGTGGGTGCCTTTCAAGAACATGCATGGGTCAGGAACGGACGGCCGCATGGCGGCGTGTCCGGTGTAAGCGGTGGAGTGCCGCCTTCTTCCTGTCCGTGCAGGGACAGGCGCTAGGCAGCGGGTGCCAGTGCTGGGGGTCCGCGCCGTGACGGCAGCCGGACCCCGGGCCGCGGCGAGGGAAGAACGACCGACCGGACGCAGAGGCCCGGGGCACGGGTCGGGAAGATGAGGGCGGTTTGGGGTCGCCTCAGGAGTGGTTCGAACCAGCTGGCCAGGACTCCGAGGGCCCCTTCTCCCCGCGCCAGGAGCAGCGCCGTGATCAGGGTAGCCACCGCGTGTGAGGCAAACATGAGCGGGTCCGGGGCTGCCCCATGCACCGGGACGGTAACAGCTGCCGTCTCGTGGACTGGGTGTGTTGCGAAGTGTCCGGCGTGGCCGGCGAGCACCGCCGTCAGGACCGGCGACGGAGTTCCCACGGACAAGGCGTCAAAGGCCCAGTGAAGCCACAGTTGACCGGCGCCAAGCAAACCAGTCAGAACAGGAAAGCACAGCCGGAAGTGGGTCATTGCTGCCACCGGCATGATGGTTACGCCGCACAGGGCCGCCAGAACTGACAGCGCCGGCAACTGCCCTCCAGCAGCCAGGTGCCCCCCGGCAGCGAGGCCGAGCACGATTGATCCGATCAACCCGGTACGGAACAGCCGGAACGAAGCACGTGGCATCATCGGCGTTCCTTTTTCCCACGGATCAACGCTAGCTGCAGTGCGGAACTGATAGATTTTACGGCCGCAACTGGGCCTGCAGCCCATGCAGGGCGTTCATGACGGTCCGCCGTTCCCCCCGGGCAGGCGCCGCCGGAGAAACTGTGCCGTGGCCGGCGGGCTTGCGATGAGCACCGCCCAAGTACTGCCGGATCAATTAGGCCCAGTGCGCCTTGGAGATACATCTGTGCCTCCTCCCATGCGGCCAGACCGGTAGAACAATCCCCACGCTAGGCACATCAGCGTGGGAAAACCTTGGGCGGCGGTCCCGGGGCGTGGCTGCTGTCAGGTGAGGCTTCATGTTCCCGGCCCTGCTGACTGGCACGCACGATGCGTCCTTGATGTCGAGCATCCCGCCATACCTTGTAACCCGGGCCCTGTGTGAGGGAACCGGCGAGCCGCTACCGCTCAGGCAGAGGGAGTGGGCAGTTCTTCATGTACAGCCGCCGACTGCCGGGCTGTGCTGCCCGCGGGCCCCGGATCCTGGTCTTGCGGGCTCTGGCCGCGGCGAACGATGATCATGACGGCTGTAATGGCGAGTGCTACGGCGGCGATGGACCACATGATGGGGCCGCCCAGTTCCGCGGCAGCAGCCGGAGAGAACCCCCAGGGTTGGCCTACCAATGTGAACCAGGGCATCTCCATTGCAGGAGCCTGCTCCAGAAGTTTCAACCCGCCGAATGCGTAGACGCCGGCCATGCCTGCCAGTACAAACAGCCGGCTGCGTGAGCTGCTGATGCCTTGGTCCGGGGCCGCGATGAGCGCGGCGGTGGCGAGAGAGCCGGTGAGCAGGGCGAGCAAGGTCATGATGCTGTAGCCGATTTGTCCCACGGCCGCCCATTCGAGCAGAGGAGTGTAGTAGATGACGAGCAGGGACGCGGCGAGGATAAATATGTTCAGAATCGGATCCCTGCGCAGCGCTGCCAGTGCCGGTTCAACGGACCGTTCCAGGACTTCCTTGACTCCGGTGCTGCCGTCGGTTCTGGCCGTGACAGCCATTTTGGCCAGGGTCAGCGGGGCGGCCGGGACGAGCAGTAGTGGCACCACAGCAGTGAGCATCATCTGCGTCAGTACGTGGGCGTTGAACAAGTAGCCCTGGTAGATGTGCACACCCCCGTTCGTGACCACGAACAGGACTGCCATTCCCGCAAGCCACGCCACAGTGCGATGCGCGGGCCAGGACCGGCCCACGGTCCGGAGGCGCCGCACGCCGGCAACGTACGCAACGACGGCGAAGCCGCAGGCCAGGATCCATAACGGGTCAGGGGCCCAGCGGGATAGGTATTCCCAGAGGCCGGGCTCGGGCAGCCCTGCGGCGAAGTCCCCGGCGGACGTCTTTCCGGACCCTGCGGCCGGCGGGGGTTCTGTTCGGGCCAGTGCCGCAGCCATCCCGGAGGCGGCGCCCATGACTGCGAGTTCGACGACGGTGAGGCCGGTGAAGTGCCTGCCGCCCCGGTCCGGGTTCTTTTCAATCCGTCCCACCGACCAGCGCCGGTGCAGCACCCCGAACAGCCCGAGAATGACGAAGACTCCGGCCTTGGCCAGGACGATCACACCATAGGGGCTCAGCAGGGACTCGACCGTACTGATTCTGGTGAGGGCGCCCAGGAATCCTGAGACTGCGAGGGCGATAAAGCTGATCAGCGCCAGGGTCGAGTACCGGCGTACCGTCACGCCCAGCTGGCCCGCCGGCAGCACTGGTCGCAGCACTACCAGCGCAAGGAGGCCGCCGAGCCAGACCGCCGCGGTGGCGGCGTGGACGAACAGGGCGGTGGTGCTGTCCGCGTGGTCGATGCCGCCGGCCGCATGGGATTTCATGACCAGCGGCAACAGCCCGGCGAAAGCCGCGACGGCGGTGACGGCAAGAGTGCGCGGGCTCTTGAGCCGGAAGCACATCAGTGTCACGGCCGCGGCTATGAGAGTGCTGAGGGCACCGGCACGGCCGGCGTCAATCCTGGTCAGGTACGTCAGGAATTCATCACCGAAGCCCTCCGTAGGTGCCCGGTTGGCAAGGAGCAGGAAGCTTGCGGAGGTGTGTACCGCGGCGGCCACGGCCCAGGCGGCCGCCGAGCATCCGGCAAGCCGGAGTGCCCGCTGATGAGGGATTCCACCGTGGGGGAGTGCGAAGATTGCCAGCGCCAAGGCGCCGATAGTGCCGGCACTGGCGAGGTTGAACACCAGCTTGGCGGTGGGCAAGCCCCAGGTCACGGCCGGGCCTGTCCTGGCCAGTAAGCCAGGGTTCGCACTGCTGCCGTAGGTGTAGGCCCAGACCAGTGACAGCATCCCGCCTACCAGCAGCGCCAGCCATGCCATGACCCGTGTTCTCAGCGACATCGCGCCCCTTCCGCCGCTCTACTGGCCCTGATCCCGTTCACACGGCAATGGGCCTCTTACGTCATGCCAGCTTGGCGTAACCCGCTTGGGAAATCCTTGGCATCACCGGGTCCCCGGAATTTCCCAATGTTTTCGCAATGTGCTCCCCCCACGCTGTGTGCATGTCCATTTCACGCCGGCAGGCAATGCAATTAGGTGGTATCGGAATCATCGGCGCCTTTGGGCTTGCCGTCCCACTGGGATCAGTTGAGGCCAAGTCAGCAAGCCGGCTGGCTCCGACTAACATGCCCAAGCCTTACCAGCGGACTTTGACGGTCCCCAAGGTCCTTGTGCCCTCAAAAACAACGGTGGATGCCGACGGCCACAACAGGCACCACTACCGCATTGAGCAGAAGCTCAGCTCGGCGAACATTGTGCCGGGACTGAGCACGCCCATCCTCGGCTATAACGGGACGTTTCCGGGCCCCACAATCAAGGTGAATCAGGGCGACCGCATCACTCTCATGATGGACAACGTGCTGCCGCTGCTCCATCCGCAGTGGGGGTACCGGCTCGATACCTCCACCCACCTGCACGGTTCCGCTTCACTGCCGCAATTCGACGGGTACGCCAACGATCTGACCGGACTTGGCTTCTGCAAGGACTACGAGTACCCCAATTTCCAGCCGGCGCGGACTCTCTGGTACCACGACCATGCCGTCCACAACACAGCACAAAGTGTCTATTCCGGGTTGGCGGGCCACTACCACCTGCACGACGAGGTGGAACGGAACCTGCTCCCGCAAGGAAAGTTCGATGTACCGTTAACCGTTTCCGATGCCATGTTCGCCGCCAACGGCTCCCTGGGCTACGACGACAACACCCACTCCGGCCTGTGGGGCGACGTCATTCTGGTAAACGGCGCCCCTTGGCCGGTAATGAAGGTGCAGCGGCGGATTTACCGCTTCCGCGTCCTTAACGCCTCCATTTCACGTTCTTACCGGTTCTCCCTGAGCACCGGGGATCCCGTAACAATGGTCGCCACGGATGGTGGCCTGATGCCCACTGCCCAGCAGGTGACGTCATGGCGGCACAGCAGCGCGGAGCGCTACGAAATCCTCATCGACTTCTCCAAGTACCCCGCAGGAAAGCGCGTGGAACTGCGCAACGCGTCCAACAAGAACAACATTGACTACGACTACACCGGCAGGGTCATGGCCTTTGATGTGACGGATGAACCCGTGGATACGTCCGGACCGGCCGCAAAGGTCATGCCGACACTGCTCGCCTCGAGCACCACCATGAGCCTGAAGACTTCCGAGTCGGTGAAGACCCGGCGTATGCGGGTGAAGCGTGACGGCGACATATGGACCTTCGGGGGCATGACGTGGGACGAGGTGGTGGAGAGCGGCTACAAGAAAGTTCTGGCAGACCCTGACCTGGATGACGTGGAAATCTGGGAAATCGAAAACAGCTCAGGCGGTTGGTTCCATCCGGTCCATATTCACCTGGTGGACTTCCAAATCCTCAGCCGCAACGGGAGAGCTCCCTTCAACTACGAACGCGGGCCAAAGGACGTTGTCTACGTCGGTGAGGGCGAGACGGTCCGGCTGCTGATGAAGTTTGAGCACCACCGCGGCCGGTACATGATCCACTGCCACAACCTCCCGCACGAGGATCACGACATGATGGCCCAGTTCAGCGTGGGCATGGACCCGAACGATCCGGATCCCAACGATCCCATCGAGGCGTCACGTCCGCACCCAATCACCCCCGTGGCGGTGGAGGAACCGGCACCAACAATTACTGAACCAGCCGATGGCGACTCAAGCGACTCGCCTGAACCAACGGGCACCGCAACACCCACCCAAACAGCAACGCCCACCCCGACCCCAACGGCTGAAGCCCCGGCCGCACAGGCCGAAGTCCTTAGCATCACCACCGCACGGCACCGCCTCCGGAAGGACTTGGCCATTGCCGGCACCTCCAGGGTCGGCGGGGCCGTCCCTTCCGGCTCGGCGTCGGTCACCATTTACGATGTCTCCTTCGGACGTGCCAAGACCAAGCTGGGAACCGTCATGATCAACTCGCTCGGTAACTGGTCCCTGACGGCCAAACCCGGCCCGACCTACCAGATCACTACAGTAAGGGCCGAATCCAGCCGCGGGGGCACGGCCACCGGCCAGGTGCGCACAGATTGACGGACACATGAACCCACTACAGCCCAATACCCTCCTGCACCTGCCGGAGGGTATTGGGCTGAGACCGGACACCCTGGTCGGTCACCAGCCTGTCGCGGCCATCAGCCTCCTTTCCAACTCTTCGGACATGCTTGCGGCATAGGTCGCGCTGAGGTGGTTGTTGTCCAGGTAGACGAACATGTTGCCGATTTGACCCGGGCATGTGGTGGGGGTGCAGATGCTGTCAGACATATCCAGAAGCGAGAGCCCTGGAATTTGGTTCACTAGTGGGGCAAAAGGGGGCTGGTCCGGCAGGACGCTTTGTCTGGGTGGGTTGCAGGCGGGGTCATCGGGCCCCTTGGTCACGACGCAGTTTGCCATGCTGCTGCGGAACCGCGGGTTGTCACGAATGCCAATGACGTCGATTCCCTGGGCTGTGACCGCACGGGCCATCGCTTCATAACCGGGATTCAGCCTTTCGGCAGGCGATGATGGACTTGCTGACGTGGCTACTGTGAAGATCGCATCCGGTTTGTGCTTTTCGAGGTATTGGTCAACCTCTGCGTTGAATGCGGCACACTCCTTGCTGACATCGGCCCCGGGAGCTGCATAAACACAGCCACCCCTAAGAAGTGAATACAGCTGCCAATTGTTCCGCTCAGCGATGGGTTTCAGCGCCCCCATCCACTGTTGGGCATGGGAGTTGCCTACAACAAGCACTTTCTTGTCCGGCTGCTCAATCTCCGGTGTTTGGATGCAGGTTTTTTCGAGTGCTCCCGGCCCTGGTGCCATCTCGCCCTTGCAGCGGATACTTAGGTTCGCCCAGTCTTTGGAGAGTTTCGCTGCGGTCGGGAGGATTCCGGCGTCAGCATCTGTCGTGTCGATATAGCCGGGGAGGAGGGCCTTCGATCCCGGGTTGTTCCTCTGCGCTTCACTGAGCAGGACCCGGTTCTCCTCGTCCAAGACATACCGCCACCCGGCGAGCGGGACCGCAGCCACTGCTGCTATCGCCACGATGGCGATGGTGGCCCGGCGGCGCCTGACCTCCGGCCACTTCCACTGGCGCCCCGGCGCGTCCACAAACCGCGACGTCAGAAAGGCAAGGACCAGGGAGGCGGCGACAACCGCACTGCCTGAGAGCCAACCCGCGTGGTCCTTTCCGGACCAGATGAGGTAGATGACAAGAACAGGCCAATGCCAGAGATACAACGCAAACGAGTTATCACCCAACCGGATGAGGAACCGCGAGCTGAGGATCCGGTCCACTCCGAAGCGGCTTCCACTTTGGCCGGCCACCACGACGGCAGCGGCGGCCAGCGTCGGCCAGAGCGCGATGAATCCGGGAAAGGCGGTCTGGACCTGCAGGACCAAACCGCAGCCGAGCATCGCCAGCACACCTACCCAACCCAGCACCACGCGAACCATCCGCGAGAGAGCCAAGCCGGGCAGAACCAACGCCACCAGCGAACCGAGCGCGAACTCCCAGAGCCGTGCGCCGGTGTCAAAGTAGGCCTGCGCCTGGTTCGAGTATGTGTAAAAGACGGAATTGATCAACGAGCCCGCGAAGATGCCGCCGAACAGATAGGTCAGAAGAACCCGGTACCGTAACCGGAAGGCCCTGGCAGCTACCGCAGCAGCGGCAAAGATCAGGGGCCAAAGGATGAAGACCTGCCCCTGAATGGAGAGCGACCAGAAGTGCTGGAACGGGCTGGCCAGGCCGCGGTCCTCCGCGTAGTAGTCCACGGACTGGGCCTTCAACAGCCAGTTCTGGAAGTACAGCAGCGAAGCCCAACCCTGTTCCACGATGTTGAGCCAGCGGATCCTTGGCACGAAAAGGAACGTGGCCAGCAAGGTCGCGGCAATGACCACCGCCGAGGCCGGCAACAGGCGCCTGAAGAGATGCAGCCAGTGACGGATCAGGTCCATCGACTGTTCCCGGTCGAATTTATTCGTGAACTGCAGGGTCATCAGGAACGCCGAAATCATCAGGAAAACGTCCACGCCACCCGAAACGCGGCCCAGCCACACGTGGTAGGCCACCACCATGAGCACCGCCAGCGCGCGGAGTCCCTGGATCTCGGGCCTGAACGGTGTTTTGGCCGCCATTCGGGCGGCGCGGTGGGCGCGGCGGGGTGATGAAGAGATTATCTCGACTGACACTACATACCTCTCGGGGCGGGCGCCGCTGGATCGGGGCAACCCTCGATGATACCGCCGCTACCGAGCTGGGAACGCCCTGCGGCCGGTCAGGATTCAGACGGGAACGCCACGCCTTCGCCCACAACGCGCAGGCAAAGCTCCATCCCAGGCCGGGCGAGGGAGGCGTTCCAGTGCCGGATGGTGATGACTTCGCCGCCGCCCGGATAACGGTGGTCGGCTCTGCTGGCCAGTTCGGGCGGCACGGCAAGCTTTAGCCGCACAGTGGTTTCAGGGCCGAAGTAGTCTGTCTCCACCACCACTCCACGGATGGGGCCGTCCTCGGCGATCCGGATCTGTTCGGGCCGGAGCATCAGCTGCACCCGGCCCTGCGCGGGTGGCCGGCGGACGGGGATCCCGCCGAGCGAACACGTCGCCAAGGACCCTTCCATCCAGGCGTCCAGGATTACGGCGTCGCCCAGGAATTCGGCGGTAGCGCGGTCCGCCGGGCGGGTGTACACCACAAACGGGTTGCCGATCTGTGCAAGCTTTCCGCCGCGCATCACCGCTACCTGGTCCGCGAAGGAGAGCGCTTCGGCTTGGTCATGGGTCACCAGGATGGTGGTAACACCCGCCTGGTTCAGGACCTTGGCCACCGCCCTGCGGGTGGCTACGCGGAGTCCGGCATCGAGCGCGGAGAACGGCTCATCCAGGAGCATCAATTCCGGTTCACGGGCCAAGGCGCGGGCAAGGGCAACGCGCTGCTGCTGGCCCCCGGAAAGCTGGTGGGGACGCCTCTTGGCCATGTCCGGATCCAGCGACACCATCTCCAGGAGCTCGCGGACCCGGTCCGCCACCGCCCGCCGGCCGCCGTCCAGCTTGGTTTTGTCGAGTCCGAATGCCACGTTTTTGGCCACAGTGAGATGCGGGAACAAGGCGCCGTCCTGGGCCACGTACCCGATATGTCGTTTGTGGGCCGGAACCCAAGCCCCGTCGCCCGCTACCCTTTTCCCGCTGAGTGAGATGCTGCCGGTGGCCGGGTGCTCAAACCCGGCAATCAGTCGGAGCAGGGTGGTTTTGCCCGAGCCGGAGGGACCAACTATGGCGGTGGTTCCGCCCTTGGCAACGGAAAGGTTGACGCCCTTCAGCACGGCCTGCGTGCCGAAATTCCGTGTGAGCTCGGTGATCTCCAGGTGGCTGTTGGTGGACGGCGCCACCGATGGGGCGATCCGCGGTTCCGGCAGCCGGGGAGGGGATTGTTCGGTCACTGGCCGGCTACTTTCTTGGACTGCTGGAAGAGGAGGTAGGTCATGGGGGCCGAGAGCAGGATCATCAGGAGTGCGTAGGGGGCGGCCCCGGCGTAGTCGATTTCGCTGCTCTTGCTCCAGAACTCGGTTGCCAGAGTGCGGGTTCCGTTGGGGGACAACAGCAGGGTGGCAGTGAGTTCGTTGGCGATGGCGAGGAACACCAGGGCAGCTCCGCCCGCGGCCGCGGGTGCCGTGAGCCGCAGGGTGACCCGGATGAAGGAGAGCAGCGGCGGCTTGCCGAGTGCCTGCGCGGCCTCATCGAGTTCCTTTGGCGCCTGGGCAAGCCCTGCCCGCAGGTTCACCAGGGCCCGGGGGAGGAACAGCAGGACGTAGGCCGCCACCAGCACCCCCGCCGTCTGGTAGATCCCCGGGACCACCCGGATGCTGACAGTTACGAAGGCCAGGCCCACCACGATGCCCGGCAGTGAGCTGGTGACGTAGTTGGAAAGTTCCAGGGACTTGCTGAACCAGCCGGGGCGGCGGACGGCGAGGTAGGCCAGGGGGAAAGCCACCACAGTAGTGGCAACGGCTCCTGCCAGGCCGTAGCCGAGGGTGGTCAGGAGGGCGGGCAGGAATTCATCCGCAGACCAGATGTCCGCTCCGCCGGCCACTGTCCAGCGCAGCACGAAGAACAGGGGCAGCCCGAAGGCCAGCGCCGTGAGCGCCAGCAGGAAGAGCTGCGCCGGCACCTGGTAAGCGCGCAGCGGCAGCCGCAGCGCCCTGGCCTGTGCGCCTGATCCGATGCGGGCGTACCTGGCGTTCCCGCGGCTGCGGACTTCGGCGAGGAGCAGGAGGAGGCAGAAGAACACCAGGACGCTGGCCAGCATGTTCCCGGCGGACCCGTTGAAGGTGGACTGGTACTGGACCATGATCGCGGTGGTGAAAGTGTCGAAGCGGATCATCGCGAACGCCCCGTACTCGGCCAGCAGATGAAGGCCCACCAGGAGGGCGCCGCCTGTCATGGCGATCCGCAACTGGGGGAGCACCACCCGGAAGAACGTCCGCCAGGCGCCCAGCCCGAGCGCCGCTGCCGACTGCTCAATGGCCGGGTCCAGCCGGCTGAGGGTGGCGGCGGCCGGGATGTACACGAGCGGGAAATAGGAAAGCGTGGCGATGAGGACGCCGGAACCCAACCCGCCCAGGGACGGGACGGCCGAAACCCAGCCGTAGCTGTTCACGAACGCGGGTATGGCCAGCGGTGCTGCCAGCAGAACCGCCCAGATCCGGGCACCGCGCAGCCCGGTGCGTTCAACCAGCCACGCGCCGGCCACGCCCAGGAGAAGGCAGAGCGGGACGGTGAAGGCCATCAACAGGAGGGTGTTGAGGAGCAGCTCGAGGACCCGTGGCCGGAAGATGAGTTCGACGGCGGTGTCCCACCCCGTTGCCGCCGTCATGTAAACCACGTACCCCAGGGGGACGAGGGAAAAGAGGGCGATCAGCACCGCCAGGATGGACACCGCTGAAACGCCGAAAGGCGGGCGGGGGCTGCTGCCCCGGCCCGCCGTCGTCGTGCTCCCTTGAGGGGGAGCCGATACATCAGGAGTCACGAAATTACAGGAGTCCCGCCTTGGTCATCAGATCGGTGACCTTCTGGGAGTTCAGCTTGGCAGGGTCAACGGTGGGTGCCTGCAGATCCGCGATGGGGACAAGCTTCTCGTTGGCCGGAACATCCGAGGCGATGGCGTACTCGAAGGAGGTGCCGTCCTTGAGGACTTCCTGGCCCTTCTTGCCGGTGATGAACTTCAGGAAGGCCTGCGCCGCGGCCGCATTCTTGGAGGTCTTCAGCACGCCGCCGCCGGAAACGGACACAAACGCGCCCGGGTCCTGGTTCTTGAAGTAGTACGGGGTGACGTTCTTGGAGTTCTCGCCCGTCTTGGCCTGGTCGCCGTAGTAGTAGTAGTGGTAGATCAGCGCGGCAGGTACTTCGCCGGCGTTGACTGCCTTCATGGCGGTGCTGTTGCCCTTGTAGGCCTTGAAGTTCTCCTTCATGCCGGCCAGCCACTCTTCGGTGGCAGCCTCGCCCTTGAGCTCAAGGAGGGCGGAGACGATGGCCTGGAAGTCGGCGCCGGACGGTGAAGCTGCCCACTTGCCCTTCCACTCCGGCTTGGCCAGGTCCAGCATGGACTTGGGCAGCTGGTCCTCGGTCAGCTTGTTCTTGTCGTAGACCAGGACCGTGGAGCGGGCGGCGATGCCGGTCCACTTGCCGGTGGAGGGCCGGAATTCTTCCGGGACCTGTTCGGTGGTGGCTTTGTCCACATCAGCGAAGAGATCGGCGTTCTCAACCTGCGTCATGGCGGGGGAGTTTTCAGTGAGGAAGACGTCGGCCGGGGACGCCGGGCCTTCCTGGATGATCTGGTTGGACAGCTCAGTGTCCGAACCCTGCCGCATGGTCACCTTTACGCCGGTCTCTGCCGTGAAGGCATCGATCCATTCCTTGGTCAGGCTTTCGTGCTGGGCGTTGTAGACCGTGATTTCGCCCGAGACTGCGCCAGTTGAGGCGGAAGCGGAGGCTGAACCGGTGGAAGCGGGCGTGGTGCTGCCGGCGCAGGCGGACAAGCTGAGTGCGGCGCTGGCGGCGAGTGCGATGCCGGCCAGAGCGCTGTTGCGAATCTTCATTGAGGCACTGCTTTCTGGGGAAAAGTGAGGGGCGGACCGGAGTCCCTTTGGGCTTTGGGGAAAGATGCCCACCCGAGGAACTGTAGGGTAGGCAATCCTAAGGCAGAAGCAGGAAAGCGCTTTTAGTGACAAGCATCACATGAATTACGGAACTGTTGCGTGCCCTAATACCCGGCGCCCCCGCCCTTTGATCCCGCCCTTAGTCCTCGATTCCCGTGCTGACGCTGAGCTCCTTCCACTCCTCCAGTTCAGTGAGCTCCGCATCAGCAACGGCGGCAAAGGCGTCCCAGGCGTCCTGCCCCAGCACCGCCAGCGACGGCGGGTTCGGGCTGTCCGCGATCGCCAGGATGGCTTCGGCCGCCTTGGCCGGATCGCCCGGTTGGGTACCGTGGACGGTGTCGTTCTCTTTGCGCCGCTTGCCGGCCGTCTCGGCGTAGTCCACGATCGCCGTCGCCGACTGGGTGAGTGAGCGGCCGGCGAAGTCGGTGCGGAATGCGCCGGGTTCGATGACGGTGACGTTGATGCCCAGCGGATGCAGTTCCTTGCGGAGTGATCCCGAAATGGCTTCCAGCGCGGCTTTGGTGGCCGCGTAGTAACCGGAGCCGGCCGGTTTGAGGCGCGCTCCGATGGAGGAGATGTTCAGGATGGACCCGGACCTGTTCGCCCGCATGTCCGGCAGGACTGCCTTGATCAGGTCTACAGCGCCGAAAACGTTTGTATCGAACAATTGTCGGATGTCGGCGTCGTCCGCTTCTTCCACTGCTGCGCGGTAGCCGTAGCCGGCGTTGTTGACCAGCACATCGATGCCTCCGAAGCGTTCCTGCGCCTGCTTCACAACAGAGCTGGTCTGGGCTCCGTCGGTGACATCCAAAGGGAGAGCCAGCGCCGTGCCAGGGAAAGCGTCGGCGATGTCCTGCACCGTGGAGACGTTCCGGGCAGTGACGACGACGTTGTGGCCGTGGGTGAGCACAGCCTGGGCAAGGGCCCGGCCGAGTCCGCTCGAGCATCCCGTGATAAGCCAGGTGGCCATAAGTACTCCTCTTGGTTGAGCGTTTTATTGCATTAAGGACGGACCAGGACTTTGAGGGATTCGCGGGAATCCATGGCGGGGTAACCATCCGGGACGCCGGGCGGCAGGGTCTCGATGTAGGCGCGGACCGGGGCGGGGCCGCCGGTTAGGGTGATTTTTGGGGCCGAACATGGAGCCAAAGCCGATAGGGGCGTCCTCCACGCGCACATCCCCGGCTCCGTACATATAAGTTGCTCGCATGTTCTTGCCTCTCCTGTTTCTCGATTGATTCGGTCCTAAGGACTAGGTAACAGCACGATGGGCCCGGCTAACAGGGACTGTCAGACCCCCTGTTGCGCCGTCCGGTGCGTTCCACGGGAATGATGCTAACCAGCGGGGGAGAGTCCCGAGACGCTCTGGTAATTTCGATTGATTTTCGGTACTTAGTTCGAGACTCGATACATGCCAATAGACCGTTTGGCAGTCACCGCGCTTTGAGCCGTCCTCGTGGTGGCGTTCCTTCTGCTGCTCCTGTTCCAAGTCATGTCCATCCCGGCCAGTTCGCCGACATGGCGCAGGAGAATCCGGAGGGGGCACACCTGCAGTGGCCCCTGACCATCCTGTTTGTCCTGGAGGTGGCCTGCGTCCAGGTGGTCATCGTGAGCACCTGGAAGCTGCTCAGCATGGTGAAGCAGGACAAGATATTCACTAGGGGAGCCTTGGTGTGGGTGGACGCGATCGTATGGGCCATCGCCGCTGCCTGGATCATGTTCGCGGTGTTCTCCGCCGTGGTGGTGCTCAATGCCGATGAATCCGGTGTGCCGATCCTGCTGATCCTGATGCTGGTGGCTGGCGCCGCCCTCGGCCTGGTGGTGGTGGTGCTGCGTGCCCTGCTGCGGCAGGCAGCGGACCTGCGGGCAGACATGGAAGCAGTAATCTGATGCCCATCGTGGTGCCCATCGACGTCGAACTCGCCAAACAAAAGATGAGCGTGGGGGAGTTCGCCGACCGCGTGGGCCTCACTCCCGCCAACGTTGCGGTGTTAAAGAACGGTCGCGCGAAGGCAGTCCGCTTCAGTACCTTGGAAGCGATGTGCAGGGTCCTGAACTGCCAGCCTGGCGACCTGCTGGAGTTCGTGGAGGATTGAACGGCACATTTGGGGGTAACTAACTTTAAGTGCGGCATTTGAAGTGTGACTGCAATCGCCATGTTCGTGATGGCGGCTGGAGGATAAATTTTGATTTTGTCGATTTGTTTTAGTGGGTTCTGGACTTTCTGCAACATTTGGTTTTAGGCTTTGGGCATCCGTCGAATGCAACGGTACTGGGGGTGGTACGCATGGCTAAGGCTC